>NZ_JAERQZ010000001.1:2426151-2755558 GCF_016735515.1 Piscinibacter sp. HJYY11 | reverse complement strand
CGAGGCCGCCGCCAAGCTGGCGTGGCAGCGCACGGTCGCGTTCTTCAAGCGCACGCTGGCCTGAGGCTGCGGCGCAGGGCCACGGCCGTCCAGGTGGCGGCCGCCGCGTCCACCAGGCCGAAGGCGATCAACGCGGGCGGCGCCCCGGCCGCGAGCACGAGGCCGGTGAACACCACCAGCACGCCGAAGCGCGCCACCACGCTCGCCTGCATCAACGGCACGAACTCGTGCCGCGCTGCGACCAGGTAGTACGCGCCGATCACCAACGCGAGCAGGCCGGCCACACGCACCCACACCTCCTGCGGCGCGGCGATGCCGAAGGGCGCGAGCAGCGGCCCGGGCGCGACGAGCAGGCCGGGGCCCAGCACACACAGATAGAGACCGAAGGCCTGCAGGGAACGGGCGGCGGGTGACATGGTGGGCTCCTCGTCGGACTGGGGAGCTTCATTGCAGCGCGCGGTGCCGACGCGGGCCACGGGACAAGCGCCCCGAAGGCTGCGTGGATCTCGTCGCGGAGCGGGACCCGCGTCCCGCCCGTGCTTCAGCCTTGGCCGTGGCCCATCTCGCGGGCCCGCACGATGGCCTGCGGTCGGCCTTCGACGCCGAGCTTGGCGTACAGCTGCGAGAGCGCGTTGCGCACCGTCTTGTCGGCCACGCCGAGATGGGCGGCGATCTGCAGGTTGTCGAGACCTCGTGCGACCGCGTCGAGCAGCTCGCGTTCGCGGCGGGTGAACTGCGGGCCCGGACCGATGGACGACGACCCGCCGACGAACTCGGTGATGGCATCGCAGAAGCGTTCGAACGCCGCTTCGCCTGCCAGCGGAATGTGGTTGCGGCTGCGCAGCGGCTCGAAGCGCGCGCCGGCGATGGCCGCGGCCAGCTCGCGGCCGCGCTCCACCGGCACCATCGCCTCGCCGTCGCAATGCAGCACGAGCGTGGGGCAGCGCACCTGCGGCAGGAAGGGCCGCACGTCGAGCGCCGCGCGTGCATCGAGGATGGCCGCGGCCCGCGCGCCATCGCACGACAGGCGCTGCTGCTCGTTCAGCGCCGCCGCCTGCTCGGGCGTGGCCTCGGGCAGCAGCGTGCTGGTGAAGAACTGCTGCACCGCCGAATGGTGGCGGCCCCAGCCGAGCGCCATCAGCTGCAGCTGCGCACGGTGGTAGGCGAGGGCGTCGGCACTGGGCTCGCGGTGCAGCAGGCCGTGGGTGTAGCCGCCGTGCAATACCAGGTGGCTGACACGTTCGGGGTGGCGCGCCGCATACGCCACCGCCGCGGCGCACGAGCCCGACAGGCCCAGCACGGCCACGCGCGGGCTGCCGCAGGCGTCGACCACCGCGGCCAGTTCCTCGGTGGCCGCGGCGAGGCCGGGTGGTGTGTCGTCGCCCGACGACGAACCGCAGCCGCGTTCGTCGTAGCGCACCACCCGCAGCGAGCGGCCCAGGCGTGTGAGCCAGGGTTGCCACAGCGGCGACTGCGCATCGTGTTCCACATGCGTCATCCAGTGCGCGGCGCGCACCAGCGGCGGCTGGCCGGCCACGCTGCGGCCACTCTCGGCCCAGGCGATGCGTGCGCCCGAGGCCAGGGTGGCGAAGCGCAGTTCGCTGCGCAACGGAACGGGGTTCGCGGCCATGCGCCGGATCCTAGGGTGTGTCGGGGGCGGTGTCGACGCGCAGGCGGCCGCCGGGCTACTGGGCCACGTAGCGCCCGGGGCGGTGGTTGGTGGCGATCACGAGGTTGAGCACCACGGCGGCCGCCACCGAGAGGGCGACCCGGTCGAGCGGCACGGTGGCCAGCGCCGCGCACACGATCGCCGCGTCCATCGCCATCTGCACGTGCCCGGCCCGCCAGCCCTTCTTCTTCTGGGCGAGCAGCGCGAGGATGCCCAGGCCGCCCAGGCTCGCCTGGTGCCGGAACAGCACCAGGAAACCGTTGCCCATCAGCACGCCGCCGAGCAGCGCGGCCAGCCATGCGTCGAGCGAGGCCAGCACGAGGTGGCGCGGCAGCCAGTCGCTCATCACCGCCACGAGCACCACCGCCGCCAGCGTGCGCAGCGTGAAGCTCTTGCCCATGTGCCGCCACGCCAGCCAATAGAAGGGCAGGTTGATGACGAAGTAGGCGAGGCCGAACGACCAGCCGCCGAGGTAGTGCGCGAGGAAGGCGATGCCCGCGGTGCCGCCCGACAGCAGCCCGGCATGCTGGAAGAGCGTGACCGCCAGCGACACGAGCAGGGTGCCGATCAGCAGTGCCTGCAGGTCTTCCAGCGGCGTGTGCCGAAGCGTCGAGGGGTCGGGGTCTGCCATGGGGCGGATTCTCCACGCGTGTGGAAGTGGCATCGGCCTGGCCGCCAAAGCGATATCGATGCTCGATTTCGTTCGTAGGCAGCGTGCGGGCTGTTGGCTATCGTGCAGTCACCATGAAGATCCTCAGCATTTCAGGCAGTCCCTCACAACGCTCGCGCTCCGGCTGGCTGCTCGAGCTGGCGCAGGCCCGGCTCGAAAACGCGGCGCACGAGCGCCACCGTGTCTATGTGCGCGAGCTGCCGGCGCACGCGCTGGTGGCCGCCGATGCGTCGCACCCCGACGTGGCGGCGAGCGTCGCGCGTGTGGCCGAGGCCGACGTGCTGATCGTCTCCACGCCCATCTACAAGGCGGCCTACAGCGGCCTGCTCAAGCTCTGGCTCGACTTGCTGCCGCAGGACGCGCTGCGCGGCAAGACCGTGCTGCCGCTGGCCACCGGGGGCAGCATCGCCCACCTGCTGGCGGTCGACTACGCGCTGAAGCCGGTGCTCTCGGCCCTGGGCGCGCGCAACATCCTCGACGGTGTCTATGCCACCGATGCGCAGCTGCCCTCGCTGCCCGCGGGTAGCGCCACCGGGGGCTATGCGCCCGACGATGCCCTGCTGGAGCGGCTCGACCGCGCGCTGCAGCCGCTGCTCGCCGCCACCGACCGAATGCGCAGCGCCGAACCGGCGCGATGTTGACCGGCTGAGCCGGCCCCGGCTCGCGCAGACCTCCGCAGTTTCCAGTTTCCCGGTTGTCTCCTCGCCCTCGTGGGCGACTTCGGTGCCCGACGCCCCGTCGGGTCGGGCGCCCCTTTTCCTGACGAAAGCACACATCACATGAACTCGAATCACGCCCCATCGCGCCGCCGCTGGCTGCACCTCGTCACCGCCGGCCTGGCCGCGCTCGGCGCCACGCTCTCGCTCGGCGCACACGCGCAGACCGCGCCCAAGGAGCTGCGCATCGGCTTCCAGAAGTACGGCACGCTCACCATCCTCAAGGCCAAGGGCGACCTCGACAAGCGCCTCGCCGCGCAGGGCATCACCGTCAAGTGGACCGAGTTCCCCGCCGGCCCGCAGTTGCTCGAAGGCCTGAACGTCGGCTCGATCGACTTCGGCACCGTGGGCGAAGCGCCGCCGATCTTTGCGCAGGCGGCCGGTGCCGACCTCGTGTACGTGGCCAACCAGCCGCCCGCACCGGGTGGCGAAGCCATCATCGTGCCCAAGGACTCGGGGCTGAAGAACGTGGCCGAGCTCAAGGGCAAGAAGGTCGCGCTCAACAAGGGCTCCAACGTGCACTTCCTGCTGGTGAAGGCGCTCGAGAAGGCCGGCCTCAAGTACGGTGACGTGCAGGTCGTCTTCCTGCCGCCGGCCGATGCCCGCGCGGCCTTCGAGCGCGGCTCGGTCGACGCCTGGGTGATCTGGGATCCTTTCCTCGCCGCCGCCGAGAAGCAGCTCGGCGCACGCCAGCTCGCCGATGGCAAGGGCATCGTCGCCAACCACCAGTTCTACCTGGCCGCACGCCCCTACGCCGAGAAGCATCCGCAGGTGATCCAGGCCATCATCGACGAGCTGGCCAAGCTCGACCGCTGGGCCGCCACCAACCCGAAGGCCGTGGCCGAGCTGCTCGCGCCGCAGATCGGCCTCGATCCGTCGATCACCGAGGTGGCCGCCGGCCGCTTCGCCTACGGCATCGTGCCCATCAGCGCCCAGGTGGCCGCCGAGCAGCAGAAGATCGCCGACGTCTTCCATGAGCTGAAGCTCATCCCCAAGGCCATCCGCGTGAGCGACGCGCTGCCGCGCGGCGTGGCGGTGGCCAAGAGCAACTGAGCGCACGAAGGGAGACGCCCATGAGCACTCCGAACAGGCGCTCCGTCCTGGGTGGCATCCTCTCGGTGACGGCCGCGAGCTGGTGGCCCCAGGCCCGTGCCAGCAGCGCCCCGCTGCGCATCGGCTTCCAGAAGGGCTCGATCAACCTCACGATCACCCGGTCGCTGAAGCTGGTCGAGCAGCGACTGCCCGGCACGCCGGTGCAGTGGGTCGAGTTCCCCGCCGGCCCGCAGCTGCTGGAAGCGCTGGCGGTGGGCAGCATCGAGTTCGGCTCGGTCGGCGACTCGCCGCCCGTCTTTGCGCAGGCCGCCGGCAAGGACATCGTCTACGTCGGCGCCGAGCCCAGCAAGCCCGACACCTCGGCGCTGCTGGTGCGCGAAGGCTCGCCGCTCAAGTCGATCGCCGACCTTAGGGCCAAGCGCATCGCGCTGCAGAAGGGCTCGAGCGCGCACCACCTCCTGGTGCAGATCGTCAGGAAGGCCGGCCTCCAGTGGAGCGACATCCAGCCGATCTACCTGGCGCCGGCCGATGCCCGCGCGGCCTTCGAGCGCGGCTCGGTGGATGCGTGGTCGATCTGGGACCCGTACTACGCCGCCGCCGAGCTCGATGGCAAGGCGCGCCCGCTCGTCACGAGCCGCGGGCTCACGAGCAACAACTCCTTCTACCTCGCCTCGCGCGGCCTGGTGCAGCAGGAGGCGGTGCTGCGCCATCTCTTCGCCGCGCTCACCGAGGCCGACGTCTACGTCCACAGGAACCGCGCCGACACCGCGAAGCAGTACGCCGAGTTCTCCGGCCTCGGCCTCGCCACCGTGCTGCGCGTCCTGGAGCGGCGCCCGCGTTCGCCAGTCGGCCCGCTGACGCCGGCGCTTGTCGCCGAGCAGCAGAAGGTGGCCGACGCCTTCCACGAGCTGGGCCTGATCCCCAAGGCCATCCGCGTGGCCGACATCGTCTGGCAACCCGCCTGACACCCAGAACAACCCATCACGCCACAACCCCCACGAGCACGAGCCCATGAAGATCCTCTGGTTCATCCCCACCCACGGCGACAGCCGCTACCTCGGCACGAGCAAGGGCGCCCGCGCCGCCACCTTCGACTACTTCAAGCAGGTGGCCGTCGCCGCCGACACGCTGGGCTACGAAGGCGTGCTGCTGCCCACCGGCCGTTCCTGCGAAGACTCGTGGGTCACCGCCGCGAGCCTGATCGACGCGACCAAGCGCCTCAAGTTCCTGGTCGCGCTGCGGCCGGGCCTCGTTCAGCCCTCGCAATCGGCCCGCATGGCCGCGACGCTCGATCGCCTCTCGGGTGGCCGCCTGATCGTCAACCTGGTGACCGGTGGCGATGCGCAGGAGCTCGCCGGCGACGGCCAGTTCCTCAGCCACAAGGCCCGCTATGAAGAGAGTGCCGAGTTCCTGAAGATCTGGCGCGAGATCCTCGCGCGCAGCCACGACGGCGAAGAGCTCGACTTCGAAGGCCAGCACCTCAAGGTGCAGGGCGCCAAGCTGCTGTACCCGCCCATCAACAAGCCGTATCCGCAGGTCTTCTTCGGCGGCTCGTCGGAAGAGGCGCACGACCTCGCTGCCGAGCAGGTCGACACCTACCTCACCTGGGGCGAGCCGCCCGCCGCCGTGGCCGCGAAGGTGGCCGACGTGGGCGGGCGTGCCGCCAGGCACGGCCGCAAGCTCAGCTTCGGCATCCGCCTGCACGTGATCGTGCGCGAGACCGAAGAGGAAGCGTGGCGTGCCGCGGCCGAGCTCGTCTCGCACCTCGACGAGAGCGTGGTCGCTGCTGCGCAGGCCAAGTTCGCGCAGATGGACTCGGTGGGCCAGCGCCGCATGGCCGAGCTGCACAAGGGCAAGTTCAACAAGGCCAACATCCGCGAGGGCCTGGAGATCTCGCCCAACCTGTGGGCCGGCGTGGGCCTGGTGCGCGGCGGTGCCGGCACGGCCCTCGTGGGCAACCCCGAGCAGGTGGCCGAGCGCATCAAGGAGTACGCCGCGCTGGGCCTTGACTACTTCATCCTGAGCGGCTACCCGCACCTCGAGGAAGCGCACCGCTTCGCCGAGCTGGTGTTCCCGCTCCTGCCGCTGGACGTGCAGAACAAGCTGCCCGGCCGCACGCTCACCGGGCCGTTCGGCGAGATCGTCGCCAACACCTACGTGCCGAAGGTCTCGCAGAGCTGATGCCATGAGCCGCCCCAACACGTCTTCGTTCAGGCAGCGGGCGCTGCCCTGGCTGGTGCCGGTGCTGATCCTCGTGCTGTGGGAGCTGTCGTCGCGTGGCGGCTGGCTCTCCACGCGCGTGCTGCCCGAGCCGCTGTCGGTCATCACCGCCTTCTGGAAACTGCTCGCCTCGGGCGAGCTGATCCAGCACGTGGCGGTGAGCACCGGCCGTGCCCTCGCGGGCCTGGCCATCGGTGGCGGGCTCGGCCTCGTCCTCGGCCTCTTCACCGGCACCTTCCGCATCGGCGAGACGCTGCTCGACACCACGCTGCAGATGGTGCGCAACATCCCGGCGCTCGCGCTGATCCCGCTCGTCATCCTGTGGTTCGGCATCGACGAGAGCGCCAAGCTCTTCCTGGTGTCGGTGGGGGTCTTCTTCCCGATTTACCTCAACACCTTCCACGGCATCCGCTCGGTCGACAAGGGCCTGATCGAGATGGCGCGCAGCTACGGCTTGAGCGGCTGGCAGCTCTACCGCCAGGTGATCCTGCCCGGCGCGCTGCCCTCGGTGCTGGTGGGCCTGCGTTTCTCGCTGGGCCTGATGTGGGTGCTGCTCATCGTGGCCGAGACGATCTCGGCGCAGTCCGGCATCGGCTACCTCACGATGAATGCGCGCGAGTTCCTGCAGACCGACGTGGTGCTCGTGGGCATCCTGCTCTACGCCTTGCTCGGCAAGCTGGCCGACGTGCTGGCCAAGGCACTCGAGCGCTGGTGGCTGCGCTGGCACCCGGGCTACCAAGTGAAGGAGGCCTGAGATGGCCCGCACCGAAATCGCAAGCCCTGCGCTGCACCACGTGAAGACCACCTCGCGACCCCAGGGCCTCGCCCTCGCGGTGCGCGAGCTGCGCAAGGTCTACGGCGAGCGTGTCGTGCTCGACGGCGTGAACCTCGACGTCGCCCCCGGCGAATTCATCGCCATCGTCGGCCGCAGCGGCTGCGGCAAGAGCACGCTCTTGCGCCTGGTCGCCGCGCTCGAATCGGCGCAGGCCGGCACGCTCACGCTCGACGGCGAGCCGCTCGCGAAGCACCGCGACGACGTGCGCATCATGTTCCAGGACGCGCGCCTGCTGCCGTGGAAGCGCGTGCTCGACAACATCGCGCTCGGCCTCGAAGGCCCCGATGCGAAGGCGCGTGCGCTCGAGGCCCTGGCCGACGTGGGCCTGGCCGACCGCGCCCACGAATGGCCGGCGGTGCTCTCGGGCGGACAGCGCCAGCGTGTGGCGCTCGCCCGCGCGCTGGTGCACCGCCCGCGCCTGCTGCTGCTCGACGAGCCGCTGGGTGCGCTGGATGCACTGACCCGCATCGAGATGCACGGCCTGATCGAGCGCCTGTGGAAGGAGCATGGCTTCACCGCCATCCTCATCACGCACGACGTGTCGGAGGCCGTGGCGCTGGCCGACCGCGTGATCCTGATCGAAGACCACCACATCGCGCTCGACGAAGTCATTCCCCTCGCGCGCCCGCGCTCGCGTGGCAACGCCACGTTTGCGGCGCTCGAAGAGCGGGTGTTGCTGCGCGTGCTGCAGCAGCCTGCGGCCGAGCTGCCACCCGAAGCCGAGACCGCCGTGCCCTCGGGCTTCGGCGGCTGGCGCTTCGCACTCTGACCCTATTGTTTTTCTCTCCCACATCCCACGAGGACACCCATGAGCATCACCGCCATCAACGTGCGCAACCAGTTCCGCGGCAAGGTCAAGGAAATCATCGAAGGACCGGTCGTCTCGGAGATCGACGTCGAGACGCCGTCCGGCCTGGTCGTCACCTCGGTCATCACCACCCGCTCGGTCAAGGAGCTCAAGCTGGAAGTCGGCCGCGAGGTCATCGCGCTGGTCAAGTCGACCGAGGTCTCCATCGCTGCACTGTGATGCCGCTCTCTGAAGCCGCGGTGCCGCGCCTGCTGATCGTGCCCGGCCTGCACGACAGTGGGCCGGCGCACTGGCAGACCTGGCTGCACGCGCTGCACCCCGATGCGCTGCGCGTGCGCCAGGACGACTGGTCGGTGCCCGAGCTCGAGCGCTGGGCCGACCGCATCGGCGAGACGCTCGAAGGCGTGCGCGGCCCGGTGATCGCGGTGGCGCACAGCTTCGGCTGCCTGGCGCTCGCGCAGCTGCTGGGCTGGGGCGAGTCGCGCATTGCGGCGGCGCTGCTCGTCGCGCCGGCCGACCCGCAGCGCTTCGGCCTGCAGCAGCGGCTGCATGCTGCGCCGCTCGGCGCGCGCACCACGCTCATCGCCAGCGACACCGACCCGTGGATGAGCGCCGACGAGGCGCAACGCTGGGCCCGCCGATGGGGCAGCCATGTCCACAACCTCGGCGATGCCGGACACATCAACGCGGAGTCGGGCTTCGGCCCGTTGCCCCTCGCCGCCCAGTGGGTGCGGCGCCAGCGCCAGCAGCATTCGCGCGTCCACCGCGCCGAACACGCGTCGCTGGCTGAATGGTCTTTCGCGATCTAGTTGGAACAGACGCTGGCACGCTAGCTGCATTCATCGCGTTCACGAGAGTAGAAGCGTTCACCGCCCCGCGCTCGCGGCACCGCCACGGTGCTGCCTGAGCCGAAGCGGCCGGAAATTGCTCTCGAAGTGCCCTGTGCTGGTGCCCCCGCACCACGCAGGAGGTTCATCACTTCGAGAGTCGGAGCGCTTCCATGCTGACCACCCGCCAACCCGTCTTCCGCAAGCACTGGCATGCGGTGATGCCGCTCGCCCAGTTGGCCGAGGGGCCGCAGCCCTTCACGCTGCTGGGCGAAAACATCGTCCTCTTCCTCGATGAACGCGGCGAGCCCGCGGCACTGAAGGACCGCTGCTGCCACCGCACGGCCAAGCTCTCGAAAGGCCGCTGTGTCGAAGGCCGTCTCGAATGCGGCTACCACGGCTGGACCTACGACCGCAGCGGCCGTGTCGTGCGCATCCCGCAGTACGCCGACGACAAACCCATACCGCCTGACTACTGCACGCCGGCCTACCGCTGCACGGCACGCTACGGCTACGCCTGGGTGGCGCTCGAGGAGCCGATCGCCGACATCCCCGCCGTGCCCGAGTTCGGCGCGCCCGGCTGGCGCACCATCTTCCAGTTCTACGAGACCTGGAACACGAGCCCGATGCGGGCGCTGGAAAACAGCTTCGACAACTCGCACTTCAGCTTCGTGCACCGCGCCACCTTCGGCGTGGCCGCGCAACCGAAGCCAAGCAAGTACGAGCTGGTGGAGAACGCCGAAGGCTTCTACGCCGAGACGGTGATCCCCGCCGCCAACCCCGAGCGCTACCAGCGCATCAGCGGCGTGACCGACCCGGTGACCACGCGCCACATGCGCAACGCCTACTTCATGCCCTTCTCGCGGCGGCTCGACATCGAATACCCATCGGGCATCCGCCACATCATCATCAACTGCTTCACGCCCATCGACGACGGGCGCATCCAGTTGTGCCAGTGGCTCTTCCGCAACGACACGGAAGACGACTGCCCGGCGCAGATGCTGATCGACTTCGACGAAGAGATCACCCGCGAAGACAAGGACATCCTCGAGTCCACCGACCCCGATGCGGTGATCGACACGCGCCGGCGCGGCGTCGAGTACTCGATGGAAAGCGACCGCCCCGGCATGCTCATCCGCAAGAAGCTGATGGAGCACCTGGCCCGGCACGGCGAGCGCGAGATCCACCGCGGCAATGCGGACCAGCCGGCCGTCATCCCCATCCAGGCCGTCGCCTGAATTTCACTTTTCTCTGGAGCCCACCATGAAACGCCGTCAACTTCTGCAACTCGGCGCGGCCACTGCCGCCTTCGCCTCGCCTTTCGTCGTGCGCGCACAAGCGCCCGTCAAGCTGCGCTTCACGCTCGACTTCCGCATCAGCGGCCAGACCGCGCCCTTCCTCGTGGCGCTCTACAAGGGCTACTACACGGCCGAAGGGCTCGACGTCAGCATCGACGTCGGCAGCGGCTCGGTCGCCTCGATCACCCGCACCGCGAGCGGCGCCTACGACATGGGCTTCGGCGACGTGAGCTCGCTGATCGAGTTCAACGCCGCACAAACGGGTGCACAAGCCGGCGCGCCGCTGGTGCAGGCGGTCTACCAGTACTACAACCGCGCGCCCTTCGCGATCATCGGGCGCAAGGACCGCGGCATCACCGCCGACTTCAAGAGCCTGCAAGGCAAGCGCATCGCTGCCGCCGCGGTCGAGTCGACCAAGCGCTGCTGGCCCATGGCGGCCAAGCATGCCGGCGTGAAGCCGGAGGCCATCGAATGGGTGACGACCGACTTCAGCCAGCGTGACAACGTGGTGGTGCGCGGCGACGTCGACGGCGCGACCTACTTCCACGATTCGGCCGTCTCGCTCTTCCAGCGCATCAAGCCCGAGGACCTGTCGGTGCTGTCGTTCGCCAGCACCGGCCTCGCGGTGTACGGCAACGCCGTGCTGGCGTCGAGCAAGTTCATCGCCGAGCGGCCCTTGGCGGTGGCCGGTTTCCTGCGCGCGACCAACAAGGCGCTGCTCGAGACCGTCGCCAATCCTCAGGCGGCGATGGCCTACGTGAAGCAGCGCGAACCCATGGTCGACGAGAAGGTCGAGCTCGAGCGCTGGCGCATCACCCAGGGCTACGTGCTCGCCGCCGACACGCGCGAGCACGGCGTGGGCGACGTGAAGCGGGCGTTCGTCGAGGCCCAGGTCCACGAGGTGGCGCAGACCTTCGGCCTCAAGGCCAAGCCCGACCCGGCCACCGTCTACAACCTGGCGTTCCTGCCGCCCAAGGCCGAGCGCATGGTGAAGGCGTGAGCGCGCCGGACGAAGTGGCGCTCGGCGAACGCGATGCGCTGTACCTGCGGCGCGCCATCGGCCTCTCGGCGCTGGCGCGCGAGCGGGGCAACCGGCCGTTCGGCGCGGTGATCGTCGGGGCCGATGGCACCGTGCTGGCCGAAGCGACCAACCGCAACGGCGAGAGCGGCGACTGCACGGCCCACGCCGAGATGGGCGCGCTGCGCGAGGCCACGCCGCGTGTGCCACGCGCGACGCTCGCCACCGCCACGATGTATGCCTCGGGAGAGCCCTGCGTGATGTGCGCCGGCGGCATCTTCTGGTCGGGCATCGGGCGCGTGGTCTACGGCATCGACGCGGTGCGGCTGCGCGTCTTCCGAGGCGAGCTCGCCACGCAGCGTGACGCCGAGCTGTCGTGCCGCGACGTGTTCGCCGCTTCGCCGCACGCCATCGAGACCATCGGCCCGGCCCTGGTGGAGGAGGCCTCGCAGCCGCATCGCGGCGCCTGGCGCTGACCCCTCAGCGCCCTTTGCCTTCCCGCACCCGCTGCTGCGCCAGGGCGGGCAGTCCGAGGTTGCCTTCCTGATAGGCCACGTGCAGCCGGATGGCGCTGATGCGCCAGTGCGCGCCCCGCCGCGTCAGCGCAAAGGTGTAGCGGCCTGCCACCATCCAGACCGGCGGTGCTGCGCCTGCGATGTGGTGGTAGCCGCGCACGGCGGTGTGGGCCACGACCTCGGTGTCTCGCCGCTGCGCCACCACCGGCCCGACCAGGTGCTGGGTCGCCTCGAAACCCGGCACCAGCGCCTGCCAGCTCGCCATCAGCGCGTCGGCCCGCACGCGGCTCGGGCTGCCGCCTGAGAGTGCGGTGTAGTCCACGAGCACCTCGTCGGCGAAGGCCGCACGCACGCGCGCCCAGTCGCACTGGTCGATGGCGAGCAGCATGTTGGCGATGGCGTCCTGGATGTCCAAGCGGTCGGCCGCGCTCAGCCGTTGCCCGGCGGGCTGTCCGGTGGCGGGCGTGGCCGGGAGCATCAGGCAGGCCCCCATGGCGACGGCGGCCAGCGGTGCGAACAGTCGTTCACGCATGGCTGGCTTCTCCCTGTTGGAAATGTCGCGCCGCGATGGCCACCGCCTCGCGCACCACGGCGGGGTTGTCGTAGAAGTCGAACTGCGAGGCACCCTCCAGCCAGGTGATGGACTTCGGCCCTCTCAGCTTGTCATGGAAGCGCTGCGCACTCTCGGGCAGAGCGGCCTGCTGGCTGTGGACCAGGGCGACCGGGACGGTGATGCGCTCGGCCGACGGCGTCGGGTCGAAGGCCAGCCAGTCGGCCCAGGAGCGCAGTGCGAACTGGTTGGTCCACGCGGGCACGGCGCCGCGGGTGGCATCGAGGTAGTAGTCGAAGGGGCCGTGCATCGCCGCCGACGGGTCCGTCAGGCTGGCGGCGGGCGCATGGCTGGGGCCGGTGCCGGCCAGCGCCGCCTGGGCTGCGGCCAGCCGCGCCTGCACGCCCGGTTCGCCGCCGTAGATGGCGCGCACGGCCTGGGCGTCGTGCAGCCAGGGTGCCACCATCACCAGCGCTGCGAGCGGGGCCCCGTGGGCCACGGCCTGGGCCATGTAGCCTGCGCTGGCGCAGATGCTCAGGCCGCCGATGCGCTGGCCGTCGATGCCTGCCTGTCGCGCCAGCCAGTCCACGGCAGCATGGATGTCGGCTGCCTTCAGCGTGGGAGATTCATGCTGCCTCGGCTCGCCACCGCTTTCGCCGAAGTTGCGGAAGTCGAAACACAGGGCGGGCAGGCCGCGCGCCGCCAGTTGCGCGCAGTAGGTGCTGGCCATCTGTTCCTTGACGGTCAGCCACGAGCCGGTGACGACGACGGCCGGGGCCGGTGTGCCAGGGCGTGGTGGTGCCGCGGGTCGATGCAGATGGCCGACCAGCTCAGCGCCACCCGACCGAAAACGAACGGTCTCGACGAAAGCCTGTGACATGCGATCCTCCTGTGGAAAACGTGGTGGTGAGGCCTGCACGATGCAGCGGCACACGCCGGCGGTTGTGCGCGGTGGGGCCAATCGCGGCGGCCCCGGGACGAGCGGTGGCCGGCCGGGACGAACGGCGTGCTTCCCATCCGTCCGAGCCCTAGACTCGTCGCCCATGCCGCCGCAGCACGACAACTGGTTCGCCCGCTACCAGCCCTGGCGCCCCGTGGCCGAGCCAGCGTTCTGGGTGCTGGTGGTGCTCTTCCAGATGGTGACCAACAGCCTGGTGAGCTGGGCCGACCTGCGCAGCACCGAGCCGCAGGCGCCGTACTGGCGGCCCCTGGTGTGGGAACTCACCAGCAACCTGGTGTTGCTCGCGCTGTTGCCGGCCCTGGTGGCGATGTACCGGCGCTACCCGCTGCCGCATGCGCGCTGGCGCCGGCACCTGGTCGCGCACCTGCTGGGCTCGCTGGTCTTCTGCGCGGTGCACGTGGCCGCCATGGTCGCGCTGCGCAAGCTCGCGTATGCCGCGCTCGGCGATCAGTACGACCAGGGGCCGTGGCTTGCGATGCTGCGCTACGAGTACCTGAAGGATGCGCGCAGCTATGGGCTGTGCATGCTGGCGCTGTGGACCTACCAGCTGTTCCTGCTGCGCCTGCAGGGCGAAGCCCGTGTGTTGGATGCCCCCGAGCCGGCCCCCGGTGCGCCGGCTCCCGCCGTGCCCGAGCCGCCGCGGCCAGAGCGCTTCCTGGTGCGCAAGCTGCGCAGGGAATTTCTCGTCGCGGCCGGCGACATCGAGTGGCTGCAGGCGCAGGGCAACTATGTGGGCCTGCGTGTGAACGGCCACGACTACCTGCTGCGGTCTCCCCTGGCGGACGTCCTCGCGCAACTGGACCCTGCGCGCTTCGTGCGCGTCCACCGCAGTTGGGCCGTCAACCTCGACCACGTGCGTGAGATCGAGCCGCAGGACAGCGGCGATGCCCGCTTGCACATGCGCAGCGGCGGCACCGTGCCGTGCAGCCGGCGCTACCGGCAGGCGCTGGCGCCGCAGGCCTTGCGCTGACCCTTCCTGTGTGAGGGGTGCGGGAGGTCTTGGCAAGATGGGGCATGCCCATCGTGTCTGCCCTACGCCTGCTGTGCTGCGCCCTGGTCCTCTGCATCGCAGCTCCGGCCGGTGCTGCGGAGTTGCAGGTCGGCTCGAAACGCTTCACCGAGTCGTACATCCTCGGCGAGATCGTCGCGCAGACGGCGCAGCAGGCCGGCACGGCGGCGCAGCACCGCCAGGGGCTGGGCAACACCGCGGTGGTGTTCGAGGCGCTGAAGGCCGGCGCGATCGATGTCTATCCCGAGTACCTCGGCACCATCGCGGCCGAGATCCTTAAGCAGCCGCAGCTCAACAGCGAGGACGCGCTGCGCGCGGGGCTCGCGCAGCAGGGCCTCGGCGTCACCGGCACGCTCGGCTTCTCCAACGGCTACGCGCTGGCGATGACCGAAGCCGAGGCGCGGCGGCTGAACATCGCGCGACTCAGCGACCTCCAGGCGCACCCCGCCCTCGCGCTCGGGCTGTCGCACGAGTTCCTCGGCCGGCAGGACGGCTGGCCCGGCCTCGCCGCGCGCTACGGCCTGCCCCACAAACCGGTGGGCATCGACCACGGCATCGCCTACGAGGCGCTCGCGAGCGGCCGCATCGCCGCCACCGACATCTACACCACCGACGCCAAGATCGCGACGCTCGGCCTGCGCGTGCTCGACGACGACCTCGGCTTCTTCCCGCGCTACGACGCGGTGCTGCTCTACCGGCTCGACCTGCCGCAGCGCTTTCCCGCGGCGTGGCAGGCATTGAAGGCCCTCGAAGGCCGCATCGGCGTCGCACGCATGATCGAGATGAACGGCCAGGCCGAGCTGAAGGGCCAGCCGTTCGCCGAGGTGGCGCGGGGTTTCCTGGCACCCACTCAGGCAGCAGCCGCCCGCACCGGCCTGCTCGACCGCCTCTTCGCCGATGACCTCGGGCGCCTCACCGCGCAGCACCTGCTGCTCGTCGCCGTGGCGGTGCTCGCGGCCTGCATCGTCGGCATCCCGCTCGGCGCGGCAGCGGCGGCACTGCCGCGGGTCGAGCAGCCGGTGATGGCGGCGGTGGGCCTCCTGCAGACGGTGCCGTCGCTCGCGTTGCTGGCCATGCTGATCCCGCTGCTCGGGCGCATCGGCACCGTGCCGGCGCTGGTGGCGCTGGCGCTCTATGCGCTCTTGCCCATCGTGCGCAACACCGCGACCGGCCTGCAGCAGGTGCCGGCCGGCCTGCGCGAGGCCGGCACGGCGCTCGGCCTCACGGCCTCGCAGCGCTGGCGCAGCGTCGACCTGCCGCTCGCCGCGCCCGTGCTGCTCGCCGGCATCAAGACCGCGGCGGTGATCAGCGTGGGCACGGCGACCATCGCTGCCTTCATCGGCGCCGGCGGCTACGGCGAGCGCATCGTCACCGGCCTCGCGCTCAACGACCACACGACGCTGCTGGCCGGGGCCATCCCGGCGGCGGTGCTGGCGCTGGCCACGCAGGGGGTGTTCGAGCTGGCCGAGCGCGGGCTCAGGCGCAAGTAGGCGGTCTCAGCCCGCTTGTTCAGCCCTTCTGCCGCGGGGCGCTGCGCGACACTGCCGCCAGCAGTCTTGAGGTGTCGTCGTGCTGGGTGTCGTGAGCGCGTTGTATGCGCTGTTCGGGGTGGTCTTCGTGATCGGCTACGTGCCGCAGGTGCGGGCCGTGTGGAAGAGCCGCAATGGCGCGGCCGACGTGTCGCTGCCCACCTGGGGCCTGTGGTGCGCCTCGTCCACCGTGTCGCTGCTCTACGCGCACTTCGTCAGTGAAGACCCGAACTACACCTGGGTGTGCATCGGCAACGTGGCCGGCTGTTATGCGGTGACTTTCGTGACGGTGTTGCGGCGCTGGTCACATTTCCCTGATCCGGCCTGAGCTTTCCCCATGCCGGCCGCCAATCCGGCGGAATATTCTGCGCTTCCCTTGACCCCAGCGAGCCCGAGGAGAGCCTGATGAGCGACCCGCATGACCTGCAACGTTTTGTCGACGCCCAAGCGCCGGTGATGGCGCAAGTCGACGCGGAACTGAACGCCGGCGCGAAGACCAGCCACTGGATGTGGTTCGTCTTCCCGCAACTGAAAGCGCTGGGCCGAAGCGACATGGCGCGGCGCTACGGCATCGCCTCGCGCCAGGAGGCCGCGGCGTACTGGGCGCACCCGGTGCTCGGCCCGCGGCTCAAGCGCTCGGTGCAGCGTGTGCTGGCCGTGCCGCACAAGAGCGCCCACGAGATCTTCGGCTCGCCCGACGACCTGAAGTTCTGCTCCTGCCTCACGCTTTTCGAGACCGTCGCCCCGGGCGAGCCGGTCTGGTCGATGGCGCTCGACCGCTGGTACGGCGGATTGCGGGATCTACGTACACAGGCCCTGCTGGACGACGAGCCGGCCTGAGTCGGCGCGACAGCAACTCCTCACAAGCCGGCCGTATTGCCGGAAATGCGCAGAGATACATCTCGCTTTCCCACCCCCGCGCATGCCGACTCAGTAGCATGCTGGCCGTGCTCTGCGGAACTGCCGCCCTGAGCTGGTCGTTCTGCAATCGGCGCGTTCGTCGAGGGTGAACCATGCGAATAGCAATGTGTCTTCGGCGAGTGGTGTGGGGGTGGGCCGTGTGGGCTCTGCTCGTGCCGGGCCTCGCCTGTGCCGAGCCGCTCCGCCTGGCGGTCTCTCGCACGCCGTTGTCCTTGCCGCTCTACGTGGCCGAGGAGAAGGGCTACTTTTCCGCCGAGTCGGTCGAGGTCCAGCTGCAGGAATGCCTGGGCGGCCAGCGCTGCCTCGCCCAGATGCTCGAGGGCCGCGCCGACGTGGCGACCGTGGCCGACCTGCCGATGGCGCTCACCGCCTTCCGGCGCACCGACTTCGCCATCATCGCCTCCTTCGTGCATGCGAGCGAAGACCTCAAGATCATCATGCGCGGCCCCAAGGGCGGCGACGCGAGCCTCACCTCGCGCCGCATCGGCGTGCCCATCGGCTCGGCGGCGCAGTACTACCTCGACCTCTTCCTCATCGTCTCGGGCATCGACCCGCGCACGGTGCGCATCGTCGACCTGCGGCCCGAGCAGCTGGTCGAGAACCTCGTGTCGGGCAAGGTCGACGCCATCGCCTGCTGGGAGCCCTATGGCTACCAGGCGCTGAAGGCGCTCAACGGTGGCGGGCACGCCCTCTCGGCCTCGAACGGCTACATCCAGACCTTCAACCTCGCGGTGCAACGCCGCCTGGTCGGGGTGCAGGACGTGGCGTTCGAGCGCCTGCTGCGCGCGCTGCGCCGCGCCGAGCTCTTCATCCAGCAGGAGCCCGACGCGGCCAAGGCGATCCTGCGCCGCCGGCTCGCGATGGAGAGCGACTTCCTCGAGTTCTCGTGGCCGAGCTTCTCGTATCGCCTCGGGCTCGACCAGGCGCTCATCGCCACCATGGAAAGCCAGGCCCGCTGGGCCCTGAGGGAAGGGCAGATCGCGGGCAAGGCGCCGCCCAACTACCTGTCGCTCGTGCACGCCGCGCCCTTGCGCAAGGTGAAGCCGACCGCCGCCACGATCGGGCGATAGGGGGAAGGGGCGAACATGCGCATCCGCGTCCAGGTCATCGCTGCCGTCGCCACCTCGCTGGTGGCGGGCCTGGCCTCGCTCGCGGTGGTGATGGCGGCCGCGCGACAGAGCGATGCGGCGGGCGAGGCGCAGCGCCGCGCCCAGGTCACCGCGCACGAGGTGGCGGGCCTGCTCACGCTCACGCAGGAATACGCGCGCTACGCCGAGCCGCGTGCCGCCCAGCAGTGGCACCAGCGCCACGCCACCATCGCGAAGACGCTCGGCGAAGGCCGCTCGGGCGTGATCGACAGCATGGCGCTCACCGAGCTCCACTCGGTGGTGGGCGCGCTGCCGCCGCTCTTCTTCAAGCTCGAATCGCTGCCGCCCGGCGGTGAAGCATTCGCCGCCCGGCGCAAGGAGATGCTGGTCGACCAGCTGCTCACCAGCACGCAGGCGATGAGCGACTACGCCTACCAGTGGTTCCTCGACGCCTCGCAGGTGAAGGCCCAGGCCGACGAGCAGTTCCGGGCCGTCGCCTTCTTCGTGCCCGGCCTGCTGCTGGCCTTTCTCTGCGGCGTGGCGCTGCTGGTGCGCCAGCGCGTGCTGGTGCCGCTCACGCGCCTGGAGGCCGCCGCCCGCGCCCTCGGTGCGGGCGACATGGCCCACCGCATCGCCAGCACCGAGCGCAACGAGCTCGGCGACCTGGCGCGGCAGTTCGACGCGATGTCGGTCGCGCTGTCGGAGAGCCGCGAGCGGCTGCAGCGCTCCGAGCAGCAGCTGCGCGCCATCACCGACAACATGCCGGCGCTCATCGCCTATGTGAACCGCGACCAGCGCTACGAGTTCGCCAACCAGCGCTACCTCGACTGGTGGAACACCGACCCGGCGTCGATGCTGGGGCGGCACATGCGCGAGATGCTGACCCCCGAGATCTACGAGGGCAAGGTGCGCGAGCGCATCGAGGAGGCGCTCGCCGGCCAGCGCGTGCAGTGGACGAGCAGCTCCCGCCGCAGCGGCAGCGAGCGGCACTACCAGATCGACTACATCCCCGACGTCGCCCCCGACGGCAGCGTGCGCGGCTGCTACGCGATGATGGTCGACATCACCGAGCGCCACGAAGCCGAGCAGCGCGTGGCCGCGAGCGAGCAGCGCCTGCTGGACCTGCTCAACAGCATCCCCGCGATGGTGGGCTACTTCGACATGCAGGAGCGCTGCCTCTATGCGAACGACGCCGGCCTCAAGTCCAACGGCCTGGAGCGCTCGCAGATTCCCGGCCTCTCGATGCGCGCGGCGCTCGGCGATGCCAACTACGCGCAGCACGAGCCCTCCGTGCAGGAGGTGCTGCAGGGTCGGCGTGCGCGCTTCCAGGGCAAGCTGCCGTTCCAGGGCCGCACCGCGCATTTCCAGGCGCACCTGATCCCCGACCGGCTGGAAGGCGGCGCCCAGCGCGGCTTCTACCTGATGACCTTCGACATCACCGCGATGAAGGAGGCCCAGCTGGAGCAGGCCCGTGCGGAAGGCCGGCTGCGCGCCATCACCGACAACCTGCCGGTGCTCATTGCCTACATCGACCAGGACGAGCGCTACCGCTTCGCCAACCAGACGCTGCGCGAATGGATGGGCGTGGAGCCGGCCGCGGCGATCGGACGGCGCAAGGCCGAGGTGGTGACGGCCGCGCACTATGCGCAGGTGCAGCCCTTCCTGCAGCGGGCGCTGATGGGTGAGCGGGTCACGTTCGAAATCGAGTCCGAGCTGCTGGGCGTGAAGCGCAGCCTGCAGGGCACCTACCTGCCCGACATCCAGCCCGACGGCAGCGTGGCGGGCGTCTACGCGCTGAGCACCGACGTGTCGGCCATGAAGCAGGTGCAGCAGCGGCTGAGCGAGCTCGTCCGGATCGACACGCTCACCGGCCTGGCCAACCGCTACCAGTTCAACGAGGTGCTGCCGATGGCGCTGATGCGTGGCGAGCGTGCCGGCACCGGCACGGCGCTGATGTTCCTCGACGTCGACCGATTCAAGGAGATCAACGACACGCACGGCCACGTGGCCGGCGACGAGGTGCTCAGGCTCTTTGCCGACCGGCTGCGCCGCTGCGTGCGCATGACCGACACCGTGGCGCGTTTCGCCGGCGACGAGTTCGTGATCCTGCTCGAAGGCCTGCGCGGCGACGCGGAGCCCGAGCAGGTGGCCCAGAAGATCATCGCGTGCATGGAAGAGCCCGTGGCGTTGCAAGGCGGCGGGCGCATTGTCATCAGCACCAGCGTGGGCGTGGCCTATTGCGCGCCGGGGCGGGCGCAGCTGAGCGTCTCAGAGCTGCTGGCCCACGCCGACAAGGCGCTCTACGTGGCCAAGCGCGCCGGCCGCAACACCTACCGCTTCGCGCAGGAGGCGGCATGAGGTGGCAGGTGCGCATGCTGAGGCGTGGGCTGCTGGCGGTCGCGCTGGCGCTGACGATGGGGCTCGTGCAGGGCGCTGAGCCGCTGGTGGTGGCGGTGTCGCGCGGGCCGGTGTCGCTGCCGGTCTACGTGGCGCAGGCCAAGGGCTTCTTCGAGGCCGAAGGCCTCGCGCTGCGCTTTCGCGATTGCAGCAGCGGCCGCAGCTGCCTCGAGCTGATGATGCAGGAGCAGGCGGACGTGGCCACTGCCGCCGAGCTCGCGGTCACGCTGGCGAGCTTCAAGCGCAGCGACCTCGCCATCATCGGCTCGCTCAGCACCTCGTCGCACCAGATCAAGCTCGTCGCCCGCCGCAGCACCGGCGTGCAGGGCGCGGGCGACCTGAAGGGCCGCCGGGTGGCCTACGTCGAGGCCAGCTCGTCGCAGTATTTCCTCGACACCTGGATGACCTTCCACGGCATCGACCCACGCGACATGACCAAGGCGCCGATGGATCCCGACAAGATGGTCGAGGCCTTGCGTGCCGGGCGCATCGATGCGGTGGCGGTGTGGGAGCCGCATGCGTCGCGCGCGATCGAGGCGCTGGGCGCCGACGCGGTGGTGATGCCCAACCCGCGTGTCTACACGCAGCATTTCACCGTGGTCACCGACCGCCTGCGGCTGCAGGGCCGCGGCGCCGAGATGACGCGGCTGCTGCAGGCACTGGTGAAGGCCGAGCGCTTCATCGCCGACAAGCCGGCCGAGGCCTTGGCGGTGCTGCAGGCGCGGCTGCCGGATGCATCGGCCACCCACCTCAAGGAGCACGACTACCGCATCCGCCTCGACCAGTCGCTGATCAGCACGATGGAGGAGCAGGCGCGCTGGGCCATCCGCGAAGGGCTGGTCGAAGC
Source organism: Piscinibacter sp. HJYY11 (assembly GCF_016735515.1). NCBI lineage: Bacteria > Pseudomonadati > Pseudomonadota > Betaproteobacteria > Burkholderiales > Sphaerotilaceae > Piscinibacter > Piscinibacter sp. HJYY11. Next base: position 2,734,627 of record NZ_JAERQZ010000001.1, on the reverse strand, counting down.
GCGGCAGCGGCCCGCGAGCCTCTTGCACACCATCGAGCCCTCGCTGCTGCGCAAGTCGTTCCCGCGCGCGGTGAGCCTGGTGCAGTGAGCCGAGGCATGGAATCCACCCTCGGCATCGCCGTTTCCGCCCCGCCTGCCGACGAAGTCGAGCTGCGCCGCCTGCGGGCGCTGTCGTTCCTGTCCATCCTCGACACCCAGCCCGAGCCGGTGTTCGACACGCTGGTGCAGTCGGCCGCCACGCTGTGCGGCGCGCCGATGGCGATGCTGTCGTTCCTGGGTGCGCAGCGCGAGTGGGTCAAGTCGCAAACGGGGCTGGCCGGCTTGCGCGAGCTGCCGCGTGCCGCTTCGCTCTGCGAACGTGTGTTGCAGGGCCCGGGTGTGGTGGAGATCCCCGACGTCCGGCAGGACGCCCGCTCCGCAGAGAGCGGCCTCGCGCAGGCCGGTCTGCACATCGGCTTCTACGCAGGCGCACCGCTGGTGTTGCCGGGCGGCGAGACGGTCGGTTGCCTGTGCGTGCTCGACCGCAGCCCGCGCGTGCTCGAGCCCGCGCAGCGCGAGGCCCTGGCGGCGCTGGCGCGCGTGGCGGTGGCGAGCCTGCTCGACCGGGCCCGGCACCTGGCCGATGGCGACCGGCGCCACCACTGGCTGTACGAGGCCACGCCGGCGCTGCTGCATTCGATCGACGGCGAGGGCCGCATCATCGAGGTGAGCGATGCCTGGCTCGCCCACCTCGGCTACGAGCGCTCCGAGGTCGTGGGGCGCAAGTCGTCGGAATTCCTCACGCCCGCCTCGCAAGCGCGTGCGCGTGACGAGGTGCTGCCGGCCTTCTTTCGCAGCGGGCGCTGCGATGACATCGAATACGAATTCGTGCGCAAGGATGGGCGGGTGGTCGACATGCTGCTGTCGGCCACGCTCGAGCGCGACGACGCTGGCCAGCCACTGCGCTCGCTCGCGGTGCTGCAGGACATCACCGAGCGCAAGCGCCTCGCCGCCGAGCTGCAGCGCACGCTGGGCGACCTGAACGCCATCATCGACAACGTGCCCGCCACGCTCGGCTACTGGGACCGCAACGGCGTCACCCGCCTGGCCAACCGCGAGTTCCAGGCCTCGGTGGGCCTGCCGGTGCGGCAGATCGTCGGCCAGCGCCTGCAGGACATCTTCGACGTCGTCGACCCGGTGGCCTATGGCGTGATGGCGCCCTACATCGCGCGCGTGCTGGAAGGCCAGCGCCAGGAGTTCGAGCTGGCGATGCTCACCACCAGCGGCCTGCGCCAGCTGCGCGTGACGCTGGTGCCCGACCAGTCGGTGCAGGCGGGGCAGGTGTCGGGCTTCTACGGCCTCGGCTACGACATCACCGGGCGCAAGGCGCTGGAGCTGCGCCTGTCGGACAGCGAGATGCGCTACCGGGCGCTCTTCGACCACCTGGACCACGGCTTCGCGCTGCACGAGATCATCGTCGGCAGCGATGGCCGTGCACGCGGCTACAAGGTGCTGGCGATGAACGCGGTGTATGCCGAGCTGCTGGGCGTGAGCCGCGGCGAAGCCTTGGGCCGTGGCTCGACCGAGCTCGCACCCGACCTCGACGGCACGCGCGAGGGCTGGATCCAGCGCTTCGGCGAGGTCGCGCTCAAGGGCCTGGCCTACCGCGGCGAGCACCAGCTGGGCGGCGGCGAACGCTGGCTGGAGGTGGTGGCCTACCAGCCGACGGCCGGCCAGTTCGCGCTGCTCGTGCAGGACATCAGCGCACGCAAGGCCGCCGAGGCGCTGGTGCAGCGCCAGCAGGAGCGGCTCACGCATGCGCTCGACGAGAAGGAGACCTTGCTGAAGGAGGTCTACCACCGTGTGAAGAACAACCTGCAGGTCGTTCAGAGCCTGCTCGCGCTGCAGCGGCGCAGCGTGCCCGACGGGCCGGCGCGTGCGGCGCTCGACGACAGCGTGCAGCGCGTGCGCGCCATCGCGCTCGTGCACGAGAAGCTTTACCAGTCGGGCAGCCTCGCCTCGGTGTCGCTGCCCGAGTACACGCGTGACCTGTTGTTCCAGATCGGCGAGGTGGCCTGCCAACGGCACATCGCGGTGCGTGCCGACATCGAGGTGGCCCACGCCGGGCTCGACGGCGCCATCCCCTTCGGCCTGCTGGTGGCCGAACTCGTGGGCAATGCCTACAAGCATGGCTTCCGCGGCCGCAAGGAAGGCGAGGTGCACGTGGTGCTGCGGCCAGGGCCTGGCGGTGCGGAGCTCTCGGTCAGCGACGACGGCGTCGGCCTGCCTGAGGGTTTCGAGATCGACGGCCCGAGCCGCACGACCTCCAAGATGGGCCTGCAGCTGGCAGCCTCGCTCGCGCGCCAGCTGGGCGGCGAGCTGCAGGTGCATTCCGAACATGGCACGCGCTTCAGCGCGGTATTGAAGCGCCTTTGACGCAGAGGAGAAGAGTCCCCATGTCGCCATCGTCGATCTTGATCGTGGAAGACGAAGCGGTCGTCGCCCTCGACCTGAAGATGCAGCTCGAAGACCTGGGCTACACCGTCGTCGGCATTGCCGACGATGCCGAACAGGCCGTGGCGCTGGCCACGAAGCACCGGCCCTCTCTGGCGCTGATGGACATCCAGCTCAAGGGCTCGGTCGATGGCGTGGAGGTGGCGGCACAGCTGCGCCGGCAGATGGACCTGCCGGTCATCTTCCTCACCTCGTTCAGCGATGCGCAGACGGTGCGCCGCGCGGCCGGGACCGCGCCGTACGGCTACCTGACCAAGCCCTTCCAGATCAAGGAAGTGGCGGCCGGCGTGGAGGTGGCGCTGACCAAGGCGCAGATGGAGCGCGCCGAGCGCGGCACCGAACGATCGCTCGCGTTTGCCCTGCAATGCGTGACCGACGGCGTGGTGCTCACCAACGAGCAGCACCAGGTGCGCTTCATGAACCCGGCCGCCGAGCAGCTGACCGGCTGGGACCTGCGCGATGCGGTGGGCCGGAGCGTCGACGAGGTGGTGAGCATCAGCATCGCCGAGCAGGAGCTGCACTCGCTCGGCCACCTCGCGCCGGCCGAGGAGGTGTCGACGCAGCAGCGTGTGGCGATGGCCAACGCGATGACGCTGCACCGGCGCGACGGCAGCGCGCTGCACATCGACGAATGGACGGGCCCGATCCGCGATGCGCAGGGCCAGAAGACCGGCGGCATCGTGCTGCTGCGCAACGCCTCGCACCGGCTCGTGCAGGAGCAGCGGCTGCTGGAGGCGCAGGACCGTTTCCGCTCGGCCTTCGACTTTGCGCCCATCGGCATGGCGCTGGTCTCGCTGGACCGGCGCGTGCTGCTCGCCAACGAAGCGTTTGCGCGCATGGTGGGGCACGAGGTGTCGGCGCTGATCGGCATGTCGAGCGACAGCCTCACGCTCGCCGAGGACCTGCCCTTTGAAGAGGAGCGGCTGCAGGAGCTGGTGCTCGGCCACGAGCCGATGGTGCAGTTCGAGAAGCGCTACCTGCATGCCGACGGCACGGCGATGGACGGCTCGCCGGTGCTGGTGGTGGTGACGGTGGTGCGTGAAGACGAGGAGCTGGTGTGCTTCCTCTACCAGGTGCACGATCAGCAGGCGCAGCGCGAGATCGCCGGCAAGGCGGCCGAGCTGGCCGTCGAGCGCATGCGACGCCAGGCAAGCGATGCGCAGAACCGCGCCACCCGCGATGTGCTGGCGCGTGTGACGCACGAGATGCGCACGCCGCTCAACGCGGTGCTCGGCTATGGGGAGCTGATGAAGGTCATGTCGATGGGCAGCAGCGCCCAGCTGCATGGGTATGCCGAGCAGGTGGTGAGCGCCGGGCGGCACATGCTGTCGCTGGTGCGCGAAGTGCTGGAGGCGCCGCCCGGCTACACCAAGGGCCTCGCGGTGCCGCTGGAGCCCGTGGGCCTGCACGACGCGATCGACGAAGCGATCGGCCTGCTGAAGCCGAGCGCGCAGGCGCACCACCTCTGGCTCGACAACCGCGTGCGCCCCGAGGTGCGCGTGATGGCCGACCCGCTGCGGCTACGCCAGGCGCTGCTCAACGTGGGCTCCAACGCCATCAAGTACAACAAGCCGCAGGGCTTCGTGCGCTGGGCGCTCGAGCCGTCTGACGCAGGGCGCGTGAAGTTCTCGGTCGTCGACGAAGGCGTGGGCATGACGCCCGACCAGCTGGAGCGGCTGTACCAGCCCTACGAACGACTGGGCCAGGAGCACTCGAACATCGTCGGCACGGGGCTTGGCCTCGTGGTCACGCGCGGGCTGGTGGAGCGCATGGGCGGCTCGATCGAGATCACGAGCGAGCCGCGGGGCGGGACGCGCGTCGAGGTGGAGTTCGACGCGGCACCCTGATCGTCAGTCTCCCCACACCTCGCGTGCGGTTTCGACGACCAGCTTGAGCTTGTTGCGCTGCGCCTCCACGGCGATGTTGTTGCCGTGCACCGTGGATGAGAAGCCACATTGCGGCGACAGGCACAGCTGCTCGATCGGCGCGTACTTCGAGGCTTCGTCGATGCGTCGCTTCAGGGCGTCCTTGCTCTCCATCTCGCCGAACTTGGTGGTGACGAGGCCCAGCACCACCGTCTTGCCCTTGGCGAGGTAGCGCAGCGGGCGGAAGTCGCCGGAGCGGTCGTCGTCGTACTCGAGGAAGTAGGCGTCGAGCTTCATCTCCGACAGCAGGGCTTCGGCCACCGGCTCGTAATTGCCGGCCGCGGCGTGCGTGCTCTTGAAGTTGCCGCGGCACAGGTGCATCGCGAGCGTCATGCCGGCAGGTTTCTGCGCGACCACGAGGTTGATGAACTTGGCGTAGCGGTGCGGCAGCTCGTTGGGGTCGTCGCCGCGCTGGCGGGCGGCCTCACGCATCTTCTCGTCGCACAGGTAGGCGAGGTTGGTGTCGTCCATCTGCACGTAGGTGCAGCCGGCGGCGGCCAGCGAGCGCAGCTCGTCGCCGTAGGCATTGGCCACGTCCTGGTAGAAGTCGGGCTCGAGCTCGGGGTAGGCCTCGCGGCTGATGCCCGCGCGGCCGCCGCGGAAGTGCAGCATGGTCGGCGAGGGGATGGTCACCTTGGCGGTGCTGCCGGGGGCGATCTGGCTCTTCAGGTACTGGAAGTCGGCGAGCTGGATGTCCTTCGCGTGCTTCACCTTGTCGATCACGCGCATGACCGGCGGCGCCAGCTCCTCGGTGCCGTCGGGGCGGACCACGGTGACCGGGATGTCGGTCTTCACGCCGCCGAGCTGCTCGAGGAAGTCGATGTGGAAATAGGTGCGGCGGAACTCCCCGTCGGTGATCGACTTCAGGCCCACGTCTTCCTGGAACTTGACGATCTCGGTGATGCACTCGTCTTCCACCCGGCGCAGCTCGGCGGCCGAGAGTTCGCCCTTGGCCTTCTTTTCGCGGGCTTCGAGCAGGCGCTTGGGGCGCAGGAAGCTGCCCACGTGGTCGGCGCGGAAGGGTGGGGTGGGGCGTGCACTCATGGTCGTCTCCGGAATCCAGGAAAGACGGCGATGTTAGCGGCGGAGGCCTGTGAATGGATACAGGAGCGCCCTGAAGATCCGGGTTTACCCGCGTTTTGTTCCATCTGGCAGCCCGGATAGACTCTTTCTGTATACAGCGCGTATTCAGAAAGTGCCTGCCATGAAGACCTTCCCCCTCAACGCCTGGTATGCCGCCGCCTACGACGTGGAGGTGAAACCGGCCCTGCTGAGCCGCACCATCTGCGGCCAGAAGATCGTCATGTTCCGCCGCAAGGACGGCTCGGTGGCCGCGCTGGAAGACGCCTGCTGGCACCGCCTGCTGCCGTTGTCCAAGGGCACGCTGCACGACGACGAGATCACCTGCGGCTACCACGGCCTGGTCTTCAACGGCGATGGCCGCTGCACCCACATGCCCTCGCAGGAGACGATCAACCCCTCGGCCTGCGTGCGTTCCTTTCCGGTCGTGCAGAAGCACCGCTTTATCTGGATCTGGCCCGGCGACCCGGCGCTGGCCGACGCATCGAAGGTGCCCGACCTGCACTGGAACGACCACCCCGAATGGGCCGGCGACGGCAAGCTGATCCAGGTGAAGTGCGACTACCGCCTGGTGCTCGACAACCTGATGGACCTGACGCACGAGACCTTCGTGCACGGCTCGTCCATCGGCCAGCGCGCCGTGGCCGAAGCGCCCTTCGTGGCCACGCACAGCGACAAGTTCGCCACCGTCACCCGCTGGATGGAAGGCATCGACGCGCCGCCCTTCTGGGCCAGCCAGTTGAAGCACGCGACCGGCTACGAGGGCAAGGTGGACCGCTGGCAGATCATCCGCTTCGAGGCGCCGTGCACCATCACCATCGACGTGGGGGTGGCCAAGGCCGGCACGGGCGCACCGCAGGGCGATCGGTCGCAGGGCGTGAACGGCTTCGTGCTCAACACGATCACGCCCGAGACCGAGACCACCTGCCACTACTTCTGGGCTTTCGCGCGCAACTACTGCCTGGGCGAGCAGCGCCTCACGCACGAGCTGCGCGAAGGCGTGGCCGGCATCTTCCGCGAGGACGAGACGATTCTTGAAGCCCAGCAGCAGGCGATCGACGAACACCCGGGCTACAAGTTCTACAACCTCAACATCGACGCCGGCTCGATGTGGGCGCGCAGGCTGATCGACAAGATGGTGGTGAAAGAGACGCCGCCCGATGCACCGCGTGTGATCCCGCTGCGGACCGCCGCATGAGCGCCAAGCTCGACGACGACATCGGCACCTCGCAGACAGTGCGCGTGCAGCTGAAGCTGCGCGAGCTGATCGTCGGCGGCGAGCTGAAGCCCGGCAGCCGCATCGCCGAGCTCACGCTCGTCGACCTGCTCGGCGCCTCGCGCACGCCGATCCGCATGGCGCTGGTGCGCCTGCAGGAAGAAGGCCTGCTCGAAGCGCTGCCCAACGGTGGCTTCGCGGTGAAGGACTTCTCCGAAGCCGACATCCACGACGCGATCGAAGTGCGCGGCACGCTCGAAGGGCTGGCTGCACGGCTTGCGGCCGAGCGCGGCGTCACGTCCGTGTTGCTCGCCGAAGCGCGCGACTGCATCGCCCGCATCGACGACCTGCTGGCCCAGCCCGAGCTGAGCGAAGACTCGTTCAACGGCTATGTCGAACAGAACGGGCGCTTCCATGACCTCTTGAGCGAGATGGCCGGCAGCGACCTCGTCTCGCGGCAACTCGAACGCGCCAAGACCTTGCCCTTCGCCTCGCCCAACGGCTTCGTGCTCGCCCGCTCCACCGGCCCCGATGCGCGCGACACGCTCGTCGTCGCGCAGGCCCAGCATCGCGCGGTGCTCAACGCCATCGTGCAGCGCGAAGGCGCGCGCGCCGAAGCCCTGATGCGCGAACACGCGCGCATCGCCCACCAGAACCTGCGCGAAGCGCTGCAAAGCCACCAGAGCCTGCAGCGCCTGCCCGGCGCGAGCCTGATCCGCCGCCGCGCCACCCGATAGACCTGGAAGCAACCGACAGATGAAGAGCAGCAACACCTGGCACCCCGCGCACATCCGCGCCCACCGCGACCTCAGCCCCACGGTGCGCGAGTTCGAGATCCGCCCGGAAGGCGGCGTGAAGCCGTGGACGGTCGGCAGCCACCTCAAGGTCAAGGTGATGATCGACGGGCGTGAAGAGACACGCTCCTATTCACTGGTGGGCCTGCACGACCCGGCGGTCTATCGCATCGCGGTGAAGCGTGCCGAGCCGGGCCACGGCGGCTCGCGTCACATGTGGTCGCTCGAAGCCGGCGAAGAGCTGACCATCGGCGAACCCGACAACCATTTCGAGCTGGCCTTCAACGCGCCGCAGTTCCTGCTCGTGGCCGGCGGCATCGGCATCACCCCGCTGGTCGGCATGGCGCAGATGCTCGCGGCCAAGGGTGCCGACGTGCGCATGCGCTACGCCGCGCGCAATGCGGCCGAGCTCGTCTACGCCGACGTGCTGCAGCAAAGCCTGGGCGAGCGCCTGCAGACCTACTGCAGCGATGCCGACGAGCGCCTGAGCCTCGACCGCGAGATCGCCGCGCTCGCTCCGGGTGCGCGGATGCTCGTCTGCGGCCCGCTCGGCATGCTCGATGCCGCACGCGACGCCTGGGCTGCCGCGGGCCGCGCGCCAGCCGACCTGCGCTTCGAGACCTTCGGCAACAGCGGCCACCATGCGGCCGAGCCCTTCTGGGTGGAGCTGCCCCGCCACAAGCTGCGCATCGAGGTGCCACCCGATCGCACGCTGCTCGACGTGCTGGAAGAGCACGGCGTCGAGACCCTGTCCGACTGCTGCAAGGGCGAATGCGGGCTGTGTGCGATGGACGTGATCTCGGTGCAGGGCCAGATCGACCACCGCGACGTGTTCTTCAGCCCGCACGAGCACCAGGCCAACCAGCGACTGTGCGCCTGCGTGTCGCGCGTGAGCGGCGGCGGCGTGGTGCTCGACAGCGCTTACCGCGCCGACTGATCCGACACGCCGCCCGCAGCCAACGGCGCATGCCGGGCCATGAGCTCGGCGACCCAGTCGATGAAGACCCGCAGCCGGGCGCCGAGGTAGCGGTTCTGCGGCCACGCCGCGTGCACCGGCATCGGGGCGAGCTGCCAGTCGGCGAAGAGCCGGTGCAGGGCGCCGCGCCGCTCGTGCGCATCGGCCATGTAGGTGGGCAGGCACAGCACGCCCATGCCGGCCAGTCCGGCGGCGAGGTAGGCGTTGCCATCGTCCACCGCCACCACGTAGCGGCCCTGCAGGTCGACGCGCTCCGGCCCGCGTTGCATCGCCTGGGTCGCGACCGTGCCGCTGCTGGCGAGCAGGTAGCCGACGATGTGGTGGCGCGGGTCCTGCAGCTCGGCCGGGTGGTCCGGGTGGCCGGCGCGCGCCAGGTAGGCCGGCGCGGCATAGACGCCGAGGGCGAGCTCCCCCACGCGCCGCGCGCTGAGCGAGAGGTCGGAGACCTCGCCGCCGCGCAGCACGCAGTCGACGTGGTCGCCGATCACGTCGACCCGCCGGTCGCTCACGCCCATGTCGATCTGGATCTCGGGGTAGCGTGTGTGGAACGCCGGCAGCGCCGGCATCAGCAGCAGCCGGGCGATCGGGCTGGGCACGTCCACGCGCAGCCGGCCCTTGGGCGACCCCAGCGCGCTCGAGACGCTGCTGTCGGCCTCGTCCAGGTCGTCCAGCAGCCGCACCACCCGCTGGTAGTAGGCCGCCCCCTCGACGGTGACCGCCACGCGGCGCGTGGTGCGGTGGAGCAGCCGCACGCGCAGCCGCGACTCCAGCTGCTGCACGAGCTGGGTCACCGTGGTCTTGCTCAGGTGCAGCGTCTGCGCGGCCTTGGTGAAGCTGCCAGCCTCGACCACCCGGGCGAAGGCCCTCAGCGCATCGAAACGGTCCATCGGTTCTCCTTCATCGGCGCGGCTGATTGTTTGCGAATGCCAAACGATCATTGTGCGAGTTGCCTGTTTATTTGGCGTCCGCGGGTCCATAGAGTGGATTCCCCCATCCCACCCGGAGCTCTCATGTCTGCACGCGATGTTGTCTTCCCGCCCGGACGCCAGGCGCTTTACGAGCGCAACCGCTATTCGCCCGCCATCCGTTCCAACGGCTTCCTGTTCGTGTCGGGGCAGGTCGGCAGCCACCCGGACGGCTCGGTCGAGCCGGACCTGTCGGCGCAGGTGCGCCTGGCCTTCGAGAACCTCAATGCCATCCTTGCCGAGGCCGGCTGCAGCTTTCGCGACGTGGTCGACGTGACCGTGTTCGTCGTCGACCCGGAGCGGCGGCTCGAGACCATCTGGCCGGTGGTCGGGGAGTACTGGGGTGAGCCGCCGTACCCCACGCTCACGGGCGTCGGCGTGACCTGGCTGTCGGGCTTCGACTTCGAGATCAAGGTGATCGCCAGGCTGCCGGCGTAGAAGGCGCTGGAGGGCCCGGGCCCGAGGGGTTTCCCTCAGCGACATGCCGGAGCGGCATAGCTGCTAGTTGAAGTTCCCAATTGCCGAATACCGTGGCCGGGGCGCACAGTGCGCTCCTTGCGATTCACCCGGAGCCATCCATGCAAAAACGCCAGGTTTTGAAGGCGATTCTTCCCCTCGCACTCGGTCTGTTTGCCGCGCAGGCGTTCGCCCAGAACGCCCCGTTCAAGATCGGCTTCATCCTGCCCATGACCGGCCAGTCGGCCTCCACCGGCCGCCAGATCGAGGCCGCCGCCAAGCTCTACATGGCGCAGAACGGCAGCACCGTCGCCGGCCGCAAGATCGAGCTCATCATCAAGGACGACGCTGGCGTGGCCGACTCCACCCGCCGCATCGCGCAGGAGCTGGTGGTCAACGACAAGGTCGACGTGCTGGCCGGCTTCGGCCTCACGCCGCTGGCCATGGCCACCGCGCCCATCGCCACGCAGGCCAAGGTGCCGATGGTCGTGACCGCCGCCGCCACCTCGGTCATCACCACCGCCTCGCCCTACATCGTGCGCACCAGCTTCACGCTGCCGCAGGCCGCGGTCGCCATGGGCGAGTGGGCCGGCAAGAACAAGATCAAGAAGGTCGTCACGCTGGTGACCGACTACGCCCCTGGCATCGATGCCGAGAAGTTCTTCAAGAGCCAGTTCCTGCTGAACGGCGGCGAGATCGTGGCCGAGATCCGCTCGCCGCTGCGCAGCCCCGATTTCGCGCCCTTCCTGCAGCGCGTGCGTGACGCCAAGCCCGATGCGGTGTTCGTCTTCCTGCCCTCGGGCCAGGGCGCGGCCTTCATGAAGCAGTTTGCCGAGCGTGGCCTCGACAAGTCGGGCATCAAGCTCATCGGCACCGGCGACATCACCGACGACGACCAGTTGAACGACATGGGCGACGTGGCACTCGGCGTGGTGACCGCGCAGCACTACTCGGCCTCGCACAACTCGCCGACCAACAAGAAGTTCGTGCAGGCCTTCGAGGCGGCCAACAAGTTCCGCCCCAACTTCATGGCGGTGGCCGGCTACGACGGCATGCGCGTGATCTACAAGGCGCTCGAAGCCACCAAGGGCAAGGGCGGCGGCGACGACCTGCTGGCCGCCATGAAAGGCCAGGTCTTCGAGAGCCCGCGTGGCCAGGTGATGATCGACGCGCAGACCCGCGACGTGGTGCACGACATCTACATCCGCAAGGTCGAGCGTGTGAACGGCCAGCTCTGGAACCAGGAGTTCGACGTGCAGAAAGCCGTGAAGGACCCGGGCAAGCTCGGCGCCAAGTGACGGCCCCCTGACGCCTTCGGCGCCATCCCCCCGCGGGGGAGCGCGCCGGGCTTGGGGCGGCCCGGCGCTCCGGCGCGCAACGCTACGTTCACGGCTCTTCTCGTCATGCTGACCCTCCTCTTCGACGGCATCGCCTACGGCATGCTGCTGTTCGTCCTGTCCGTCGGCCTCGCGGTCACGATGGGCCTGATGAACTTCATCAACCTCGCGCACGGGGCGTTCGCCATGGCCGGTGGCTACACCACCGTGCTGCTGATGAACCGCCTGGGCGTGCCCTTCCTGGCCACGCTGCCGCTCGCCTTCCTGTTCACGGCGATCCTCGGCGCGGCCTTCGAGCGCACGCTGTACCGGCCGATGTACAACCGGCCGCACCTCGACCAGGTGCTGTTCTCCATCGGCCTCGTGTTCATGGCGGTGACGGGGGTCGACTACATCATCGGCTCGCAGCAGCAGATGATCTCGGTGCCGAGCTGGCTGCAGGGCCGCTTCGACCTGGCCGACGTCGGCATCGGCAAGTACCGCCTCTTCATCATCGTCGTGTGCGGCCTGCTGACGGTCGCGCTGCAGATGATCCTGAGCCGCACGCGGTTTGGCAGCCGGTTGCGCGCCGCGGTCGACGACCCGCGAGTGGCCCAAGGCCTCGGCATCAACGTGAACCAGGTGTTCCTCCTGACCTTCGCCGTGGGCTCGGGCCTCGCCGGCCTGGGCGGTGCGCTCGGCGCCGAGGTGCTGGGCCTGGAGCCGATCTTCCCGCTCAAGTTCATGGTGTATTTCCTGATCGTCGTCTCGGTCGGCGGCACCACCACCATCACCGGCCCGCTGCTCGCGGCGCTCCTGCTCGGCATTGCCGACGTGTTCGGCAAGTACTACGCCCCCAAGCTCGGGGCCTTCATCGTCTACGCGCTGATGATCGCGATTCTCACCTGGCGTCCGCAGGGCCTGTTCGGCCAGAAGGGCTCGAAATGAGCGCGCCGGATCGTCAAACCGCATCCCTGGAGAAAGTGCAGGCCTCGCTGCGCGCCGCCTCGGGCTGGCGCTGGTGGGAGCTGGCGCTGGGCGTGTTGGCCATCGCCTCGGTCTTCCTCTCGGGCAGCCATGCGCTGCTCTTGAACGAGATCGCGATCCTCGCGCTCTTTGCCTTGTCGCTCGACCTGATCCTCGGCTACGCGGGCATCGTCTCGCTCGGCCATGCGGCCTTCTTCGGCTTTGGTGCCTACGTGGCGGCGCTCTTCGCCAAGCATGTGATGCCCGACCCGCTGGTGGGCCTCGTGGTCACGATCGCGAGCACCGCCGTGCTCGGCGCGCTGTGCAGCGTGCTCGTGATGCGCGGCTCCGACCTCACGCGCCTGATGATCACGCTCGGCGTGGCGGCCGTGCTGTATGAGCTGGCCAACAAGCTCGACTGGCTGACCGGCGGCGCCGATGGCCTTCAGGGCGTGGTGATGGGCAAGCTGCTCGGCACCTTCGAGTTCGACCTCTTCGGCAAGACGGCCTATGCCTACAGCCTGGCAGTGCTCTTCGTGTGCCTGCTGATCACCCGCCGCATCGTCCACTCGCCCTTCGGCTATTCGCTCAAGGCGCTGCGCGACAACCGCCTGCGCACGCAGAGCATCGGCCTGTCGGTGCACCTGCGGCTGGTCGCGGTCTACACGCTGGGCGCGGCCATCGCCGGCGCGGCTGGTGCGCTGATGGCGCAAACCTCGGGCTTCGCCTCACTCGACGGCCTGGAGTTCCACCGCAGCGCCGAGCTCGTGCTGGTGCTCGTGATCGGTGGCACCGCGTACCTGTACGGCGGCATCTTCGGCGCCATCGCCTTCAAGCTGCTGCACGACGTGCTCTCGGCCTGGACCCCGCAGTACTGGATGTTCTGGCTGGGCCTCTTCCTCGTGGTCCTCATGCTCGTCGGGCGGGACCGCCTCGTCCGGCCCTGGACGTGGTTCAAGCGCGGGGGGCAGGCATGAGCACCGTCGTCCTCGAAACCCACAACCTGGTCAAGCGTTACGGTGGCATCACGCCGACCAACGACGTCTCCATCAAGGTCCACAAGGGCGCACGCCATGCGCTGATCGGCCCCAACGGCGCCGGCAAGACCACGCTCGTGAACCTGCTCACCGGCGTGACCGAGCCGACCTCGGGACGCATCTCGCTCGACGGGCAGGACATCACCAAGCTCGCGCCCCACCAGCGTGTGCGCCGCGGCATCGTGCGCACCTTCCAGATCAACCAGCTCTGGAACGAGCTCACCCCGCTGCAGTCGCTCGCGCTCACGGTGAGCGCGCAGCTCGGCATCAGCCACGCGTGGTGGAAGCCGCTCGGCAGCGACCCGCGGGTGGCCGAGCGCTGCGCGGTGCTCCTGAAGCAGTTCCGCCTCGACGACGTGATGGACCAGAAGGTCAACGTGCTCGCCTACGGCAAGCGCCGCCTGCTGGAGATCGCCACCGCGATTGCGAGCGAGCCACGCGTGTTGCTGCTCGACGAGCCGGTCGCTGGCGTGCCCGAGGGCGAGCGCCAGGAGATCTTCGACACCATCAACGCGCTGCCGGCGGAGGTGACCATCCTCCTGATCGAACACGACATGGACCTCGTCTTCAACTTCGCCCGCACCGTGACCGTGCTGGTCAACGGCACGCTCTTCGCCGAAGGCGACGTGGCCAGCATCTCGACCGACCCGCGCGTGAAGGCGGTCTACCTCGGAGAGGGCCATGGCTGAACTGTTGAAGGTCGAAGGCCTGAAATCAGGCTATGGCGAAGCGGTGGTGGTGCAGGGCATCGACCTCACGCTCGAGGCCGGCCAGTCGCTCGCGCTCCTCGGCCGTAACGGCACCGGCAAGACCACGCTGATGAACACGCTCGTGGGCGTGACGCGCCGCCACGCCGGCCGCATCGCGCTCGCCGGGCAGGACATCACGACGATGCCCGCCTACCTGCGCGCCGGTGCCGGCATCGGCTGGGTGCCGCAGGAGCGCAACATCTTCAAGTCGCTCACGGTGCACGAGAACCTGACCGCCGTCGCGCGGCCGGGGCCGTGGACCGTGCAGCGTGCCTACGAGATGTTTCCGCGCCTCGCCGAACGCAAGAGCAACATGGGCAACCAGCTCTCGGGCGGCGAACAGCAGATGCTCGCCGTGGCGCGCGCGCTGGTGCTGAACCCCAAGCTGCTGCTGCTCGACGAGCCGCTCGAAGGCCTCGCACCCATCATCGTGGAAGAGCTGCTGCGCAGCATCGCCCGTGTGGTGAAGGACGAAGGCATGTCGGCCATCATCGTGGAGCAGAACCCGCGCATGATCCTGCCGATCACCCACCAGGCGGTGGTGCTCGACCGGGGGCAGGTGGTGCACCGCGACCGCAGCGAAGCGCTGCTGGCCGCGCCCGAGCAACTGGAGCGCTGGCTGGCGGTGGCGAAGGCCTGAGGGCTTGGTGGCCGCGGCCAGCCTAAGGCCTGCCGGGGCGGACGATCTGCATGTGGTCGGGCAGCAGGCCGACTGGCCTGATCGATGAGCGCGGCGAACGCATCCTGCGCGCCGGACCGTTGGAAGCTGCAGTCGGTCTCACACTTCGTAGGGCAGGCCCACGTAGTTCTCCGCGAGCGAGGTCATCGCCGCCTGCGAGCCCAGCAGGTAGTCGATCTCGGCCTCCTGGATCTTCTGGCCGAACTCGCCGCCCTCGGGGAACTTGTGCATGAGCGAGGTGAACCACCACGAGAAGCGCACCGCCTTCCACACGCGGCGCAGCGCACGGCCGCTGTAGGCGTCGAGGCCCGCCGCGCTCTTCTCCTGGTAGTGCTCGACGAGGCCATGCGCGAGGTAGTGCACGTCGCTTGCGGCGAGGTTCAGGCCCTTGGCGCCAGTGGGCGGCACGATGTGCGCCGCGTCGCCCACGAGGAAGAGGCGGCCGAAGCGCATCGGCTCGGCGACGAAGCTGCGCAGCGGCGCGATGCTCTTCTCGATCGACGGGCCGGTGACCATGCTCGCGGCCGCTTCGGGGTCGAGGCGGCGGCGCAACTCGTCCCAGAAGGCCTGGTCGCTCCAGTTGTCGACCTTGTCGTCGAGCGCGCACTGGATGTAGTACCGGCTGCGTGTCTTCGAGCGCATGCTGCACAGTGCAAAGCCACGCTCGTGGTTGGAGTAGATGAGCTCGTGCGCGACCGGCGGCACGTCGGCCAGCACGCCCAGCCAGCCGAACGGGTAGACGCGCTCGTAGGCCTTGATGCTCGAGCTGGGCACGCTCGCGCGGCTCACGCCGTGGTAGCCGTCGCATCCGGCGATGTAGTCGCACTGGATCTCGTGCGTCTTGCCGTCCTTGGTGTAGGTGACCGAGGGAGTGCTGCCGTCGAAGCCGTGGATATGCACGTGCTCGGCCTCGTACACCGTCTTTGCGCCCCACTGCGCGCGCGCATCCATCAGGTCGCGCGTCAGTTCGGTCTGGCCGTAGACCATCACGTCCTTGCCGGTGAGCGCATGCAGGTCGATGCGGTGGTGGCTGTTGCGGTAGCCGAGGTTGAAGCCGCCATGCACCAGGCCTTCGGCGTGCATGCGCGCACCCAGGCCCAGGCTGTCCATCATGTCGACGGTGCCCTGCTCCAGCACGCCGGCGCGGATGCGGCCGAGCACGTAGTCGGCGCTGCGTTGTTCGATGACGATGGCGTCGACGCCGGCCTGGTGCAGCTTGGCACCTAACAACAAGCCTGAGGGGCCTGCTCCGATGATGGCGACTTGAACTCTCATGACGGGGATCTCCTGGTGGTCAGAGCGTGCTGCGCAGGCGGGCCTGGGCTTGCAGCAGGGCAGGCAGGCATTCGCTGACCAACTGGTCCATGCTCATGCGCGAGGCCTGGGCGCTCACGTTGATGGCGGCGAGCACCTCGCCGCGGTAGTTCTTCAGCGGCACGGAGATCGTGCGCAGGCCGAGCTCGAATTCCTGGTCGACGGCGGCATGGCCGCGCAGGCGGATCTGCGCGATCTCGGCGGCCAGCTTCTCGCGGTCGACCATCGTGTGCGGTGTGCGCGCCTCGAAGTTCTGGCGCGCGAGCCAGGTCTCGACCTCGGGCTGGGGCATCGCGCTCAGCAGCACCCGGCCGTTGGCGGTGCAATAGGCCGGCACGCGGGTGCCGGGCTGCAGGGTCGACGACACCAGCCGGCCCGCTTCGGTGGCGGCGATGCAGATCACGTCGTTGCCGTCGAGCACGCCGGCCGACGAGGCCTCCTTCAGCGCGTAGGCCACCTTGTGCAACTCGGGCGCCACGATACGCGGCAGCCGCGCCGAGTGCATGTAGCTCTGGCCCAGGCGCAGCACCTTGGGGCTGAGCGAGTACATGCGGCGGTCGCTCGTCACGTAGCCCAGGTACTCGAGCGTGATCAGGTAGCGGCGGGCGGCGGCGCGGGTCAGGCCACAACGGGTGGCGACCTCGCTGATGGTCAGGCGCGGGCGGTCCTGGTCGAAGGCCTCGATGACGGCCAGCCCCTTCTCCAGACCGGCGATCAGGTCACGCTTGTGCGGGCCTGCGGGGGCCTCGCCCACGTTGGCAGCGTCATCGGGCTCGGCGTCGGAGAGGGCAAACGCGTTCATGGGCGGTTCCGCTTCGTGGAATGATTCGCCCAATGTAGTTATTGATCATCATCAATGCCATTGCTAATCGCCGCAGTTGTGCGATTGGCAGACTTTGCGCGCTACAGGTCGACGGGCAGCGGCGAGGGGGGTTTCACCTCTTCGAGGCAGATCATCGAGCGCACGTCGTCCACGCCGGGCACCTGCATCAGCTGGTCGGTGAGGAACTGGCTCAGGCTCTTCAGGTCGCGCGCGACCACCTTGAGCAAGTAGTCACTGTCGCCAGACACTGTGTGGCACTCGAGGATCTGCGGAAATGCACGGATGTCGGCCTCGATCTCGCGCACGCGGCCGAACTGGCCACCGTCGATGTTGAGGCTGACATAGGCCATCACCCCAAGCCCCAGCGCCTCGGGCTCGACCATCGCCCGGACGCCGCGCAGCACCCCGCGCTCTTCCAGCGCCCGCACGCGCCGGAAGCACTGCGGCGCCGACAGGTGCACCTGGGCCGCCAGTTCCACATTGCTGGCGCGTCCGTCGGCTTGCAACGCCTTGAGAATCTTGCGGTCGATCAGGTCGAGGGGGATGTGGGGCACGCTGATTCCTCCAGTGGTGAACGGATCGTGCGCCGTTGCCTTCAATCGCGCAACAAGTGGCAAGCACATTTCGCCTCTGGAGGCCTAAGGTGACGCGATCCGGAGGACTTGCCCCATGCACACCGCCACGCCCCACGCCGCCTTTCCCGCCGCCGCCCCCGGCGACGCGCCGATCGCGCTCGAAGCCCAGTACGGCGCCCACAACTACCACCCGCTGCCGGTCGTGCTGACGCGCGGCGCCGGCGCCTACCTGTTCGACGACGCCGGCCGTCGCTACCTCGACATGATGTCGGCCTACTCGGCGGTGAGCTTCGGCCACAGCCACCCGGTGCTGGTGCGCGCGCTGACCGAGCAGGCCGGGCGCCTGGCCGTCACGAGCCGCGCCTTCCACACCGACCAGCTCGGCCCCTTCCTGCAACGCCTCTCCCGCATGACCGGCATGGCGCGCGCGCTGCCGATGAACAGCGGCGCCGAGGCGGTGGAAACAGCGATCAAGGCCGCACGCAAGTGGGCCTACAAGGTGAAGCGGGTGCCGGAGGGGCAGGCGCAGATCCTGGTGGCCGAAGGCAACTTCGCCGGGCGCACCACCACGATCGTCGGCTTCTCGAGCGAAGCGCAGTACCGCGATGGCTTCGGCCCATTCGCGCCGGGCTTCGCAAGCGTGCCCTTCGGCGATGCGCCCGCGCTCGAGGCCGCGATCACCCCGCACACCGCCGCCTTCATCGTCGAGCCCATCCAGGGCGAAGCCGGGATCGTCGTGCCGCCGGCCGGCTACCTGAAAGCGGTGCGCGAGATCTGCAACCGCCACAACGTGCTGATGATCTGCGACGAGGTGCAGACCGGCCTCGGCCGCACGGGCGCGTTGCTCGCCTGCGACCACGAGGGTGTGAAGCCCGACGGCCTCACGCTGGGCAAGGCGCTGGGCGGGGGCCTGCTGCCGGTGAGCGCCTTCCTCGCGCGCGACGACGTGATGGCGCAATTCACCCCGGGCGACCACGGCAGCACCTTCGGCGGCAACCCGCTCGCCGCGGCCGTCGGCCATGCCGCCTTGTCCTTGCTGGAACGGGAGCAGCTGGTGCAGCGGGCCGCCGACCAGGGCGCCTATTTGATGGCGCGGCTGCGGGCGTTGGCGCACCCGGCGATCACCGAGGTGCGCGGCCGCGGCCTGCTGGTGGGGGTGGTGATCGACCCGCGCGTCGCCTCTGCACGCCAGGTGTGCGAGGCGTTGATGCACGAAGGCGTGTTGACCAAGGACACGCACCACACCGTCGTCAGGCTGGCGCCGCCGCTCGTGATCGAGCGTGAGCAGATCGACGTCGCCGTGCAGGCGCTCGCCAGGGTGTTGCGAAGCCTGGCCTAGACCTGCCCGACGAAGGCCGCGAACAGCTCGCTCTTGAAGTGCAACCCCATGCGCTCGAACGCTCGCCGCCGATAGGTCTTCACCGTCGCCACCGAGAGACCGAGGTCGGCCGCGATGCCGTCGTAGCTCAAGCCCTGCAGCAGCCGTGCGCACACGTCGAGCTCGCGGGCCGGCATCTCCGGGTGGCGGCGCTGCAGGGCCGCGCGCAGCTGCGCCGCATCGGGCCGCGATGACTCGGCCGTGTCGGTCAGCTCGATGTGCCGCCGCACGCTCGCGAGCAGGCCCATGGCGAGCTGTTCGAAGTTCTCGAGCTCCCCATCGGCAAACGCCCCCTGGTGCTCGTGGTGGTAGAGGTTGACCGCCAGCACGCCGCCGTCGGGCTGCGGCTCGGCGATCGACAGCCGCTCGCTCACCCCGTGGCGCTTGTAGATGGCTTCACGGTGGTCGGGGTTGGGGATGTCGTGCGCGCTCAGGCGCAGCATCGCCGTGCCCTGTTTCGCGATGTCGAAGGTGCGGTCGCGCCGGTACAGGCCGTCGAGGTAGGCCGCGAAGCAGTCGCGCGTGGTGTCGCGCACGCCGTGGGCCGAAGAGAAGTGCAGCACCGGCGCGCGGTCCTTCCACACCCGGTAGACCGCCCACGAGCCCGCGTGCAGCGCACGGTTCACATGCAGCAGCGCCGATTGCGCAAACGACTCGCTGCCCACGGTGCCGATGAGGCCGGCAAGGCTCGTCTGCACGTCGTGACGGGGGCCGCTGTGCGGCGCGAGGCGCCAGGTCTGCATGGAAGGTGAGAACGGTCGAGAAGCGGCCAGTCTAGGGACCTTGCCCCGCGCTGCCATCGGGTCAGACCATGCCGCGGCCGCTTTAGCGGCCCGGCCGGGCCAGAAAGGCTCGCCCGTTCAATTCGTGCAATTCAATAGTTTTTGCCTACTGACTTGCTGCACCGCATCGACGTTGTTTTGGTGGGTACACACTCTCTTACACAGTCGCCCTGGAAAGCGCTTCAAAGACGGTGTTCTTCAGCCGATCGCGGGTCAAGCCGGCTGCAGATGATGTCGATAGCCATTCACCATGACGACTGTCTCCATGACCTCCACCGAACTCGCGGCCGAGCCGGCCCGACGTGTCGACACGCCGCGCCGCTGGCGCCTTGCCGGTGCTTCCTGGGCCGGCTGGGCGGGCCGCGGCCTGGGACTGGCAGGGGCCGCAGCTTGCCTGGCCTTCGGCGCCGGTACCGGTGTCTGGCCCTGGATGGCCGCCGCAGCCCTGCTGGCCGCGGGCACCTGGCTGGACCGCCACCACGCCGCCCGCGAGCAGCAGGCACGCCGCGACACCGCGCTCTATCTGCAAGGCAGCGTCGACCTCGGCAGCCGGCTGATGCCGGTGTGGAGTGGCCACATCGAAACCTCGCGCCTGCAGATGGAGACTGCCATCTCCTCGCTGAGCGCCCGTTTTGCCGGCATCGTCGACCGCCTCGACGGCGCGATGAAGGCTTCCGACAGTGCCGCCGGCGCCGAGCACGACTCGGGCGGCATGGCCGCCATGTTCGCGAGCAGCCAGCAGGAACTGCAGGCCGTGCTGGCCTCGCTGCGCCAGGCGACCGAAAGCAACAACGCCATGCGCGGCGACGTGCAAGGCCTGAGCCGCTTCATCGAAGAGCTGCGCCAGATGGCGACCGATGTCGCCAAGATCGCCGCCCAGACCAACCTGCTCGCCATCAACGCCGCCATCGAGGCCGCGCATGCGGGTGAAGCCGGCCGCAGCTTCTCGGTGCTCGCGCAAGAGGTTCGCAAGCTCTCGGCCGAATCGGGCGAGACCGGCCGGCGCATGGCCGAGAAGGTGGCGACCGTGGCCGATGCGATTGCGCAGGCCCGCGAGAGCGCCGAGGCCTCGGCCTCGCGCGAGGCCGCTTCCATCAGCGGCTGCGAGACCTCGATCAACAGCGTGCTCGATGGCTTCCGCGGCGTGACCGAAGCGCTGGCCGAATCGGCCGGTGTGCTCAAGCGCGAGAGCCTGGGCATCCAGGCCGAGGTTTGCGAGGCGCTGGTGCAGCTGCAGTTCCAGGACCGCGTGAGCCAGGTCATGACCCACGTGCGCCAGAACATGGAAGCGCTCCCCGAGCGCCTCTCGCTCAGCACCGACACCTACGAGCGCGAAGGCCGGCTGGTGCCGGTCGACGTGGCGGCCCTGCTGGCCGAACTCGAAGCGACTTACGCCATGGCCGAAGAGCGCAGCACCCACGGTGGTGGCGGCTCGGCCGGTGCACCGAAGAACGAAGAGATCACCTTTTTCTGAACCTTAGTCAGTTTTCCAGGGAGGCCATCCGAACATGGGCAAGAACATCCTGATCGTCGACGACTCCGCCTCGGTGCGGCAGGTCGTGAGCATCGCGCTCAAACAAAAGGGCTACGACGTGATCGAGGGCAGCGATGGCAAGGAAGCCTTGACCAAGCTCACCGGCCAGAAGGTGCACCTGATCATCAGCGACGTGAACATGCCCAACATGGATGGCATCAGCCTCGTGAAGGCGGTGAAGGCCATGCCGGCCTACAAGTTCACCCCGATCGTGATGCTGACCACCGAGTCGCAGGAGGCCAAGAAGAAGGAAGGCCAGATGGCCGGCGCCAAGGCCTGGATCGTCAAGCCCTTCCGCCCCGACCAGCTGCTGGACGTGGTGCAGAAGCTCGTGCTCCCCTGAGCGACAGGGGCCCCACATGGCATCGAAGAAGAAAGCGGCGCCTGCCGCGCCGCAGGTGCTGCGCATCGACGGCGAATTCAGCATCTACCGCGCCGCCGAGCTCAAGCCCCTGTTGCTGCAGGCGGTGGAAGCCTCGCCGGTGCTGGAAGTCGACCTGAGCGGCGTCGCCGAGTTCGACACCGCCGGCCTGCAGCTGCTGCTGCTCGCCAAGCGCGCGGCCGCCGACCGTGGCCACGAGCTGCGCCTCGTGCGCCACAGCGCCGTCGTCGTCGACGTGCTGCAGCTGCTCGACCTGGCCGCCCACTTCGGCGACCCGCTGGTCGTGGCCGCCTGATATCCGCGAGGGAGAAACAACATGGACATGGACCAGGCCCTGCAGACCTTCTTTGCAGAGAGTCGGGAGCTGCTGGACGACATGGAGGCCGCGCTGCTCGGCATCCGCCAGAGCGACGACCCCGCCGAGACCGTCAACGCCATCTTCCGCGCCGCGCACACCATCAAGGGCTCGGCCGGCCTCTTCGGGCTCGACCCGCTGGTGGCCTTCACCCACGTGGCCGAGAGCGTGCTCGATGAAGTGCGCGACGGGCGTGTCAACGCCGACGATGCGCTGGTGTCGCTGCTGCTCAAGTGCGCCGACCACCTGCGGGCGCTGGTCGACGCCGCCGAGGCCGACCCGGCCCACATCGACCCGGACCTGATCACCCACGGCGAGCCGCTCCTGGTGCAGCTGCGCACCTACCTCGCCCCGAAGCACGAGGTGGCCGAGCTCGAAGTGCCCGTGGAGCGCATCGCCTCGCCCGACGTAGCCGAAGGCGACGACGCCTGGCACATCTCGCTGCGCTTCGGCCCCGACGTGCTGCGCAACGGCATGGACCCGCTGTCCTTCCTGCGCTACCTGGGCACCCTCGGCACCATCGTCGGCATCGTCACGCTGCCCGATGCACTGCCCGCGGCCGACGAGATGGACCCGGAGTCCTGCTACCTCGGCTTCGAGATCGCGCTGCGCAGCAAGGCCGACAAGGCCAAGATCGAAAGCGTCTTCGACTTCGTGCTCGACGACTGCCAGCTCGTCATCGTGCCGCCGCGCAGCCGCATCGAGGAATACATCGCGGTGCTCAAGCAGATGCCCGACGAAGGCGTGCGCCTGGGCGAGATGCTGGTGCGCGCCGGCACCGTGACCGCGCACGAACTCGAAGCCGCGCTGCAGAGCCAGGCCGATGCGCGCACCGCGGCCTCGGCCGAGCCCGCCGCGCCGTCCCCGCTGATCGGCGACGTGCTGGTGCAGCAAGGCAGCGCGCCTGCCGCCGTGGTGGAAGCCGCGCTCGACAAGCAGAAGCGCAGCCGCGACAGCAAGGCGCAGGAAGGCCAGTCCATCCGCATCGATGCCGACAAGCTCGACCGCCTGATCAACCTCGTGGGCGAACTCATCATCGCCTCCGCCGGCGCCAACCTCATCTCGCGGGCCACGCGCAACGTCGAGCTGCAGGAAGCGCATTCGGTGCTCTCCAACCTGGTGGAAGAGGTGCGCGACAGCGCGCTGCAGCTGCGCATGGTGAAGATCGGTGGCACCTTCAGCCGCTTCCAGCGCGTGGTGCACGACGTATCGCGCGAGCTCGGAAAGGACATCGAGCTCGTCGTGAGCGGTGAAGACACCGAGCTCGACAAGACGGTCGTCGAGAAGATCGGCGACCCGCTGACGCACCTGGTGCGCAACGCCATGGACCACGGCATCGAATCGCCCGAGCTGCGCGCCGAGCGCGGCAAGCCGGCGCGTGGCACCCTGAAGCTCAACGCGTACCACGACTCCGGCAGCATCGTCATCGAGGTCAGCGACGACGGCGGCGGCCTGCACCGCGACAAGATCCTGGCTAAGGCCGTGGACCGCGGCCTGGTCGAAGCGGGCAAGTCGCTCAGCGACAGCGAGATCTACGACCTCGTCTTCGAACCCGGCTTCTCCACCGCCGAGAAGGTGACCAACCTCTCGGGCCGTGGTGTCGGCATGGACGTGGTCAAGCGCAACATCACCGCGCTGCGCGGCAGCGTGGGCATCGACAGCACGGTCGGCCGCGGCACCACCGTCACCGTGCGGCTGCCGCTCACGCTGGCCATCATCAACGGCTTCCAGATCGGCGTGGGGCGCGCGGTGTTCGTCGTGCCGCTCGACGTGGTGGAAGAGTGCGTGGAGTTCAAGGCCGAGGGCGAGCACGACTACCTGGACCTGCGCGGCCAGGTGCTGCCGTTCATCCGCTTGCGCGAGTTCTTCGGGGTGAGTGGTCCCACGAGCGCGCGGCCCAACATCGTGGTCGTCAAGCACGCCGGCCTGAAGTTCGGCCTGGTGGTCGACACCTTGCTCGGCGAAGCGCAGACCGTCATCAAGCCGCTTTCCAAGATGTTCGGCCAGGTGCGCGGCATCAGCGGCTCTTCCATTCTGGGCAGCGGTGACGTCGCCCTGATCCTCGACGTGCCGGCGCTGGCCCAGCACGCCGCGCCTCCTGCCCGTGCCAGTGCAGCCGCCCAGATCACGGCAGCGTCCGCTGATTGAAGCCATCCCAGTTTGACCCCAGGGAGTTCCAGAAGATGTTTTCCAACCTCAAGATCGGCGTTCGCCTGATCGCCGGTTTCGTGCTTGTCGCCGGCATCAGTGCCATGGTGGGCGCCATCGGCATCAGCAACACCGGCCGCATGAACGACATGGCCGAAGACATGTACACCCGAGAGCTGATGGGCTTGTCGTACATTCAGGAAGCCAACGTCAAGCTCATCTACGTCGGCCGCGCACGCTCCAACTACCTGCTCGCCACGACGCAGGCCGAGCGCGACAAGCACCTCGAGTCGATCAACAAGAACACGGCCGCGCTCAAGGACAACATCGAGAAGGCCAAGCCGCTCTTCGTCACCGAACGGGCGAAGGAGATCTTCGCCGCCTTCGCCACCTTGTCGCAGGAGTACGAGCGCGAGATGCAGCGCGTGTTGTCGATCGCCGGCAGCCGCAAGCTGGCCGAGCGCGACGAGGCGCTGGCCCAGTCGCTCGACGTGGTGCGCGACAAGGCCAACAAGCTCGACGAGATGCTCGACGAGCTGGTGGCGCAGAAGCAGGCGCGGGCCAAGAAGGCGTCTGAAGAAACCGGCGCGCTGTACCAGAGCAGCCGCCAGCTCATGCTGGCCGCCATCGCTGGCGGTGTCTTGCTGGGCGTGGTGCTCGGTTGGGTGATCAGTCGCAGCGTGAGCCGACCGCTCGCCCGTGCGGTGGACGCCGCCAACCGCCTGGCCGAAGGTGACCTGTCGGTGCGCATCGAGTCGACCAGCCGCGACGAGACCGGTCAGCTCCTGTCGGCCATGCAGAACATGATCGCCAAGCTCTCCAGCGTCGTGAACGACGTGAAGGGCAGCGCCGAAGCGCTGGCCGGTGCCGCCGAGGAGGTGAGCGCGACCGCGCAGTCGCTGTCGCAAGCCTCCAGCGAGCAGGCTGCGGGTGTGGAAGAGACCAGCGCGTCGATCGAGCAGATGACGGCCTCGATCACCCAGAACACCGACAACGCCAAGGTCACCGACGGCATGGCCACCAAGGCCTCGGCCGAAGCGACCGAGGGCGGCGAAGCAGTCAAGGCAACCGTGAGCGCGATGAAGCAGATCGCCCAGAAGATCGGGATCATCGACGACATCGCCTACCAGACGAACCTGCTGGCGCTGAACGCCGCGATCGAAGCGGCGCGTGCCGGTGAGCACGGCAAGGGTTTCGCGGTGGTGGCTGCCGAGGTGCGCAAGCTCGCCGAGCGCAGCCAGGTGGCCGCACAGGAGATCGGCGACGTGGCCGGCTCCAGCGTCGAGCTGGCCGAGAAGGCGGGCCGCCTGCTCGACCAGATGGTGCCCAACATCAAGAAGACGAGCGACCTGGTGCAGGAGATCACCGCCGCGTCGGAAGAGCAGAGCGCCGGCGTGTCGCAGATCAACGCCGCCGTCGGCCAGTTGAGCCAGACCACTCAGCAGAACGCCAGCAGCTCCGAAGAACTCTCGGCCACCGCCGAGGAGATGAGCAGCCAGGCCGAGCAGCTGCAGCAGACCATGGCCTTCTTCAAGGTGGCGGCCTTCTCCGCCGCCGCCGCGCCGCAGGCACCGCAGCCGCCGTCGCGCCGCAAGCCGCTGCGCCCGCGTGAAACCTCATCGACCTCAGGCCGCAGCCCGGGTCTGGCCGGCGGCCTGGGCCTGGCTGCCGTCGGCGTCGACGAGTCTCAATTCGCCAAGTTCTGAGGAGCTGCTGATGAGTGCCATCGTGGAAGTCGAAGCGAAAGCCGTCGCGGCTGCCGCGCGCAAGGCCGCCGAGCCGGGCCAGTACCTGACCTTCGTGCTGGGCGGCGAGGCGTACGCGATCGGGATCCTGGCGATCAAGGAAATCATCGAGTACCACGACCTGACCGAGGTGCCGATGATGCCGCCGTGCGTGCGCGGGGTGATCAACCTCAGAGGCGCGGTGGTGCCGGTGGTGGACCTGCAGGCGCGCTTCGGGCGCCGTGCGAGCGAGGTGACCAAGCGCACCTGCATCGTCATCGTCGAAGTGGCGACGCAGGATGAGCGCCAGGTGATCGGCGTCGTGGTCGACGCGGTCAGCGAGGTGCTGGAGATCGAGGCGTCGGCCATCGAGCCGGCGCCGAGTTTCGGGGCGGGCATCCGCACCGATTTCATTCAAGGCATGGGCAAGGTGCGCGGCAAGTTCGTGATCCTGCTCAACGTCGACCATGTGCTGGACCTCGAAGAGGTGGCCGGCTTGCAGCGAGCCGTCGATGCGGTTGCCGAGGCCTCGTGATCACACCCCCATTGGAAACATCATGTTCAAGAATCTAAAAGTAGCGACCCGCCTCACGCTTGGCTTCGCTTCGGTTGTGGCGATCCTGGTTGTCTTGACCTCGGTGGCCTACGTCAACTTCGCCTCACTGGCCGAAGCAAACCGCTGGAATGTCCACACCTACGAGGTGATTGGCGAGGTCGACGCCACCACGGCCGCTCTTATCAACATCGAGACGGGCGAGCGCGGCTTTGCGTTGTCCGGGCAGGATGCCTTCCTCGAGCCATACGTGGGCGGGATCGAAAGCTTCCGCAAGCACTCCGCGAAGATCAAGTCGCTGACCGCCGACAACCCCCAGCAGCAGGAGCGCATTCAGGCCGTTGTGCAGCTCCAGGAGCAGTGGGTGTCCAAAGTGCTCGAACCCGAGATCGCCCTTCGGCGCGCCGTGGCAGACGGCCGTGAGCGCATGGACGTGGTGGTGGCCAGCGTCACGGCCGCCAGAGGCAAGAAGCTGATGGACGAGATGCGTGCCAAGCTCGGGGTCATCCGCGGCGCCGAATCAGACCTGCTGGTCGACCGCGCAAAGGCGTCCGAAGCGCTGCAGGCTCGCACCTCGGCCGTGCTTCTGTTCGGCACCCTGTTGGCGGCCATGGTCGCCGGTGGAATTGCGTGGAGCATCGTGCGCAGCATCACCGGCGTGCTCGGAGGCGAACCGTCGCATGCGGCCGAAGTGATGCAAAGCGTTGCCAAGGGCAATTTTGCGGTCGAGGTCCACGTTCGTGCCGGCGACATCAGCAGCTTGCTGTACACGGTGAAGCAGACGGTTCAGACCGCCGGCGACAGCATCGCCGACGTGGTCCGAGTGATGGGTGCGGTGGCGCAGGGGGACTTGACCCGCACCATTGAACGACCCTACGAGGGCGCGTTCGGCGAAATGCGTACGTACGTCAACGCCACTGTCGCCAAGCTGGCGGAGGTGGTGACCGAGGTCAACGGCAGTGCTGAGGTGCTGGCCGGTGCGTCCGAGGAGGTGAATGCCACCGCGCAGTCGCTGTCGCAAGCGTCGAGCGAGCAGGCTGCGGGTGTGGAAGAGACCAGCGCCTCCATCGAGCAGATGACGGCCTCGATCACCCAGAACACCGAGAACGCCAAGGTCACCGACGGCATGGCCACCAAGGCCGCGGCAGAGGCCCAGGAGGGCGGCGAGGCGGTCAAGCAGACCGTGAGCGCGATGAAGCAGATCGCCCAGAAGATCGGGATCATCGACGACATCGCCTATCAGACCAACCTGCTGGCGCTGAATGCGGCCATCGAAGCGGCGCGCGCTGGCGAGCACGGCAAGGGTTTCGCGGTGGTGGCCGCCGAAGTGCGCAAGCTGGCCGAGCGCAGCCAAGTCGCCGCACAGGAGATCGGAGACGTGGCCGGATCCAGCGTCGAGCTGGCCGAGAAGGCCGGCCGCCTGCTCGACCAGATGGTGCCCAACATCAAGAAGACGAGCGATCTGGTGCAGGAGATCACCGCCGCATCGGAAGAGCAGTCCTCCGGTGTCGGCCAGATCAACTCGGCGGTCAGCCAGCTGAGCCAGACCACGCAGCAGAACGCGAGCAGCTCGGAAGAACTGGCCGCGACCGCCGAAGAGATGAGCGCCCAGGCCGAGCAGCTGCAGCAGACGATGTCGTTCTTCAAGCTTTCGGGCGGCGCAGCGCGCGCCGCCGCGCCGCGCCCTGCGGTTGCACCGGCTCCGGCCGCGCGCCGCAAGGCACCGGTGCGCAGCGCCAAGCCGGCCCTGGCGCCGGCGCTGGCCGAGCTGGACGAAGCCCACTTCGCCAAGTTTTGAGGACGCGCGCGATGTCTGCCGTGATGGAACGCGAGACGATGACGTTGGCGAACCGCCAGGCCGAGCCGGGCCAGTACCTGACGTTCGTGCTGGGCGGCGAGGCGTACGCGATCGGGATCCTGGCGATCAAGGAAATCATCGAGTACCACGACCTGACCGAGGTGCCGATGATGCCGCCGTGCGTGCGCGGGGTGATCAACCTCAGAGGCGCGGTGGTGCCGGTGGTGGACCTGCAGGCGCGCTTCGGGCGCCGTGCGAGCGAGGTGACCAAGCGCACCTGCATCGTCATCGTCGAAGTGGCGACGCAGGATGAGCGCCAGGTGATCGGCGTCGTGGTCGACGCGGTCAGCGAAGTACTGGAGATCGAGGCGTCGGCCATCGAGCCGGCGCCGAGTTTCGGGGCGGGCATCCGCACCGATTTCATTCAAGGCATGGGCAAGGTGCGCGGCAAGTTCGTGATCCTGCTCGATGTGGACCGGGTGTTGTCGATGCACGACCTCGCGGTCCTGGAACGTGTGGCCCAGGCTCCGGCCCTCGAAGGAGCCCAGCGCTGAGACAAGTCAGCAAGGGAGATCAGAAGATGTTGCAGCTGAAGACGCAAAGCCGCGTGCGGCAGGAAGAGGCGGCCTACGCCGAGACCCTCGACGCGCATTTCACGAGGGTGCTGGCGGCCGTGGCCGAGGGAGACCTCACCCGGCGGCTCGACGCGCATGCGCTGCCGGCGCCGCTGCGCGCCGGGGCCGACTCGATCAACAAGCTCCTGCGCAACGTGCAGGCGCTGCGCGAGGACATGCTGCGCATGCACGCCGAGCACGCCCGCGGCGACATCGACGTGATCATCGACCCGCAGCGCCACTCTGGCGAGCTGCGCGAGATGGCGGTCGGCGTGAACGACCTGGTCAACGCCCACATCGCGGTGAAGAAGCTCGCCATGGGCGTGGTGGCGGAGTTCGGCAAAGGCAACTTCGAGGCGCCGCTCGCGCCGTTGCCCGGCAAGAAGGCCTTCATCAACGACACCATCGAGAAGGTGCGCGGCAACTTGAAGGGCCTGATCGCCGAGATGAACCACATGTCAGCCGAGCACGAGAAGGGCGACATCGACGTGGTCATCGACACCCAGCGCTTCGACGGCGACTTCCGCATCATGGCGCGCGGCGTCAACGAGATGGTGGCCGCGCACATCGCGGTGAAGAAGCTCGCGATGGGCGTGGTGGCCGAGTTCGGCAAGGGCAACTTCGAGGCGTCGCTCGCGCAGCTGCCGGGCAAGAAGGCCTTCATCAACGACACCATCGAGAAGGTGCGCGGCAACCTGAAGGGCCTGATTGCCGAGATGAACCGCATGTCGGCCGAGCACGAGAAGGGCGACATCGACGTGGTGATCGACACCCAGCGTTTCGATGGCGACTTCCGCACCATGGCGGCGGGCGTCAACGACATGGTCAACGCGCACATCGCGGTGAAGAAACTCGCGATGGGCGTGGTGGCCGAATTCGGCAAGGGCAACTTCGAAGCCCCGATGCCGCAGCTGCCGGGCAAGAAGGTCTTCATCAACCAGATCATCGAGCAGGCCCGCGGCAACCTGCGCAGCGTGCGTGACGTGGTGGCACTGATGGGCGCCATGGCCGAGGGCGACCTCACCCGCAAGGTGGAAGGCCAGTACCAGGGCACCTTTGCCGACCTGCAGCGCTATGTGAACGCGATGGTCGAGAAGCTCTCGGAGGTGGTGGCCGAGGTGAACGCCGGCGCCGAGTCGCTGGCCGGTGCGTCGGAAGAGGTGAGCGCGACCGCGCAGTCGCTGTCGCAGGCCTCCAGCGAGCAGGCGGCGGGCGTGGAAGAGACCAGCGCGTCGATCGAGCAGATGACGGCCTCGATCACCCAGAACACCGACAACGCCAAGGTCACCGACGGCATGGCCACCAAGGCCGCCGCCGAGGCCGCCGAGGGCGGCGAGGCGGTGAAGGCAACGGTCAGCGCGATGAAGCAGATCGCGCAGAAGATCAGCATCATCGACGACATCGCCTACCAGACCAACCTGCTGGCGCTGAATGCCGCGATCGAAGCGGCGCGTGCCGGCGAGCACGGCAAGGGTTTCGCGGTGGTGGCCGCCGAAGTGCGCAAGCTGGCCGAACGCAGCCAGGTCGCGGCGCAGGAAATCGGCGCTGTCGCCGGCTCCAGCGTCGAGCTGGCCGAGAAGGCCGGGCGCCTGCTCGACCAGATGGTGCCCAACATCAAGAAGACGAGCGACCTGGTGCAGGAGATCACCGCCGCGTCGGAAGAGCAGTCGTCCGGCGTGTCGCAGATCAACGCGGCCGTGAACCAGCTCAACGAGACCACGCAGCAGAACGCCAGCAGCTCGGAGGAGCTCGCCGCCACCGCCGAAGAGATGAGCGGCCAGGCCGAGCAACTGCAGCAGACGATGTCGTTCTTCCGCCTCAGCAATGTCGACAGCACACGCTCGGTGCTGGCACGGCCGCAGGCGCGTGCGAACGGCACTGCACGCCCGGCCCCCGCGGCGCGCAAGGCCAAGAACGGCGCCGACCACGGCAAGGCCAACGGCTTCGGCCTCCTGCCGCCGGACGAATCGCAGTTCGCGCGCTACTGATCGAGAGACGGGCGTCCCGGCCATGCATGTCATCACCGACACCGAGTTCGGCCACTTCCAGCGCTTCATCTACGACGCGGCAGGCATCAGCCTGTCGCCCGGGAAGAAGGCGCTGGTCAGCGGCCGCCTCGCCAAGCGGCTGCAGGCCCGCCAGCTGCAGAGCTTTTCCGAGTACTTCAAGCTCCTCAAGAGCGGCGACGCCGGCGAAGTGCAGACCGCGGTGGACCTGCTCACCACCAACGAGACCTACTTCTTCCGCGAGCCCAAGCACTTCGAGCTGCTGCGCGAGCTGGCGCAGCAGCACCGCGGCCGCGGCCAGCCGATGCGGGTGTGGAGCGCGGCCTGCTCCAGCGGCGAAGAGCCCTACAGCATCGCGATGGTGCTGGCCGACGTGATGGGTGAGAGCGGCTGGGAGCTGATCGGCTCCGACATCAGCACCCGGGTGCTGGAGCGCTCGCGCCTCGGGCACTACCCGCTCGAGCGCACGCGCCACATCCCGCAGGGCTACCTCAAGCGCTTCTGCCTGCGCGGGATCGGCGAGCAGGACGGCACGCTGCTGGTGGAGCGCTCGCTGCGCGCCAAGGTGCAGTTCCGCCAGATCAACCTCAACGAGCCGCTGCCGAATGCGCAGCCGTTCGACGTGATCTTCCTGCGCAACGTGATGATCTATTTCAATGCCGAGACCAAGCGGCAGGTCGTCGCACGGCTGGTGGCGCAGCTCAAGCCAGGTGGCTATTTCCTGATCGGCCATTCGGAGAGCCTCAACGACATCAGCAGCGCCGTGCTGCCGGTGGCACCGTCGATCTACCGCAAGCCGTGATGGGTGCCGGGGTGGCGGAGATCGTGCTCAAGCCCGGCGAGTTTGCCGTGGGCGCGGCGGGCACCTGCATGCGCACGCTGCTCGGCTCGTGCGTGTCGATCGTGCTGTGGCATGCGGGCTTGCGGGTGGGGGCGATGTCGCACTTCCTCCTGGCGGCGCGGGGCCGGCAGGGCCGCAAGGGCCTGGACGCGCGCTACGGCGACGAGGCCCTGTCGCTCATGATCGCCGGCCTGGCGCGCTACGGCGTCGCGCCCACCGATTGCGAAGCCAAGATCTTCGGCGGCGGCAACATGTTTCCCGATCAGTCGCATGGCGCGGCGCCGCTCAACGTGGGCCGGCGCAATGGCGAAGCGGCGCGCGAGCTGCTGCGCGAGCACGGCATCCCGGTCGCGAGCGAAAACCTCTTCGGCGTGGGCCACCGCCAGATCATCTTCGAGGTGGCCACCGGCGACGTGTGGGTGCGCCAAGGCGCTCTGCAGACAGGCCCCATGCCCCTGGAGCCCAGATGAAGACGACCGGCGACGACCCGATCCGCGTGATGGTGGTGGACGACTCGGCGGTGGTGCGCCAGGTGGTGACCGGCTTGCTGCAGGCGGTGCCCGACATGCAGGTGATCGCCGCGGTGTCCGACCCGGTGCTCGCCATCGAGCGCCTGAAGCAATCGTGGCCCGACGTGATCGTGCTCGACGTGGAGATGCCGCGCATGGACGGCATCACCTTCCTGCGCATGATCATGTCGCAGCGGCCCACGCCGGTGGTGATCTGCTCCACGCTCACCGAGAAGGGCGCCAAGACCACGCTCGAGGCGATGTCGGCCGGCGCGGTGGCCATCGTCACCAAGCCCAAGCTCGGGCTGAAGCAGTTCCTGCAGGATGCCTCGGACGAACTCGTCGCGACCGTGCGCGCGGCCGCACGCGCCAACGTGCGGCGCCTCGCACCCGGGGCCGCCGCGGCGCCAGTGGTGGCGCCCGCGAAGCACACGGCCGATGCGATCCTGCCGGCGGCCACGCGCGCGATGACCACGACCACCGAGCGGGTGGTGGCGCTCGGCACTTCCACCGGCGGCACGCAGGCGCTCGAAGAGGTGCTGACCTCGCTGCCGCGGGTGTCCCCCGGCATCGTGATCGTGCAGCACATGCCCGAGAAATTCACCGCGGCGTTTGCCGCGCGGCTCGACACGCTGTGCCAGATCACGGTGAAGGAAGCCGAGAACAACGACCGCGTGGTGCCCGGCCGCGCGCTCATCGCACCGGGTGGCCGCCACATGCTGCTCAAGCGCAGCGGCGCGCAGTACCACGTGGAGGTGGTCGACGGGCCGCTGGTGAACCGTCACCGGCCCTCGGTCGACGTGCTCTTCCGTTCGGTCGCCCGCAGCGCGGGTGCGAACGCGCTCGGCGTCATCATGACCGGCATGGGCGACGACGGTGCGGCGGGCCTGCTGGAGATGCGCAACCAGGGGGGCCGCACGCTGGCGCAGGACGAAGAGAGCTGCGTGGTCTTCGGCATGCCGAAGGAAGCGATCAAGCGCGGTGGGGCCGAGCGCGTCGTGCCGCTGTCGGCCATCGGCAGCGAGATCCAGCGCCAGCTGCTCTGAAAACGAAAACGCCCGCACGAGGCGGGCGCCGGTGAAAGCCTCGGAGGCTCAGACGCGCTCGACGATCAGCGCGATGCCCTGGCCCACCCCGATGCACATGGTGCACAGCGCATAGCGGCCGCCGGTCTTGTGCAGCTGGTTGACCGCGGTGCCCACCAGGCGCGCGCCGCTCGCGCCGAGCGGGTGGCCCAGCGCAATCGCGCCGCCGTTCGGGTTCACGCGCGGGTCGTCGTCCTTCAGGCCGAGGTCGCGCAGCACGGCGAGGCCCTGCGCCGCGAAGGCTTCGTTGAGCTCGATCACGTCCATCTGCTCGAGCTTGAGGCCGGTGAGGGCCAGCACCTTGCGGGTGGCCGGCGCGGGGCCGATGCCCATGATGCGCGGCGCGACGCCGGCGGTGGCCATGCCGACGATGCGGGCGCGCGGCGTCAGCCCGTATTTGCCGGCGGCAGCGTCATTGGCGAGCAGCAGGGCCACCGCGCCGTCGTTCACGCCCGAGGCGTTGCCGGCGGTCACGCTGCCGTCGGGGCGCACGACGCCCTTCAGCTTGGCCAGTGCTTCGATCGAGGTCTCGCGCGGGTGCTCGTCCTGCTTGACGACGATCGCGTCGCCCTTCTTCTGCGGGATGGTGACGGGCACGATCTCGGCATCGAAGAAGCCGCTCTTCTGCGCGGCCACGGCCTTCAGCTGCGAAGCGAGCGCCATGCGGTCCTGCGCGTCACGCTCGATCTTGAAATCGGTGGCCACGTTTTCCGCGGTCTCGGGCATGGAGTCGACGCCGTACTTCTCCTTCATCAGCTTGTTGACGAATCGCCAGCCGATGGTGGTGTCGTAGACCGCGTTGCTGCGCGAGAAGGCGCTCTCGGCCTTGGGCATGACGAAGGGAGCGCGGCTCATGCTTTCCACGCCGCCGGCCAGCATCAGCTGTGCTTCGCCCGACTTGATGGCGCGTGCGGCGGTGCCGACCGCATCCATGCCCGAGCCGCAGAGGCGGTTGATGGTGGCGCCGGGCAGCTCGAGGGGCAGGCCGGCGAGCAGCGACGACATGCGCGCCACGTTGCGGTTGTCTTCGCCGGCCTGGTTGGCGCAGCCGTAGATCACGTCGGCCACCGCGGCCCAGTCGACCTTGGCATTGCGCTCCATCAGGGCCTTCAGCGGGATGGCGCCGAGGTCATCGGTGCGCACCGACGAGAGCGCGCCGCCGTAGCGGCCGAAGGCGGTGCGCGCGTAGTCGCAGATGAAGGCTTGGGTCATGTATTTCTCCTCGGCGGAAAGCATTGAACGGATCGCGAAATTATCGTGGGGTGCTTGTTGTCACTTGGCCCGCTGTGCAGAACCGTTGTATGGCTTTCGGCGGCGAAGAGGGCTTGGGGCAAGCGGATTCCTCCGTGTCCCCCGCCGCTGAACACTCCCGTGTTCAGCGGCTCCTCCTTTACCTGCGGAATCCGCTTGCCCCAAGCCCTCTTGGCGAAGCGCACTGCCTTGCCGAGGCTCCGCATGCCACGGCCTTTCGCACCAAGGGGATGGGGTGGGTGAATTCCGCAGGTAAAGGAGGAGCCCCGTCACCACGGGAGTGGTGACGGGGCGGGGGACACGGAGGAATTCACCCACCCCATCCCCTTGGTGCCGCCGAAAGCCGAAAGCCGCAAATCAAGCCGCCCGAGCCAACTCCTGCGCCCCATATACCCGCCCGAACCGATTCGCCAGGAAGGAAGCCAAGGACAGATCCTCCTGCCGCACGAACCCCGATGCCGGCAGGTGGCCCTCGGCCAGCAGATCGAGCATCGCGCACAAGCTGCTCGCAGTCGTCACCTGGATGGCGCTGCGCAGCCGCCCGCCCAGCACCTGGCTGTAGATCTTGCGGGCGTAGGTTTCCTGCTGCAGGTGGCCGTCCTTCATGCCGCTCACCGTCACGAAGACGATCACCACGTCCTGCAGCGTGGCGGGCAGGGCGTTCTCGAGGATGTCCTTCAGCACCTCGCGCCGGTCCTTCAGCCGCAGGTCGTGCAGCAGCGCCTTCATGATGGCGGCGTGGCCGGGGTAGCGGATGGTGCGGTAGTTGAGCGTGCGCACGCGGCCGGCGAGCGACTCGCACAGCGTGCCCAGGCCGCCCGAGGTGTTGAAGGCTTCGTAGAGCACGCCGTCGAGCGAGAACTCCTCGCGCTCTTCCAGCGCCGGCACGCTCGTGATGCGGCCGTCGACGATGGCCTCGCAGGGCTCGCAGTATTCGTTGATGACGCCCTCGGTGCTCCACGTCAGGTTGTAGTTCAGCGCGTTGCTCGGGTAGGCGGGCAGGGCGCCGACGCGCATGCGCACGCTGTCGAGGCTGTCGAAGCGGCGGGCGAGGTCGGCCGCCACGATGGAGATGAAACCCGGCGCCAGGCCGCATTGCGGGATGAGCGCACTCGTCGCGCCTTCGGCCAGCTCGCGGATGCGGCGGGTGCTGGCCACGTCTTCGGTCAGGTCGAGGTAGTGCACGCCGGCCGCACGGGCGGCTTCGGCCACCTTCACCGTCAGGTGGTAGGGCGCGGCGCTGAGCACGGCGAACTTGCCGTGCAAGGCGGTGCGCAGCTGGGCCGGGTCGTGCACGTCGAGCACCAGCGTCTCGATCGCAGCCGCCGGGTTCTCGCGTTTCAGCTCGGCCAGCTGCTCGGCCGAGCGGTCGGCCACCGTCACCTGGTAACGCAGCGCGCCGGTGGCCTGGGCCAGCAGCGCGGCGACCACCGAGCCGATCTTGCCGCCACCGATGACGAGGATGGAATGGGGGCTGGACATGGCGGGCTCCTGTGCGATGGACGTGCCTGGATTTTCGGCAGCCTGCGCGCAATCTGCAGCTGGTGTTCTGACGATCCAGAGGCCATAGTTCGGCAATCTGACGAGCCGAATCACCCACTTATGTCCAATGCCCCCCTCGACGCGACCGACCGTGCCCTGCTCGCCCTCTTGCGCGAGAACGCCCGCACGCCAGTGGCCGAGCTGGCGCGCGCGCTGAAGCTCTCGCGCACCACGGTGCAGAGCCGCATCGAGCGGCTGGAGCGTCAAAGGGTGGTCGTCGGCTACACGGTGGTGGTGCCCGACGCGGCCGAGGCAGCGCTGGTGCGCGCTCACATCTTCATTACC
This sequence comes from Piscinibacter sp. HJYY11, assembly GCF_016735515.1. NCBI lineage: Bacteria > Pseudomonadati > Pseudomonadota > Betaproteobacteria > Burkholderiales > Sphaerotilaceae > Piscinibacter > Piscinibacter sp. HJYY11. The sequence continues at coordinate 2,698,476 of NZ_JAERQZ010000001.1, read as the reverse complement.
GTGGCGCCGCGGCAGAGCGCGGCCATCGAGCAGGCGCTGCGCCGCATCGCCGAGGTGCGGGTGCTGCACTCGGTCAGCGGGCCGTTCGACCTGATCGCGGTCGTCGCGGCGCACTCGATCGGCGAACTCGACGCGCTGATCGACCGCATCGGCGCGCTCGACGGTGTGGAGCGCACGACCTCCGCCATCGTGTTGTCGACACGGATCGAGCGTTAGGCCAACTTGAAGAGGGTGGGCATCCGCAATCCCACGTAGGGCACGAATGCACTCTGCGCAATACCGCACACACGTCGCGTGTGGCACTGCAGCACTGTCAGAACTAGCAGGTGCGGCCCACGGCGCGCTGAACATAATCGGTTCAAGTTCAGGGAGCTGGCGACCGAAAAGGTCGCATAAGCAAAGACATACACGGAGCCCACCAGGCTACCGGCATGAAAGAAGTACCTACACCCACACTGATCGACGTGGCCCAGCTGCGGATCGGGATGTTTGTGCATCTCGATGGAGGATGGATGTCGCATCCGTTTCCGCTGAGCAGCTTCAAGATCGGTTCGTCGGCCCAGATCGCCACCATCCGCTCGCTCGGCAAGCAACGCGTGCGCTGGAGCCCCGACAAGAGCGACCCCGCGGCGGTCGCGAGCCTGACGCATCCGCACGCGGCGGATGACGCGTCGCTGCACGACACGGTGCCGGCCGAGGCCGCCGTCGAGCCGATTCCCGAGAGCCCCGAAGCCGCCGAGCGGCGCCAGCGCCGCGACGCGCTGGCCGCACAGCGCGAGTCGCTGCGGGTCTGCGAGCAGCAGTTCGCCGAAGCCACCAGCGCCTGCAAGCGCGCGTCCGACGCCGTGGTCACGCGGCCGGCCGAGGCCCGCGAGCAGACCGAAGCCCTGGCCCAGGCCTTCGTCGACAAGATGATCGGCCAGCAGGAGATGTGCATCCGCCTCTTGACCGAGGCGGCCGGCGACAAGGCCTCGCTGCATGCCGTCAACGTGGCGGTGATCTCGCTGCTGATGGGCAAGACCTTCGGCCTCTCGGCCGCCGAGATGCTGGACGTGGGCGTGGGCTCGATGCTGCACGACATCGGCAAGATCGAGCTGCCCGAGCGTGTGCGCCACCGCGAAGAGCATTTCACGCCGGCGGAAAACCAGTTCTACCAGGAGCACGTGGCCCACGGCGTGGCGCTCGCCAAGAAGATGGGCCTGAGCGCCGGTGCCACGCTCGTGATCGCGCAGCACCACGAGCATGCCGATGGCAGCGGCTTCCCGCTCAAGCTCAACAGCGACCGCATGACGATCGGCTCGCGCATCGTCTCGCTGGTCAACCGCTACGACAACATGTGCAACCCGCACCTGCCCTCGCGCGCGCTCACGCCGCACGAGGCCTTGTCGCTGCTCTTCGCCCAGGGCAAGAACCGCTACGACACCGCCATCCTCGGCGGCTTCATCAAGATGATGGGCGTGTACCCGCCGGGCTCGGTGGTGCAGCTCACCGACGACCGCTACGCGATGGTCGTCTCGGTCAACTCGGCGCGACCGCTCAAGCCGCGGGTGATGGTGCACGAGCCCAAGGTGCCGCGCGACGAAGCGCTGCTGCTCAACCTGGAAAACGAGCCGCGCCTGGGCATCCGCCGCAGCCTCAAGCCGCAGCAGCTGCCGACCGAGTCGCTCGACTACCTGTCGCCGCGCACGCGCGTCGCGTATTTCTTCGAGCCCGACGTCGTGCCCCTCGAGGAAGCGGCGTGAGCGCCGCCGGGAAACCTTCCGCACTCGAACACTGGTCGGCCCTGATCGAGGGCTTGCTCGACCCCGTCTGGCTGGTCGACGCCCAGACCCTCACCATCCTCGCCGCCAACACCGCCACCGGTCAGTTGCTGGGCATTGACGCCTGGTCGCTGCGCGGCCGGGCCGCCACCGACCTGAGCGCCACCGCCGAAGACTTCGCCTTCTGGGACGAGGCCCGCGCCGGCCTGTCGGAGGCCATCCTCTCCGACTCGGTGGTGCGCCGCTTCGACGGCAGCATCGTGCCGGTCACGCGGCGCGTGAGCCGCATCGGCCAGATGAGCGGCAGCGAGGTGCTGATCGTCACCCTGCGCGACCTCAGCGCCCAGCGCGCCGCCGAAGAAGAGCTCGACACGCGCGTGGCCGAGCTGCGGGCGACGCTGGAGTCGAGCGCCGACGGCATCCTGGTGACCGATCTCTCCGGCGCGATACGCAACTTCAACCGCCGCTTCGCCACGATGTGGGGCCTGCCCGACGAGCTGCTCACCCAGCGCGACGACCGCGCGGTGCAGGACTGGATGCGCCGCAGCGTGACGGATGGCGACCAGTACACCCGCCGCCTGAACGCCATCCTCGACGCCGCCTTGCTGCAGGCGAGCGACACGCTCACGCTGCACTCGGGCAAGGTGCTCGAGCGCGTGACGCTGCCGCAATGCAGCCGCGGCCAGCCGATCGGGCGCGTGTTTTCCTTTCGCGACGTCACCGAGCAGCTCGCCGCGCAGGCGCGCATCGAGCAGCTCTCGCACACCGACGCGCTGACCGGCCTGCCCAACCGCCGGCTGCTCGAAGACCGCGTGGAGTTCGCGCTTGCGATGGCGCAGCGCAACGGCCAGCCCTTCGCGCTGATGGTGCTCAACCTCGACCGCTTCAAGCACGTCAACGACACGCTGGGCATGAGCGCCGGCGACCGGGTGCTGCTGGAGGTGACCGAGCGCATCAGGTCCTGCCTGCGCAACGTCGACACGGTGGCGCGCCTGGGCGGCGACGAGTTCGTGCTGCTCGCCCACCAGGCCGACTCCGCCGGCGCCGAAGCTACCGCACGCCGCCTGATCGACGCCATGGGCCGGCCGTTCACGACCGAGGGCGGCGACAGCTTCACCGTCACCTGCAGCATCGGCGTGGCGCTCTGCCCGGCCGACGGCAACACCCTCGACGCGCTGATGCGCGGTGCCGCGTCGGCCATGCAGCGCGCCAAGGACTCGGGCCGCGCGAGCTTCCGCTTCCACCAGGCCCAGACCGAGGGCAGCCGCCACTCGCGCATGCAGATGGACCACGCCATGCGCCAGGCACTGGTGAGCGGGCTCTTCCGCCTGCATTTCCAGCCGCAGGTCGACCTGAAGACGGGCGCGGTGATCGGGGCCGAGGCGCTGATCCGCTGGCGCGACCCGGTGCTGGGCGAGGTGTCGCCGGGCGAGTTCATCCCCGTGGCCGAGGAGAGCGGCTTCATCATCCCGATCGGCGACTGGGTGCTGTCGCAGGCCGTGCGCCAGGCGGCCGCGTGGCGTGCGCGCGGCATCGTGATGCCGGTGTCGATCAACGTGTCGGCGCTGCAGTTCCAGCAGCCCGACTTCATCGGGCGCGTGCAGCACGAGCTCACCGCGGCTGGCCTGCCGCCCGAGCTGCTGGAGCTGGAGCTCACCGAGAGCATCCTGATCCGCGACGCGGAAGACGCGCTGCACCGCCTGCAGGCGCTGCATGAACTGGGCGTGGGCCTCGCGATCGACGACTTCGGCACCGGCTACTCGAGCCTCGGCTACCTGAAGCGCTTCCCCATCCACCGGCTCAAGATCGACCGCAGCTTCGTGAGCCACCTGCCGGGCGACACCAGCGACCAGGCCCTGGTCAACGCCATCGTCCAGCTCGGCCGCGCGATGAACCTCACGGTGATCGCCGAAGGCGTGGAGACCGAGCCGCAGCGGCAGTTCCTGCTCGACGCCGGCTGCGACGAGTTCCAGGGTTACCTTTATGCGCCCGCGCTCGACGGGGCCTCGTTCGAGGCGCGGGTGGGCGTGGCCGCGGCACCGGCGGCGACCAAGGCGCCGGTGCGGCTCATCAAGAAGTAGCTACTTCACCACCTGCCGCTGCTCGCCCAGGCCGGTGATGCCGAGCCTCATCACGTCGCCAGGTTTCAGGAAGCGCGGCGGCTTCATGCCCATGCCCACCCCGGGCGGCGTGCCGGTGCAGATGATGTCGCCGGGCAGGAGCGTCATGAAGCGGCTCACGTAGCTCACGATCTGGGCCACGCCGAAGATCATGGTGGCGGTGCTGCCGCTCTGGCGGCGCACGTCGTTCACGTCCAGCCACAGGTCGAGCGCCTGCGGGTCGGGCACCTCGTCGGACGTCACGAGGTAGGGACCGATGGGGCCGAAGGTGTCGCAGCCCTTGCCCTTGTCCCAGGTGCCGCCGCGCTCGATCTGGTATTCGCGCTCCGACACGTCGTTCACCACGCTGTAGCCGGCCACGTACGACAGGGCTTCGCCTTCGCTCACGTGGCGTGCCGTGCGGCCGATCACCACGCCGAGCTCGACCTCCCAGTCGGTCTTCACGCTGCCGGGCGGCAGCAGCACCGGGTCGTCGGGGCCGCTGATGCAGGTGGTCGCCTTCAGGAAGACGATGGGCTCCTTCGGCAGGGGCAGGCCGGCTTCGGCCGCGTGGTCGGCGTAGTTGAGTCCGATGGCGACGAACTTGCTGATGCCGGTGTAGGGCACGCCCAGGCGCGGCTTGCCCGGCACCAGCGGGTAGGCCTCGGGCTTCAGCTTCGACAGGCGCCTGAGCCCGTCGAGCCCGAGGCTGGGCAGGTGCAGGTCGGGCACATCGGCCGACAGGTCCCTCAACTGCCCGGAGGCGTCCAAGGCCCCGATGCGTTCATGCCCTTCCGGGCCAAAGCGAAACCATTTCATGGCGTTCCCGTCAGGATTGCGGTGGGTGCTGGCGATGCGATTTTCATACCATTGCGTCAGGCCGAGCGAGGTGACGAACGATGCAAGCGATCGAACGAGCCCTTGAACAACGTCTGGCACCCCAGGGCGTGCCGCTGGCGGTGGTGCTGCCGGGCGGGCGGCGCCTCGGCAGTGCCGACCCCGCGGTCACCCTGAGGCTGCACGAGCTGGCACCCCTGGCCCACCTCGCCACCGGCCAGATCGGCCACGTGGCCGAGGCCTACGTCGAGGGCCGGCTCGACATCGACGGCAGCATGCGCGACCTGATGGAGGTGGCCGCCGTGCTGGTGGGCGACGCCCCGCTGGCCGGCGACGCGGCGCGGCCGCTCACCTGGTGGAGCAACCTCATGCGCACCGTGAAGTCGCGCGTGCGGCACCAGCTCGATGCGGATGCGCAGCAGGTGCAGTTCCACTACGACGTGTCCGACGAGTTCTATGCGCTGTGGCTCGACGAGCGGCGCGTCTACTCCTGTGCCTACTGGAAAGACCCCGCGATGACGCTCGACGGCGCGCAGGCCGCCAAGCTCGACCACATCTGCCGGAAGCTGATGCTGCGCGAGGGCGAGCGCTTCCTCGACATCGGCGCCGGCTGGGGCGGCCTGCTGCTGTGGGCGGCCGAGCACTACGGCGTGCGCGCCGACGGCATCACGCTCTCGAAGAACCAGCACGCCCACGTCAACCGGCTGATCGACGAACGAGGCCTGCGCGGGCGGGTGACGATGAACCTCTGCGACTACCGCGACCTGCCGGAGGGTGAGCCCTACGACAGCATCGCCTCGGTCGGCATGTTCGAACACGTGGGCCATGCCAACCTGCCGGTCTACTTCCACCAGGTGCGCCGCCTGCTCAAACCGGGCGGCTTGCTGATGAACCACGGCATCACCGCCGGCGGCACGCGCAACCACCAGCTCGGCGCCGGCATGGGCGAGTTCATCGAGCGCTACATCTTCCCGGGCGGGGAGCTGATGCACCTGTCACACGTGCTCAAGGTGATGAGCGAGGCCGGGCTGGAGCCGGTCGACATGGAGAACCTGCGACCGCACTACGCCCGCACGCTGTGGGCCTGGAGCGACCGGCTCGAGTCTCAGCTCGTGAAGGCGCGCGACCTCACGCGCGAAAGCGTGGTGCGGGCCTACCGGCTCTACCTGGCCGGCTGCGCCATGAGCTTCGAGCAGGGCTGGATCTCGCTGCAGCAGATGCTGGCCACCCGTCCTGACCACGACATGACGACGGGCAACATGCGAGGCGCACAATCGCGGTTCCCGTTCAACCGCGAGTACATCTACCGATGATCTACAAGTTCAAGTCGAAGGCTGCCGGTGACGTGATCATGATGGGCCCGAGCGGCGACCAGGTGCTGCGCCTGATCGGCAAGGAGCCGTCGGCCAAGGGCATCATCGAGCCGGCGCAGATGCCGGCCGCGATGAAGGCGCTCGAAGCCGCCATCGCCGCGGAAGACGCGGCCCGCAAGGAAGCCGCCGAGGACGACGACGCGAAGCCCGGCAAGGGCGACGGCATCTCGCTGCGTCAGCGCGCGTGGCCGCTGGTCGAGATGATGAAGCGGGCCCATGCGGCCAACGAAAACATCGTGTGGGGAGTCTGATCGCATGAAGCTCACGAGCACCAGCTGGAAGAACGGGGCCTTCATCCCCACCCGCTATGCCGCCGGCAAGCCCGGGGCGGAGGGGCCCACGATGTCCGACAACGTGAACCCGCAGTTCGCGTGGAGCGAGGTGCCCGCCGGCACCCAGTCGTTCGCACTGATCTGCCATGACGGCGACGTGCCCAGCAAGGGCGACGACGTCAACAAGCCCGACCGCGAGGTGCCGAGCGATTTGCCGCGCACCGACTTCTTCCACTGGGTGCTCACCGACCTGCCGGCGAGCCTGCGCGAGATCCGGGAAGGCGAGTTCAGCAGCGGCGGCCTGACGCCGAAAGGCAAGCCGGGCCCGGCCACCCTGCACGGCGCACGGCACGGCCTCAACGACTACACCGGCTGGTTCGCCGGCGACCCGGCGATGGCCGGCCAGTACTTCGGCTACGACGGCTGTTTCCCGCCCTTCAACGACGCGCTGCTGCACCAGTACGTCTTCACGCTGTATGCGCTGTCGGTGCCGAAGGTCGCGGTCGAGGGTGCCTTCACCGGCGCCCAGCTGCGCGAGGCCATCGCCCCCCACGTGCTGGCCCGTGCGTCCTACGTCGGCCTCTACACCTTGAACAAGAAGTTTCTCGCTTGATGAACCACGTCACCCGGGTGCTCGCCATCCGTCACGGCGAGACTGCCTGGAACGTCGACACCCGCATCCAGGGCCAGCTCGACATCCCCTTGAACGACACCGGCCACTGGCAGGCCGGCCGCCTGGCCGCCGCGGTGGCCGACGAAGGCCTGCACGCGATCTATGCGAGCGACCTGCAGCGCGCGCACCAGACCGCGCAGGCCATCGCCCGGGCCACCGGCCTGCCGATCACGGCCGACAAGGGCCTGCGCGAGCGGGGCTTCGGCAGCTTCGAAGGCCACACCTACCGGGAGATCGAGACGCGCTGGCCCGAGGAGTCGATGCGCTGGCGCAAGCGCGAGATCGACTTCAGCCCCGGCGGCGTGGGCGAGTCGCTGCGGGTGTTCTACGACCGCTGCGTGAACACCGCGGCGCGCCTCGCCGCCGCCCACCCGGGACAGACCATCGCCATCGTGGCCCACGGCGGCGTGATGGACTGCCTCTACCGCGCCGCCTCGCGCCTCGACCTGCAGGCCGCGCGCTCCTGGCAGCTCGGCAACGCCAGCATCAACCGCCTGCTCTACACGCCGCAAGGCTTCTCGCTCGTGGGCTGGAGCGACACCTCGCACCTCGACCAGGGCTCGCTCGACGAGAGCAACGACCGCGTCGGCCACGCGGCGTAAGCACGAGGGCAGGCCGAGCGCCGCAAGCCGGGGATGCCCCGCTTGCAGCACGCGGGGCGGGCGGCCCACCATGGCGGGATGCTCACCCCTTCGCAAGTGATCGTCCTCGCCACGCCGGTCTTCCTGTTGATGATCGGCATCGAGTTCCTCATCGGCCTCAAGCGCGGCCGCAACACCTACCGGCTCAACGATGCGATGAACAGCATCGGCCTGGGCATCATCAGCCAGCTCGTCAACCTCTTCGCCGCGCTCTTCACGGTGTGGCTGTATGCGCTCGTGTTCGAGCACGCCTCGCTGTGGAAGCTGTCGGCCAGCGACGGGTGGGTGTGGGTGGTCGGCCTGGTGCTGTACGACTTCTGCTACTACTGGCACCACCGCCTCGGCCACACGGTGGCGCTCTTCTGGGCCGCACACGTGGTGCACCACCAGAGCGAGGACTACAACCTGTCGACGGCGCTGCGGCAAACGGGCAGCGGCTGGGTCGGCGGCTGGCTCTTCTACCTGCCGATGGCGGTGCTCGGCTTCCCGCCGCTCGTCTTCGCCGTGGTTGCGCTCATCGACCTGCTCTACCAGTACTGGGTGCACACGCAGCACATCGGCAAGCTCGGCTGGTTCGACCGCTGGTTCTGCGCACCCAGCAACCACCGTGTGCACCATGCGGTGAACGACCGCTACCTCGACAAGAACTACGGCGGCATCCTCATCCTCTGGGACCGGCTCTTCGGCAGCTTCATCGAAGAAGACGACCGTGAGCCCATCGTCTACGGCACGCGCGGCCCGCTGCGCAGCTGGAATCCGGTGTGGGCCAACCTGCAGTACTACGGGGAGCTCTTCAAGGACTCGTGGCACGCGAGGAACTGGGGCGACAAGCTGCGGGTGTGGTTCAAGCACCCCGGCTGGCGGCCGGCCGACGTGGCGGCGCGCTTTCCCAAGCCCGCGTTCGACATCGCCAAGGTGCAGCGCTACGACCCGCCAATGTCAAGCCGCGCGCAGTGGCTGTCGGCCGGCCTCTTTGTCGCCCTGCTGGGCGCCACCTCGGTGCTGCTGTGGAATGCCCACACCCTGAGCCTGCCGCAGCAACTGGCCGGTGCGGCCGGTGTCGTGCTCGGGCTCTGCGTCGTCGGCTGGATCAGCGAGCGGCAGCGGGCGTGAGGTTGTTATCCTCTGCTTCTTTACCCGAAAGGATCGACATGGCACTCGCAAAGAAGAAGCGCATCGGCAAGAAAACCATTTCTGCCAAGCAAGTCCGCAAGACGGCCAGCGGCCGCAAGCGCCGCAAGGCCGACGGCACCCAGCCGTCGCGCGTGCTGTTCCCCACCCCGGCGCCGGCAGCGGCCTGAGGCCTGCGCCACCGCAGCGCCAGCTCAACGCTTCTTCTTGCGTTTGCGCGGCGGCGACGGGGTCACGAACGACTTGCCCGTCCAGAAATCGATGATCTGCTGCGTCGCAGCGGTTTGCACTGACGCGACTTCACGCTTGGCAGCGGCCGTGGCGTGACCACGCGCCGTGCCGGCGGCCCGGTTGGCCGCGCTCAGCCAGGCACTCATGAACGGGTTCTTGGCGAGCCAGGGGTTGCGCATGGCGTGCTCCTCGTGGCGGTGACGATGCCTCATCTTCGCCACGCGCCCGCGCGTTGTCAGTCGCGCGAGGCGCTGACCTCGCGTGGGCTCATTCCTACCTGCCGCCCGTTGCTACTGGTGCAGCTCCAGCAGCACCACATGGTTCTCGGCCAGCGGCCAGGCGATGCCGGCGATGCGTTCGCCGTTGAACTCGCCCACCACCGTGCGGCCGGCCGCGTCGGCCACCTTCAGCCTGGCTGCGGCCACGTGCGCCACCCCCGGCGGAATGCCGGCGGGCGGGCTCTTGCCGTCGAGGCTGATCTGGTCGCGCGGCACGCCGAAGTAGCCGCGCGGGCGGACGAGCGTGACCAGCGCCTTGGCGTCCTTGTCGGCATCGGCGATGCGGTCGGGGCGCAGGTTCACCACGCTGGATGAGCGTGGGAAGGGAGAGCGGTAGATGTGCGTCACGGCGTAGCCGGGGGCGGTGATCACGAACTCGTAGCGCGCCTGGGCATTGGCCGTGAACGGCCCCCAGCGGCCATCCGCGCCGACGGTCTTGCGGTGCACGGCGGCGCCACGGCGCTCGCCGGTCTGGGCATCGGTGGCGTAGACCTCCACCGTGGCCCCCGCCAGCGGCAGGTTGGTGGAGAAGTTGCCCTGCACATTGTTCAGCCCTCGGCCGGTCACCTTGCCGTCCAGCAGCACCGCGGCCTCGGGCACGACGGCGAGCGTCGCCGGCGGCTTGCCGGTGATGAAACGGTAGGCCTGCGCGAAGGCCTGCGGGCTGTACGAGGTTTCGCGGTGGTCGATGCCGGGGATCACCACGTTCTCGGCCCCCTTCAAGGCCGGGCCGTCGAAGGTCACGTGGGTTGGCTTGCCCCTGGCGCCGAGGAATGCGCCATCGGGCTGGGCGTACAGGTCGTTGTTGTCGGAGCGCACCGTCATCCACTTCACGCCGGGCGTGACTTCGTCGCCGTTCGGGCCCTTGGGCTGGTTGAGGCCGCTCAGGAAGGGCCCGGCACCGTTGAACTCGTTGCCGGGGTTGTTGTCGAGGTCGGCCCGCACGCCATGGTTGGGCGTGCCGCCGAGGATCGCGTGCGACACCTTGGCCGCACCGCCACCGTTGGCGATGTAGTTGCGGATGGCATTGCCGCCGCGCGAGTTCCCCACCAGCACCACCTGGCTCGCCCCCGTGGCCTTGAGCACCTTCTCGACCTCGGCCGACAGGTACTGCATGTGCTCGGTGGTGGAGGTGCGGCCTTCCTGCGGCTTGCTGTCGGTGTCGCGCGCGAGCGGATACGGCAGGTCGATCGCATGCAGCCGGTCGCGCGGCCAGCCGTTCGACTCGAATCGCCACAGGGTGGTCGTCCACAGCGCTGCCGTGTCGCCATTGCCGTGCACGAAGACGATCGGCGGATGGGCGGCGGCGCTGCGTTCGGGCGCGTGGGTGCAGGCGGCGAGCCATGCGCTGCTGGCGACCATGGCCAGCAGCAGCCCTCGGCGGATGATGTTCATGTGGGTGTCTCCTTTGTGTGTGCCCGTTTCTAGCACGGACACACCGACGCCGGCGTCAAGGCTCCGGGCGCGCAGGCTGCAGCTTCTCGCGCAGCACGGCGTTGACTTCCGCGCCGAAGATCAGCGTCGTCGCGCTGATGTACAGGAACACCAGCGTGGCCACCACGCCTGCGAAGCTGCCATAGACGAGCGCCAGCTTGCCGGCGGTGCGCAGCGTGTACGACAGGCTGGCCGCCGCCGCCACCCACAGCGCCGCACCCATCACCGCACCGGGCAGCACGGTGCGCAGGCGCTGCTGGACGTCGGGCAGCCAGCCGTACAGCAGCGCATAGAGCAGGGTCAGCACCCCGAAGGCGAGCCCGTAGCGCACGCTGGCTTCCATCCACAGCGTGACCTGCCCGGCACCGGCGCTGCGCTCCAGCAGCTGCCACACATAGGGCATCACGATGACCGAGCTGAACGCGGCGAGCACCCCGCTGCCCACGATCACCGTGAACAGCGTGACCTTGATGCGCGCCTTCCAGAACGGCATGCCGCGCTCGATGCCGTAGGCGCGGTTCAGCGCGGTGCGCACGGCCTGCATGCCCGAGGAGGCCGTCCACAGCGTGACGACCAGGCCGATGGCGAGCAGGGCCTGGCTGCGCTGGGCGAGCACTTCGTCGATGACCGGCTGCAGGGCATCGCGCACGATCGGCGGCGCGTACTCCATCACGCGGCCTGCCAGCGCGGCCGCATCGCCCGGCTGGCCGGCAAAACCCGCGGCGGCCGACAGCAGCAGCAAGAGCGGAAACATCGCGAGCACCGACGAGAAGGCCATGCTGCCGGCCTGGTTGGCGCTCTGGTGCAGCACGTAGTTGCGGACTGCGAGGGCGACGACGCCCAGGCCCGGCGCGGCCAGCACGGCGTGGGCGAGTCGGCGCCACACCGTCATGCGAAGCGCCGGCTCACGAAGCGCGACCCCATCAGGCCGAAGCGCCATGGTGCCTCCTTGGCTTTGGAGATGCCGATGCGCACGCCCACCAGCACCTCCGGCGCGGCCGGCGAGGGCTGCAGTTCGAAGGGGGGGTGGTCGAGCGGCAGCCCGTCGTGGGCGCGGGTGATGCCGAGTGCTTGCCCCACGCGGCCGGGGCCGGCGCACAGCAGCTTCGGGTCGGGCAGCCCTCGGCGGGCCCGCATGGTGTCGAGGCCGGCGGTGGGCTCCAGCGCGCGGATCAGCACACCGGCGCCGTGGCCCGCCTCGCGGCACACGAAGTTCAGGCACCAGTGCAGGCCGTACGAGCGGTACACGTAGGCATGACCCGGCGGGCCGAACATCGTGGCGTTGCGCGCGGTCGGCCCGCTGTAGCTGTGCGAGGCCGGGTCGTCGGCGTCGTAGGCCTCGGTCTCCACGATGCGCCCGCCCACGCCGTCGACCAGCAGCAGCGTGCCGATCAGCGCGCGTGCCACTTCGACGGACGCGGCAGAGAAGTCGATGGCGGCGATCCGGTGCATGATGGTGAACACCGTGGGGCAAGAATCAGGCCGGAACCCGCCCCGCGGCGGCCGATCGAAAGACGGTCGGAGGGCGCCCATGCAGTACCTGCCTTTTCGTTCCCTGCTGTACCGGTATCTTTTCTACGGCTGGCTCTTCTTTGACGCGAGCCGGGGCGACGTCTTTGCGCGCGCCGCAGCGATTCGCCACAACCGCGCACAGGCGCGCTGGTTGCCGACCTACATGCGGCGCTGGCTGGTGCTGGGCGGGTTGCTCTTCGTGCTGGCCTCGTTCTGCGAGCTGGTGCTCGCGAGCCCGCGCCTGTCGGCGGTCTTCTACGTGCCGAGCGTGCTCACCATGCCGATGAACCTCGTCACCGCGGTGTGCTGGTACGGCCTCGTCACGCGCTGGGGCGACTGACGACCCCCACCGCTTCGGGTGGATGCGGTTTGGAAATGGCGGAGCGGCCGCCTATGTTTGAAGCATCTTGTCCACGCAGGAGCTTCCCATGGCGATCAAGCGCATGACCAAGGCCGATCGGCCGCAGTCGCTCGGCACCTACAACCCCGTCGGGCACGTGCTGCTGGCCTTCCCCGACGACGCCACGGCCCAGCAGGCGCGGCAGGCCTTGCGCGATGGCGGCTTCGACGAGGAAGACCTGCTCTTCTACAGCGCCGACGAAGAGCGCGCGCAGATGGACGCCATGCTGCCGGGCGCCAGCCAGCTCGCCGGCTTCGGCTACGAGGTGACGCTGATGCGCCGCTACCACCAGCTCGCCTGCGAAGGCTGCGGCTGGCTGCTGGTCTACGCACCCGACGGCCCGCACACCGAGCGGGCGATGGCGATTGCCCGCCAGCACAACGCCCGCAGCGCCGTGAAGTACCACTGGCTGGTGGTCGAAGACCTGCTGTAGCCGACCGACCTCAGCGCCGCCGCGGGGCCACGCGGCTTTCCAACGGTGCCGGGGCATAGCCCGGCACGAAGCGGCAGCGCGACGGGAAGCGCGCGCTCGCACGCTCGCAGCCCTCGGCCACCTGCTGCGGCGTCGGCTTGGCGCCGGCTTGCACCCACTTCACCAGCGACTCCAGCAGCGCGACATACGTCGCGTCGTTGAGGTAGCTGTGTTCGCTCTCGTCGGTGAAGGTCTGCACCAGCGCATCGCCGCGGCCGGCGGCAGCCATGGTGGCGGCGAAGGTGTGCTGCACTTCCACGAACACGGTCGGGTCGCCGATGCCGTGCACCGTGAGCACCGGCACGGGAATGCGTCCCGTCGGGTCGGTGTCGTCGCTGAAGCGGGCGAGCGCGGCCGGGTCGGCGGCGTAGCGGGCCACGCCCGCATTGAGCGCGACGTCGTCGGGCGAGCCGGTGTAGCGCGCGTCGATGTTGCCGAACACGCTCTTGCCGCCGCTGCGGCGCGCGATGTCCTGGAAGTGGATGGTGCCCCAGTTCAGGTGGCCCTGCACCGAACGTTCGGCGATGCGCAGCACGTCGACGATGGTCTTCAGCCGCCGCGCCTGCTCGGGCGTGCGCTGCGCGGCCGGCTTCGCCAGGCCCAGGCACTCGTCGGCACGGCGCGCGAGTTCGGCGCTCGTGAGCGTGGAGCCCTCGGGCAGCCCCATCCACAGCGGGTACTGCGGCTCGTCGGCGCGCGGGTGGTTGCGGCAGAGGTACTGGTAGACCACGCGCAGGTCGAGCCGCACGTCGTAGGCGCGCGAGCCGCCGGCGAGCAGGCCGCTCGTGAGCAGCACGCCGTCATACGGCTTGCCGGCGGTGTAGGTCTCGGCGCCCTTGGCGGCCACGCCCGCGCCCCACGACTGCCCGTGCAGCAGCGTGAGCTTCGGCTTCGCCACGTGGCGCACGAAGATCTGGCGCACCCGCTCGGTGTCTTCGGCCGCGGCGCGCACGGCCACGCCGCCCTGGCGGAAGCTCGAGCCGGCCCAGGCGTAGCCGGCGCGCGGCACGATGGCCCAGCGCTTGAGGTCTTCTTCGATGCGCTTGGCGGTGGCCGCGCCGAGGAAGGGGCCGCCGTGTGCGTGCACGACGAGGTGGCCGTTCCAGTCGGCGGGCATCGCGATCAGGTAGAAGGCGCCTGCGCTGTCCTGGCCGCCGAGGCAGCGGGTGGTGGTGGGCAGCTCGGCCGGGCAGGCGGTGGCCTGCGGTGCGGCTTCGGCGGACGAGGGCGGTGTCTGCGCGCAGGCGGTGAGCAGCAGCGCAGACGTGAGGACGAGGAGTCGCAGCATGGGGCCTCTCCTTCAGAACGAGTGCTTCAGGCCGACCTCGGCCCCATCGGCATTGCCGCCCGCCTGCGTGGTGGCGGTGCCGGGGTTGAAGCGGGTGCCGCTGCCCTTGTTGTCGATGCGGGCCACGGTGGCGTAGAGGGAGGTGCGCTTGGAGAGGTCGTGCACGTAGCCAAGCGCGAGGTGCGCGGCGTCGTTGGCCACGCCGCGGGCCTTGAGCTGCGAATACGCCAGCCGCACCTCGCCGTTGGCACCCACGGCGAGCTGGGTGCCGAGCATCCAGATGCGGGTGGAGGTGACGCCGACCTTGTTCTCGCCCCAGAGCGTCATCAGCTTCGCGGGCCCGAGCTTCACGTTGACGCCGGCGTTCGTCTGCACATAGTTCCCGGTGGCGTAGTTCGTCTTGCCGCGGGCGACGGCCAAGTTGACCGGGCCGCCGCGCCAGCCGAGGCGCACGCCGAGGTGGTTGCCGTCCTTCTCGGTGGCGGTGTCGGGCGCCTGCTCGCCGGTGGCCACCATCAGGTTGCCGTAGAGGCCGAGGGCGTTGTCGGGCAGGTGGTAGCCGAGGGAGTTGCTTGCGCGCACGTTGGTGCGCACCGTGGTGCCGCCGGTGTTGACGGGGTAGAAGAGGTGGCCCGAGCTGCCCACGCCGTTGGTGCCGAAGGGGTGCATCGAGGTGGTGAGGTTGGAAAAGCTCGGCACGTAGTCGCGGCCCAGGCGCAGCTCGCCGATCGGGCCCGACACGCCCACGGTGGAGCGGCGCCCCCAGGTCAGGCCGCCGGTGTTCACCGAGTCCTTGTTGTTGGTGCTGGTGGCGCCGCTGGTGCCCACGTCGGGGTTGATCGCGCTCTCGATCCAGAAGTTGGCCTTCCAGCCGCCGCCGAGGTCTTCAGCCCCGCGGAAGCCGAGGCGGCTGGAGGTGTTGCCGTCGCCTTCGAGCTTCCAGATCGACGAGGCGCCATCGGCCCGCGTGAGGTTGACCGCGAGGTCGAGCACGCCGAAGACGGTGACCTGGGCCTGGGCCGTTGACGGGGTTTGCAGGGCAAAGAGGGCGAAGGTGGCGGCCGTGGTGGCCGAGAAGGCGGCGGGGCGAAGCGAAAGCATGGCGTCTCCAGGTGTCGTTGTCGTGAGGGCCGGTCATGGCGACAGGTCCGGGCGGCACCTTAGGGACGGGCTGGCGCAGGGTCAAAGACGTTACGAGGGCCGACTCCATACGTTTTTCATATGGCGTGTCCATGTGGAAACCTCAGATGCCGCGCCGGCAGCCCGTGCCTAGACTCGGCCATGGACATCCGGCAGCTCCGCTACTTCGTGACCGTCGCCGACACCGGCCACCTCACACGCGCGGCCGCCGTGCTCGGCATGCAGCAGCCGCCGCTCAGCCAGCAGATCAAGGCGCTGGAGCGCCAGCTCGGCGTGACGCTCTTCGTGCGCCACCCCAAGGGTGTGTCGCTCACGCCGGTGGGCCATGAGGTGCTGTGCGAGGCACGGCGTGCGCTCGAGGCCTTCGACGCCATGGCGCAGCGTGTGGCGAAGATCACCGCCGGCGTGCGCGGCGTGCTGCACCTGGGCGTGACGACCTCGGCCGCAGTGCACGCGCTGACCTCCAGCGTGATCCGCACCTTGCGGCTGGAGCACCCGGCGATCGAGATGGCGCTGAGCGAGGCCAACGCGGCCGGCGTCACCGAAGCGGTCGCCTCGTCAAAGCTGCACTGCGGGATCATCCGCGCGGTGGTGTCGCGCCCAGCCGGTCTCGTGTTCGAGACGCTGGCGCGCGAGCCGACCGTGGTCGCGCTGCCCGTCGACCATCCTCTTGCCGCGCGCCGGCCCACCGGCCGCCATGCGATCCGCCTCGAAGACCTGCACGAGCAGAACATGATCCTCGTGCGGCGGCCCGGTGCGCCCGGCCTCTACGCCGATCTGCTCGACAAGTGCGCCCAGGCCGACGTGCGACCGCGGGTGGTCGACGAAGTGGAGCGCATGACGACGAGCCTGAGCCTCGTCGCCGGCGGCGTGGGCCTGTCGGTGGTGCCGGCGTCGATGCAGCGCGCACCAGCCAGCACGGTGGCGTATCGGCCGCTGGCCTCGAGCGCCGGGCTGGAGGCGCCGCTCACGCTGGTCTACCGGGAAGACGACACGACCGGCGTGACCGCCACCTTCGTGCGCCTCGCGCACCGGCTCGCGCAGGCGGCCTGAGATGCCGTGCACCTGAACCGTCGGCGACTTCTGGCGGCCGGCGCGGCGCTCGTGGCCGGGCGGGTGCACGCCGAAGCACCGCTGCGCATCGTGGTCGCCTACCCGACCGGCGGCGTGAGCGACGAGATCGCGCGCCTGCTGGCCGAGCGCCTCGCCGCCGAGCGCGGCGAGACGGTGCTGGTGGAGAACCGGCCGGGCGGCGGCGGCGGCATCGCGATGGAGATGCTGGCGCGTGCACCCGGGGATGGCCGGCTGCTCGTGTTCTCGGCCTTGTCGCCGCTCACCGCCCTGCCGCGCCAGGGCCTGGTGCGCTACGACCCGCTGCGCGACATCGCCCCGGTGGCGGCGGTGATGAACACCGCCACGCTCGTCGCCGGCACTGCGGCGCTCGAAGCGGAGAGCTTCGCGCAGATGGTGGCGCTCGCGCGTGCGAAGCCGGCTGCGCTGCGCTGGGCGACGACGGGCGTGGGCACGACCGGCCACCGTGTGCTCGACGGCGTGGCGACGACGCTGGGCCTGGAGATCGTGCACATCCCGTACAAGGGCGGCGGCCAGAGCCTGGTCGATGCGCTGGGCGGGCAGTTCGAGTTGATGTCGACCAACGTGGCGGCGGCGCAGCTGCAGCATGTGGCGCAGCGGCGCCTGAAGGCGCTGGCGGTGGGCGCGCCGCAGCGACTGCCGGCCTTGCCGCAGGTGCCGACATTGGCCGAGCTGGGCGTGCCCAAGGCGAACCTCGTGTCGCGCTTCGGGCTCTTTGCGCCGGGTGGCACGCCACGTGCACTGCGGCGCAGCTTGAATGCGCAGGTGAACCGTGCTTTGCAGTCCCCGGCCCTGCAGTCGCGGCTGCGTGCAGGCCACAACGACATCGTGGCCGGCAGCAGCGTCGGCGACTTCGAAGCGGCGATCTGCGCCGAGATGGGGCTCGCGGCGCGCTGCTTCCGCTAGGCGCCGTCGAAGAGGTCGCCCGCGCTCTTGGGCGGCGCGACGCCGAGGTGCCGGAAGGCGGCCAGCGTGGCCACCCGCCCGCGCGGCGTGCGCTGCAGGAAACCCTGCTGGATGAGATACGGCTCGATCACGTCTTCGATGGTGCCGGACTCTTCGCCGATCGCGGCCGCCACGTTGTCGAGGCCGACCGGCCCGCCATCGAAGCGGTGGATCACCGCCTCGAGCAGCTTGCGGTCCATCACGTCGAAGCCTTGCGGGTCGACGTCGAGCATGGCGAGCGCCTTGTCGGCAATGGCTTTCGTGATGCGGCCGTCGCCCTTCACGTCGGCGTAGTCGCGCACGCGGCGCAGCAGGCGATTGGCGATGCGGGGCGTGCCACGCGAACGGCGGGCGATCTCGAAGGCGCCTTCGGTGTCGGCTGCCACGTCGAGCAGGCCGGCCGAGCGGTGCACGATGCGCGCGAGTTCTTCCGAGCTGTAGAACTCCAGCCGCGCCACGATGCCGAAGCGGTCGCGCAGCGGGTTGGTCAACATGCCCGCGCGCGTGGTCGCACCGACCAGCGTGAAGGGCTGCAGGTCGAGCTTGATCGAGCGGGCGGCGGGGCCTTCGCCGATCATGATGTCGATCTGGTAGTCCTCCAGCGCGGGGTAGAGGATCTCCTCGACCACCGGGCTCAGGCGGTGGATCTCGTCGATGAAGAGCACGTCGTTCTTCTCGAGGTTGGTGAGGATGGCGGCCAGGTCCTTGGGCTTCTCGAGCACGGGGCCGGAGGTCTGGCGCAGGTTCACGCCGAGCTCATTGGCGATGATGTGCGAGAGCGTGGTCTTGCCGAGGCCGGGCGGGCCGAAGAGCAGCACGTGGTCGAGCGCTTCCTTTCGCTTCTTGGCCGCGCCGATGAAGATCTCGAGCTGCTCGCGTGCCTTGGCCTGGCCCACGTACTCGGCCAGGCCCTTGGGGCGCAACGCACGCTCGATCGCCTCTTCGTTGGGCGAGGCGGGTGCGGCGCTCACGACCCGCCGGCGGGGTGTGAGATCGTCGGCGAAATCATCGGTCTGGATGCTCATGTCGCGCATTGTGCAGCGCGGCCCGGTGGCAGGGCCTGACGGGTGGGCTGGCACAATCGCGCCCCATGTCACGCCGCCCCTTCAGCGCCTTCAACTCGCGATTTGCCGTGTGGCTCTTCGCCTGCGCGCTGTTGCTCAAGGCAGCCGTGCCCCTGCTGGCGAGCACGTCGGCCGAGGCACAAGGCAAGGCGCTGGTCGAGGTCTGCACGGTCTACGGCGTGAAGACCATCGCCCTCGACGGCGAACCCGCGCCCGACCACCAAGCCACGCATGCCGGCGACCACTGCGCGCTGAGCGCCGTGATGGCACTGGCCGCGCCGCAGCTGGCCGCGGCCGACAGCGTGGCGCCGCCTGTGCGCCAGGTGCTGCCTGCACCGCGCGCCGCGACGACGCCGCCTGACGCCAGTACACGCTGGCGGGCACGACTCAAGCAAGGTCCGCCCGCGCTCGCCTGAGCGTCCGTGCCGCCGCCGGCGACGTGCCGGTGCCTTGAGTCTTTCCCCTGGTCTGGCGACATCGCCGAGGCCTTTCCCTCTTCATGAAGAAGCCCATACTGGCGACGCTGGCCGTCGCCGCGGCCCTGCCCGGCATGGCCGGCGCGCAGACCGCCCCTGAGCTCGACCGCGTCACCATCATCGGCAGCCGCCCGGCGACGCTGCCGCTCGAGATCCCCACCACCACCGAGAGCATCACCGCTGCGCAGATCGCGCGCAGCATCAACGCCACCGATTCGGAAGATGCGCTGAAGTACTTCCCGAGCCTCAACGTGCGCAAGCGCTACATCGGCGACCACGACCACGCCGTGCTCGCGAGCCGCGCCTCGGGCACGGGCAACAGCGCGCGCTCGCTGGTGTATGCCGACGGCATCCTGCTGTCCAACCTGCTCGGCAACGGCGCGACCTACACGCCGCGCTGGGGCCTGGTGACGCCGGAGGAGATCGACCGCGTCGACGTGCTGTACGGCCCGTTCTCGGCGGCCTACCCGGGCAACTCGGTCGGGGCGGTGGTCGACTACGTGACGCGAATGCCACGGGCGTTCGAGGCGCATGTGAAGTTGCAGGGCTACACCCAGCGCTACCAGCAGTACAACACCACCGACCGCTTCGGTGGACAGTCGGGCAGCGCGTCGCTCGGCAGCCGCGAGGGCGGGTTGTCGTGGTGGGTCCACGTGAGCCGGCTCGACAGCGAAGGGCAGCCGATCACGTTTGCGAACAAGCGCGTCTCGCAGGGCACGGTGGGCAGCAGCGGCGTGCCGGTCACCGGCGCCGTGGCCGATCGCAACCCATCGAACCAGGCGTGGTGGATCCTCGGCGACACCGGTCGCAGCCACACCGTGCAGGACCACGCCAAGCTCAAGCTGGCCTATGACGTCACGCCCGCATTGCGCGCCTCGTACACGCTGGGCTATTGGCGCAATGACACCCGGCGCGAGGTGCAAAGCTATCTGCGCGACGCGGCTGGCAACACGATCACCACCGGCACGGTGAACATCGAAGGCCGGGACTATGTGCTGACGCCTGGCGATTTTGCGAGCAGCCGGGCTCGCCTGGCCCATGTGGCCCAAGGTCTGAGCCTCAAGAGCCAAACGCGAGGCGAGTGGGACTGGGAGGCGGCGGCCAGCGTCTACGACTACGCGCGAGACGAGTTGCGAAATTCGGCAACGGGCCTGACCGACATGAAGGGCACCGGCTGGAACACGCTTGCCGTGAAGGGCATCTGGCGGCCGATCGGCACCATGCACACGGTCGAGGCCGGCTTGCAACGCGACGCCTTCAAGTTGCGCACGCAGGCGACGGCAGGAGCGTCTTCGTTGCACAGCCTGTGGGTGCAGGACGCCTGGCACATCTCATCGGATTGGCGCGCCGTGCTGGGCGCCCGTGTGGAGCAGTGGGAAGCGGAATCGCCCAGCGTCGCATCGGCCAGGCGCGAAAACCGGTTCTCGCCCAAGCTCGCGATCTCGCACACGGTCGATGACGCCTGGGTGCTGAAGGCCTCGCTCGGCCGAGCGGTGCGTGCGCCGACGGTGGTGGAGCTCTATCAGTTGGCCTCGGCCGGCACGCTGGGCGATCCCACTCTGCGGCCCGAAACGTCGTGGACTGGTGAGCTGACGGCCGAGCGCAGCATCGGCATGGGCCTGCTGCGCACGACCTTCTTCGCCGAGCGCACCGACGATGCGCTGTATTCACAGACCAACGTGACCGTGACGCCGAACGTCACCAACGTGCAGAACGTGGACACGATCCGCACCCGCGGCCTGGAGGTGGCGTTGCAGTGGCCTCACGCCCTCTTGCGAGGCCTGGACCTCAACGCAAGCGTCACCTACGCCGACTCCATCATCACCAAGAACGACAAGTTCCCCGCGAGTGTGGGCCGCTGGCAGCCGCGCGTACCGCGCTGGCGCGCCACCGCCCTCGCCAGCTACAAGCTCGACGACCACTGGAGCACGAGCCTCGGCGTGCGCTACAGCGGCCGCCAGTACGGCACGCTCGACAACAGCGACCCCAACGGCCGCACCTACATGGGCGTGAGCTCGTTCCTGGTGGCCGATGTGCGGCTCGTCTATCGTTTCGACAAGCAGTGGTCGGCCGCCTTAGGCATCGACAACCTCAACAACGAGCGCTACTGGGCCTTCCACCCGTACACGCAGCGCACCTTCAACGCCGAACTCAAGTTCGACCTGTGAACCTGATGAACCCCAAGGAGATCGACATGAAAATCCCTCACCGCCTGCTCGCCGCGCTGTCGCTGAGCGCCATCGCGTGGGCCGCACAGGCCCATTCGTTCAAGCTCGGCAAGCTGACGATCGGCCACCCCTATGCCCGTTCAACCGCACCGGGCCAGCCGGCCGGCGGCGCCTACCTCAGCATCCGCAATGCCGGGGCGGCCGGCGACAAGCTGGTCTCGGCCAGCGCCGATGTCTCCAGGAGCGTCGAGCTGCACGAGATGAAGATGGACGGCGACGTGATGCGCATGCGCGAGGTGTCGGCCGTCGAGGTGCCGGCCGGCAAGGCCGTGGAGCTCAAGCCCGGTGGCCTGCACATCATGTTGATGGGCCTGAAGGCGCCGCTGAAGCAGGGCGAGAAATTCCCGCTCAAGCTCAAGTTCGAGAAGGCCGGTGAAGTGACGGTAACGGTCAACGTGGAAGGCCCCGGCGCCTCCCACGACATGAAGCACTGATCAGTTCCGGAGCATGCCCATCGCTTTGACGAGGCTGCGGCGCATGCGGTTGAACGACTTCTGCAGCGTGCCGATCTCGTCGGCGCGCTCTTCGCTGAACTCGGCCAGCGACAGGTCGCCCTGGCTCACGCGGCGGGCGGCCATGGCCACCTCGCGCACCGGTGTCACCACCAGCCGCTGCAGCAGCCAGTTCAGCACCAGGAAGAGCGCCACGAACACCGCGACCAGCGAGCCGGTGAAGGTGGCGAAGAGCTGCTGGGCCTTTTCGCGCGGCAGGGCGGTGGGCACCGCGACGATCTGCGCGCCGACGACTTCGTTGAGTTGCCAGCCGAAGCCCGACTTGTCGCCATAGCGGGCGATGAGGCTGGGCGGTGCGGCGGCCGGCGTGCTGTGGCAGGCCAGGCAGGCCGGGTTGGTGATGCGGATCGGGCGGGCGACGTAGAAGAGGTCGCCCCTGCCCGTCTCGACCTCGCCCGACAGCTCGGTGGTCTTGGTGTCGGCACGGAAGCGGTCGACGATCTGGCGCTCCCAGTCGGTGGGCTTGTCGCGCGGGTTGGTCGGGTTGAGCGTGGCTTCCTTGTAGCTGTAGCCAGGCTGCTTGGCCGCCAGGCGCGACAGCGTTTCGGTGGCCGCGAATGCCGGCACCGTCTCGGGCAGGAAATGGCGGTCGAGCAGCGGGTCGAGATGGGGCTTGATGTTGTCGACGGTGTAGCCGCGCACCGCGACCGCCACGTCCATCAGGCGCTGTGCGTCGCGCACCACTTCGGCGCTCGCATTGGCCTGCACCAGCCGGTACACCGTGCCGCCGGCCACGGCAAGCGCGATCACGAACAGCAGCGTGAACACCAGGTTGAATCTGAGCTTCAGGTTCATGGAAGGTCTCGGAAAGTCAAACGAATTCGAGTCTCCGCCGCGGTGGGCACCGCATGCGCTTCACAACCAACTGCCGGGGAGCACGACTCAGGCGTCGTGCGAACGGGACGATAGCGTGGACTGGCGGAAACGGGCGCGCTGCTCGTCGCTTTCCAGGTGCGACTCCAGGCGTTGCAGCAATTCGGTCACGGAGTCGGCGCGCTGGGCTTCGTTGTCGAGCAACAGATCGGCGATGGGGCCGAGTTCGTTGGCCAACGCCTCGCGCACCCGCTCGCGCTGCTGGGGCGTGATGCGGAAGGTGCGCTGAAGCGGGGCATCGAGCGAGGCGGGGGTGGTGGTGTCCAGCTCGGCGGGCGTGGTGTCGTCGCTTTCGTTGTGGCGGCGCGACGCCCACGAGGCCAGCCACTCCTGCCGCTCCTGCTGGTTGATCAACATGCGGGCCGCGGCGGCCATGAAGTCGTCTTCGCTTTTCGCGTGTGCAGCGCAACGCTTCAGGTGCGGCGTCACGTTGACGTTCAGCCGCTTGCGCAGTGAGCGTTCGACGCGAGCGAAGAGACGAGGGTTGATCAGGTCGGACATGAACAGCGGCGCTGCCAAAAGCCGGCGAATTTTATTCGGCGACCCTGACCTTGACGCGGGCATTTGAAGTGCTCACCCCGCGACCCAGTGCAAGTTGTAAGCATTGTTTGCGCGCTGGTGCGGTTTTGGCGTCTGGCTATTTGGCCAAAGCTTTCAACGCAAGCTTGATGCCTTCGCTCACCCCCACGTCGGCCGGCAGGTTCTTCAGCGCGAGCGCCGCTTCGCGGTCGCTGTAGCCCAGGGCCACGAGGGCCTGCAGGATGTCGGCCTGCGCATCGTTGGCCACGCTGGTGGGCAGGGCGAGGTCGGGGCCGAGCTTGCCCTTGAGCTCGAGCAGCAGGCGCTCGGCGGTCTTCTTGCCGATGCCAGGCACCTTGATGAGGCGGCCGCTTTCCTGCAGCGACACGGCCTGGGCCAGCTCGGCCACGCTCAGGCCGGAGAGGATGGACAAGGCCGTGCGCGGCCCGATGCCCGAGATCTTCACGAGCTGGCGGAAAGTGGCGCGCTCCTCGGCGGTGAGGAAGCCGAACAGCACCTGCGCGTCCTCGCGCACGACGAAGTGGGTGAGCAGGGAGACACGCTCGCCCAAGCCGGGAAGGTTGTAGAACGTGCTCATGGGCACGTCGACTTCGTAGCCGACGCCGCCCACGTCCACGAGCAGTTGAGGCGGGTTCTTTTCTGCGAGCAGCCCGGTGAGGCGACCGATCATCGATCGCGCGCTCAGCGACGGAAGAGGCCGAGGCGCTGCGCCTCAAGGGCCGCTTCGGCGCGCGAGCTCACATTGAGCTTGCGGTAGATCTGCTTCACGTAATCGGCGATGGTGTGGCGCGACAGGTTCAGCTGCACGCCGATCTCGGGCAGCGTGAAGCCCTTGGCCACCCACAGCAGCACCTCGTTCTCACGGTCGGTGAGCTGCACGTGGGGCAGGTTCTGCGGGCGCTCCTGCGGCTTGTTCTGCGCGGCGAAATAGGCGATCACGCGGCGGGCGATCGACGGCGACAGCGGCGGCTCGCCCTGGCTGATGCGCTGCAGCTGCTCGACGAAGTGCTCGCGCGGCTGCTCCTTGAGCAGGTAGCCGAAGGCGCCGGCCTGCAGGGCCGGGAAAAGGTGGTCGTCGTCGTCATGGATGGTGACCACGACCGACTGGGCTTCCGGCTGCGCCTTTTGCAGCGCCGCCACGACGTCGACGCCGCTGCCATCGGGGAGGCCAAGGTCGATCATCGCGATCTCGAAGCGCTCGGCGGTGATGAGCGCCAGCGCGTCGTGCACGCGGGCCGCCTCGAAGACCTGCGCCTGTGGAAACACCTGCAAGGCCAGCGCCTTGAGCCAGCTGCGGATTTCGGGAAGGTCTTCCAACAACAGGATCTTGTTCATGGCAGCGACTCGCAGGGTGAAAACCGAAGTGCATCCTAACAGTCCAGCGGCTCGGCAAACCGTCTGGCGGGGCCCAATCTCAGGCCGTACCCAGGGGAAGCGTGAGCCGGATCACGGTTCCGTAGCCGGGGCCCGACTCCACCAGGCACTGCCCCTGCATCTGCTTGGCCCGGTGCTTCATGCTGGCCATGCCGTGGCCGCGGTCGAGCTTGCCATCGAGCTCCATCGGGATGCCCTTGCCGTTGTCCTGCACGACCAGCACGAAGTCCTGCTGGCCCAGGGTGCAGCGCACCTTGCAGTGCGAGGCCCCGCTGTGCTTGATGACGTTGCTGACCGCCTCGCGCAGGATGCGCGTGGTCTGCACGAAGGCACGGGCCGACAGCAGCTGCGTCACGTCTTCGCTGGGGCTGCGCCAGTCGACCTCGATGCCCGCCTGCCCCAGGCGTGACACGGTTTCGGCACGCCAATCGGCGAGGGCGTCGGCCACCGGCAGCGGCTTGCCCGTCAGCCCGCGCACCGACAGGCGCATTTCTTCCAAGGCTTCGCGGGCGAGCGACGAGATGCGCTCCGACTCGCTGGTGTGCACGATGGTGAGCAGCTTGGCGCCCAGGTCATCGTGCAGGTCGCCGGCGATGCGCTTGCGTTCCTTCTCGGTCACCTGCTCGACGCGCAGCTCGGCCATCTGCACGTAGTTGCGCTCCATTTCGGCGGTGGCTTCGGCGATGCGGCGGTCGAGCGAGTTGCGCGCCGCCTCGGCCGAGCGAAGCGCCATGCCGAAGACCTTGATCTGCCTCGCGGCGATGGCGAAGAAGATCACCGGCAGCGCGTAGTTGAGCAGGTTCACGCGCGGCATCCAGTCGAACTGCGAGGCGCGGTCCATCCCCACCAGCAGCACCAGGCCCGCCATCATTGCGGCCATCGGCCAGAAGGTGCGCCGCCGTGCGCGCCGCTCGGTGTAGAGGTAGAGCACCATCTTCGCCAGCACCTCCAGCACCATCAGCAGGTACCAGGCGCTGCTGAGGTTGAAGAGGCGCTGCGGCCCGGCCAGCGCCAGCGTGAGCGGCACCATCAGGCACTGCGCCAGCAGGCCCGCTTCGATCATGCGCGAGCGCAATGCGCTGTAGCTCAGCAGGAATTGCACCGTGAGTGCCGTCACGATGGCAAAGCCCACGCAGGCCAGCAACTCGACGGTGTAGGTGTCGAGCGGGATGTCGGTCCACCAGCTGCGCAGCCCGAGCACGTTCCAGGCGAGGATGAGGAAGCCGAGGTAGCCGAGGTGCGCTTCCTTGTGGTTGGTCGCCCGCAGGTACAGCAGGAACACCGCCAGCACCGTGGTCGCCACCGCGAGCATCTGCACGGCGGTGACGTTCCAGAAGGTCTGCGACGCATGTTCCTCGGCGAGCCGGGCCTGCGGGCCGATCTTGACAGCCGACAGGCCGCCGGCGCGCTGGCGCGACGAGACCTTCTGCAAGGCATAGCCCTGCACCTTGATGTCGAGGGTGTTGCCCTCGGCTTTCAGCAGACCGGCGGGCAGCGGCACCAGCTGCGGATAGAGGCAGTTGCGCGTGATGGGCTCGCGCATGTCGCCGCTGTGCACGAGGTAGCCGTTGAGCCGCACCTCCGCGTTGCTGCACACCCGCTCGATGTAGGCCGCCATCAGGTGCTCGGTGCTGCCGGCGGCTTCCGCCGCGTCGAAGCGCAGCCGGTACCAGACCGGGCCGTCCTCGCGCGGGCGGCTGCGCCACCAGTGGTCGGGCAGCGTGACGGGCGCGGTCGATGTCGCCACCGGGAATTGGTCGCCCGCCCCGGGGGCGGTCACCGCCTGCTGCAGCAGGATCACCTTGCCGTCGGCCGGTGCTGCGAGCGCCTGCCACGGCGCCAGGACCAGCATCCACAGCACCAGCAGGCTCATCCACGAAAGAGGCCTCAACCAGGCCGATACAGGGTAGGAACGGAGGCGGGCTCGCATGGGCGCCGATTGTGCAGGAGGTGCCCCTGCACGAAGCAGGCGCGGCGGGCGGGGCGACAATCGCGTTTTGCCCAGAGGTTCACGCTTGATCCTTCGCCACGCCTTCATTCCGCTCGACAACATCCGGCTCGCCCACCTGTGCGGCAGCCTCGACGAGCACCTGCGCAGCATCGAGTCGGCCTTCGATGTGAGCATCTCGCGCCGCAACGAGTCCTTCCGCATCGAGGGGGCCAAGGCCGATGCCGAGCGTGCCGTGGCCCTGCTGCAGACGCTGTACGA
The DNA here is from genome assembly GCF_016735515.1 of Piscinibacter sp. HJYY11. NCBI lineage: Bacteria > Pseudomonadati > Pseudomonadota > Betaproteobacteria > Burkholderiales > Sphaerotilaceae > Piscinibacter > Piscinibacter sp. HJYY11. The sequence continues at coordinate 2,671,622 of NZ_JAERQZ010000001.1, read as the reverse complement.
CCGGGCGCGCAAGCCGATTTCCGGGGAGGCTTTCCAGCTGGCGCTGGTGGAGGCGCTGGCCGACGTGCCGCGCGGGCGCAAGCGCGCCGTTGCGGCGCGTGAGCCCGGCCGGGTAGATGACGCCGAGGGCGACGGCGAGGACGTCGTGCTGCGCACGCGCCGCGCCGACCTGTCGGGCCGCACGCCCAACCAGCACCTCTACCTCACCAACATCCGCCACCACGACATCACCTTCGGCATCGGCCCCGCGGGCACGGGCAAGACCTTCCTGGCGGTGGCCTGTGCGGTCGACGCGCTGGAGCGCAGCGCGGTGCAGCGCATCATCCTCACGCGCCCGGCGGTCGAGGCCGGGGAGCGCCTGGGCTTCCTGCCCGGCGACCTGGCGCAGAAGGTCGACCCCTACCTGCGCCCGCTCTACGACGCGCTGTACGACCTGATGGGCTTCGAGCGGGTGGGCAAGGCCTTCGAGAAGGGCAACATCGAGATCGCGCCGCTCGCCTTCATGCGCGGGCGCACGCTCAACCATGCGTTCGTGATCCTCGACGAGGCGCAGAACACCACGCGTGAGCAGATGAAGATGTTCCTCACGCGCATCGGCTTCGGCAGCAAGTGCGTGGTGACCGGCGACGTGAGCCAGATCGACCTGCCCAAGGGCACCGACAGCGGCCTGGTCGACGCCGAGCGGGTGCTGCGGCGTGTGAACGGCATCGCGATGACACGCTTCACCGCGGCCGACGTGGTGCGACATCCGCTGGTGGCCCGCATCGTCGAGGCCTACGACGCTGCGCCGACGGAGCGCAGCTGATGGCCCGGCCGGAGCTCACGCTGTCGTTGCAGTTTGCCGATGCCTCGCACCGCGCGCACTTGCCGCGCCACAAGGTGGCACGCTGGATCCGCGCGGCGCTGGAGGCGCCGGGGGAGATCACGGTGCGCATCGTCGGTGCCGAGGAGGGCCAGTCGCTCAACCGCGACTTCCGCGGCAAGGACTACGCAACCAATGTGCTGACCTTCGACTACGCGCACGAGCCCGTCGTGCAGGCCGACCTGATCCTGTGCGCGCCGGTGATCGCGGCGGAAGCGAAGCAGCAGCAGATCACGCTGGAAGCGCACTACGCCCACCTGCTCGTACATGGCACCTTGCATGCGCAGGGGCATGACCACGAGGACGACGACGAGGCGCGCGAGATGGAGGCTCTGGAAACGGAGATCCTGGCCGGACTCGGCTACGACGATCCCTACGCCCGCTGAACTTCAGCGTTTGTGGGACGTGCTCAGGTAGCGCTTGCGCCAGAAGAAGAGCCCCAGTCCCACCCCCACGATCACCATCGTGATCGTCGCCACCCACACGCCCGTCGGCGCGTGGATCAGCGGCAGGCCGTCGAAATTCATGCCGAAGAAGCCGGTGATCAGGTTCAACGGCATGAAGATGGCGGTCAGCACGGTGAGCGTGCGCATGATGTCGTTGGTGCGATTGCTCTGCGCCGAGAAGTGCATCTGCACCGCCGTCTCGGCCGACGACTCCAGCCGCCGCACGTGGCTCAGCACACGCTCGATGTGCTCGAGCACGTCGCGCGAGCGCAGGCGCAGCAGTTCGCGCTCGCGCATCGTCTGCGGATCGTGCTCGGTCGGCCACTCGTCGAGCGCATCGATCCACTCGACGATGGCGCTGCGCTGGTCTTCGCAGGTGTCCTCCAGCAAGTGCAGCGCGTTGCGCGAGTCGAGCAGCACCTGCCAGCTGTCGAAATGGCTGCGCGGGTTGAAGAGCTCCTGCTGCAGGTAGCCCAGCTGCTTGGTCAGCAGGCGCCGCAGCTCCAGGTAGCTGTCGACCATGTGGTTGACCATGCGCAGCATCAGGTCGTCCGGGCTGGGCGGCAGGCGCGACGGGGCGCCTGTGCGCTGCTCGGCGTTTTGAATCATCTGCGGCAGGCGTGTCGCGAAGAAGTCGCGCACCGGGCAGTCGGTCGGGTGCACCGTGAGGAGCAGGCGGTCGAAGATCGCGAAGCCGACCGGGCTCGTGTCGATCGCTTCCAGCGCGCGCTTGGCGGTGGACAGCGTGCCCTGTGCGTCGTCGAGGAAGAGGCCTGAGCTGCCGCTGCCGGCGGCCAGTCGCCTGAAGACGAGCAGGTCGTAGGCCGAGGTGTAGTCGAAGTGCGACGGCAGCTGGTTGTTCAGCAGGTCGGAGACGTGCAGGTCGACGAGTTGCGCGCCCGTGAGCCGCTGCAGCGCCGTCTGCAGAGCGGCGGTGGTGACCTCGAACTCGCGGCGTGCGCTGCCGATCCACAGGTAGCCGGTGGCCGGCATCTGCTCCGGCAGCTCGGGCAGCTCGGTGAATTGCTCGGCCGTGACGTGGAAGATGCGCATCGAGGCCCGCCGGGTGGTCAGCGCGACTCGCGCAGCTTGCGCGCTGCTTCCAGCGCGAAATAGGTCAGCACGCCATCGGCGCCGGCGCGCTTGAAGGCGAGCAGGCTTTCCATCATCACCGCGTCGTGGTCGAGCCAGCCGTTGTTGGCCGCCGCCTTGAGCATGGCGTACTCGCCACTGACCTGGTAGGCGAAGGTGGGCACTCGGAACTCGTCTTTCACGCGGCGCACGATGTCCAGGTAGGGCATGCCGGGCTTGACCATCACCATGTCGGCGCCTTCGGCGATGTCGAGCGCCACTTCCCGCAGCGCCTCGTCGGTGTTGGCCGGGTCCATCTGGTAGACCTTCTTGTTCCCCTTGCCGAGGTTGCCGGCCGAGCCGACTGCATCGCGGAACGGGCCGTAGAAGGCGCTCGCGTACTTGGCGCTGTACGCCATGATCCGCGTGTGGATGTGGCCACGCTTTTCGAGCACCTGGCGGATGGCGCCGATGCGCCCGTCCATCATGTCGCTCGGGGCCACGATGTCGACGCCGGCCTCGGCCTGCAACAGGGCCTGCTGGCTCAGGATCCGCACGGTCTCGTCGTTGAGGATGTAGCCACTCGCGTCGCGCACGCCGTCCTGGCCGTGCGAGGTGTAGGGGTCAAGCGCCACGTCGGTGAGGATGCCGAGCTCGGGGAAGCGCTTTTTCAGTTCGCGCACGACCTTGGGCACGAGGCCCTGCGGGTTGGTGGCTTCGGCGCCGTCTTCGCTCTTGTTCTTCGGGTCGATGACCGGGAAGAGCGCCATCACCGGGATGCCGAGGCGCACGCATTCGTCGGCCACGGGCAACAGCTGGTCGAGGCTCAGGCGCTGCACGCCGGGCATGGAGTCGACGTTCTGGATCTTGTTCTTGCCGGGCAGCACGAAGACCGGGAGGATCAGGTCGCTCACCTGCACATGGTGCTCGCGCACCAGCGCGCGGGTGAACTCATCGCGGCGCAGGCGGCGTGGCCGGCTGGCGGGAAAGGGCGGGGGTGTGTGCACGGCGCGGTTCCGGAGGGGCTAAATGGTCAGATGTGCGGCTCGAGGCGTAGTTCGCACTTGCGCGTTTTCACGGTGTCGCTCCACTGGGCGCACGCGGTGTTCATCTGATAAAGTCGCTTTCGGATGATAGCTGCAAGGTTGTCGTCCCCTGCTTTTCCTCCCTGAGCAGGAGCCTTACCGTGATGACAGCGATGAGGCTTTCGAGCCCCGGCTGATGGCCGGGGCTTTTTTTATGCCGACCCATAATGCCGCCGCATGAGCAGCCTCTATCTTTGGGTCAAGGCCTTCCACATCGTCTTCGTCGCCAGCTGGTTCGCCGGCCTCTTCTACCTGCCGCGCATCTTCGTCAATCTGGCGATGGTGCCCGCCGACAGCCACGCCGAGCGTGAGCGCCTGCTGCTGATGGCGCGCAAGCTGTACCGCTTCGCGAGCTTCCTGATGGTGCCGGCACTGGTGCTCGGCCTGTGGCTGTGGCTGGGCTTCGGGGTGAAGGGGGGCTGGCTGCATGCCAAGCTCCTCCTCGTCGTGCTGGCGCTCGGCTACCACCACGCCTGCCGGTCGCTGCTGCGCAAGTTCGAGTCGTTCAGCAACACACGCAGCGAGCGCTGGTTCCGCGTCTTCAACGAGGTCTCGGTGCTGCTGTTCACCCTGATCGTCGTGCTGGTGGTGGTCAAGCCGTTCTGACGGCGCGTGGTTCGACCATGGCGCCTCGACACAGAAGCTCCGCGGCACCGCTGGCCTGGCTGTATGCGGCGCTGATCGTCTACGCCAGCCTGTCGCCGTTCACGGGCTGGAAGCAGCCGGCCGGCGTGGCCTTGTTCGGCTTCGGCCACATGCCGTGGCAACCGTACTGGACCTGGTTCGATGTGGTGTCGAATCTGCTGGGCTACGTGCCGCTCGGAGCGCTGCTGTTCGGTGCGCAGGTGCGCAGTGGCCGGCCGGTGCTCTGGTCGGCGCTCAACACCGTCATCGCCGGTGCACTGTTGTCTCTCTGTCTGGAAAGCCTGCAGAACTGGTTGCCCCGGCGGGTGCCCTCCGTTGCAGACTGGTTGCTGAACAGTGGCGGCACCGCGCTCGGGGTGCTGATCGCGCTGGCAGTGCGCGCGCTCGGCGGCGTGGACCGCTGGCAGGTGCTGCGCGATCGCTGGTTCATCCACCGCAGCGCGGGCGGCATCGCGTTGCTCCTGCTCTGGCCGGTGGGGTTGCTCTTCCCGACCGCGGTGCCTTTCGGGCTTGGCCAAGGCGTGCTGCGCCTGCGCGAGGCGGTGGCAGGCTGGCTGGAAGGCACGCCGTGGGCGAGCTGGGTGACCGAAGGCCTGCAGGCCGACGAGTGGATGACGCCGCTGTCGCGTGGCTCGGAATGGTTAGCCATCGTGCTCGGTTTCCTGGCGCCTACCTTCGTGGCCTTCAGCATCATGCGCCCTGGCTGGCGGCGGCTGGCCCATGTGCCGGCGGCGCTGGCACTGGGGCTGGCGGCCACCACCCTGTCCACGGCGATGAACTTCGGCCCGCAGCATGCCTGGGCCTGGGTCACGCCGGCGGTGGTGCCGGCGCTGGTGGCGGCGAGCGTGGTGTCGCTGGCACTGGCCTTCGTGCCGCCGCGGGGCGCGGCGGCGGCGGGCCTGGTTGCCCTGACGATGTTGGTCGCGCTCGTCAACCAAGCGCCGACCGATCCCTATTTCGCCGAGAGCCTGCAGGCCTGGGAGCAGGGCCGCTTCATCCGCTTCCATGGCATTGCGCAGTGGGTGGGCTGGCTGTGGCCCTTCGCAGGACTCATCTACCTGCTGGCGCGCGTCGTGGCGCGCGACCAGGCTTCCTAAAATACGCCATGACCTATTTCAAGCGCCACATCTTCTTCTGCCTCAACCAGCGCGACAACGGCGAAGACTGCTGCGCCGACCACAACGCGAAGGCCGGCTTCGACCACTGCAAGTCGCGCGTGAAGGCCGAGAAGCTCGCCGGCCCCGGTGGCGTGCGCGTCAACAAGGCCGGCTGCATGGACCGTTGCGCCGGCGGGCCAGTGGCCGTCGTCTACCCCGAGGCCGTCTGGTACACCTACGTCGACGAAAGCGACATCGACGAGATCGTTGAGTCGCATCTGAAGAACGGCGTGGTGGTCGAGCGCCTGGTGCTGCCGGAGTCGGTGGGCCGATGAATTCACAAACCCAGCGCGTGACGATCGCCGGCCCGGCCGGTGCCATCGAATGCGCGATCGACGAGCCTGCTGCGGCGCCCACGGGTGTCGCGGTCGTGTGCCACCCGCACCCCCTGCACGGCGGCACGATGGACAACAAGGTCGCGCAGACGCTCGCCCGCGCCTTCGTGCAACTGGGCCTGCGCGCCGTGCGGTTCAACTTCCGCGGCGTCGGTGGCTCGCACGGGCAATGGGACGAGGGCCGCGGCGAAGTCGACGATGCCCTGGCGGTGATTGCCGCGCATCGAGAGGCCTCGCTGCCCTTCGTGCTGGCCGGCTTCTCGTTCGGGGGCTACGTCGCGGCCGAAGCCGCGCATCGCCTGCCGGCCGACGCCAAGCCCAAGTGGCTGGCGCTGATCGCCCCGTCGACGCAAAAGCAGCAAGTGCCACCGGCCCCTGAAGGCACGCTCGTCGTGCACGGCGAAGCCGACGACGTGGTGCCGCTCGCGGCCACGTTGGCCTGGGCCCGGCCGCAGGCGTTGCCGGTGGTCGTCGTGCCCGGCGCCGGGCATTTTTTTCATGGGCAACTCACGCTGCTCAAGAACTTGGTGGTGCGGCACGGCTCCTAAGAAGCCGCTGGCCCCCGCCGCGTTTCCTCACATCACAACGACTCCTGCATGAAAAAGCTCTTCGCTCTCCTGTTCGCGCTCGCCTGCACCTGGGCTCAGGCCCAGATGCCCACCCCCCCCGAGGTGGCCGCGCGCAGCTACATCCTGCTCGACATCACCACCGGCCAGACGCTCGCCGAGCGCGAGGCCGATGCCTCCGCCGACCCTGCGTCGCTGACCAAGCTGATGACGGCCTACCTCGTCTTCACCGCGCTGCGCGAGCACAAGCTGCAGCTCGAGCAGGTGCTGCCCGTCTCGGTGCGCGCCTGGCAGGAACGCAAGGGCGGTGGCTCGCTGATGTTCATCGAGCCTCGCAGCCAGCCCAAGGTGGCCGACCTGCTGCGGGGCCTGATCGTCAACTCGGGCAACGACGCTGCCGTGGTGCTTGCCGAAGGTGTTGGCGGCTCGGTCGAGAACTTCGTCGCGATGATGAACCGCCAGGCGCAGGCCTGGGGCCTGAAGAACACCGCGTTCAAGAACGTCGCCGGCCTCACCGAAGCCGGCCACAAGAGCACCGCGCGCGACGTGGCCGTGATCGCGGCGCACATCATCCGAGACTTCCCTGAGCACTACCCGCTCTACTCCATCAAGAAGTACCGCTTCGAAGGCTCGCCCAGCACCAACGAGAACAACCGCAACGTGCTGCTGTTGCGCGACCCGAGCGTCGACGGCATGAAGACCGGCTACACCGAGGCCGCTGGCTACTGCATGGTGATCTCGGCACAGCGCGACTTCCCCAACCTCGCGGCCACCGGCGCGGGGGGCGGCAAGCGTCGCCTGCTCAGCGTGGTGATGGGCACCGCCTCGATGGACGCGCGCGCTAACGAAAGCCAGAAGCTCCTCAACTGGGGTTTCCAGGCCTTCGACACCGTGCGCCTCTTCGAGGCCGACAAGGCCCTCGCCACCGTGCCGGTGTGGAAGGGCAAGGCGAATGAAGCCCGCCTGGGCAGCACCGGCGGCGTCTTCGTGAGCGTGCCCAAGGGCGAAGGCGGCAAGCTGCAGACGAAGATCGAGCGCACCGACCCGCTGGTGGCCCCGCTCACCCAGGGCCAGCGTGTGGGCACGCTTCGCGTGACAACGCCGGCCGGCGCCGTGGTGGCCGAGCGGCCGCTGGTGGTGCTGAACGCCGTCGAACAAGCCGGACTCCTGGGTCGGGCATGGGATGCGGTCCGGCTGTGGATCAAGTAACCTGATCCGCCCGCGCCCCGCCCGCCTGTTCGTCGAAAGGAGGCACCATGGCCGCGTTTCCCCCCAGCCTGGCCGACAGCCTGTGCTACCTGAACGGCGAGTTCCTGCCCTTGCGTGATGCCAAGGTCTCGGTGCTCGACCGCGGCTTCCTCTTCGGTGACGGCATCTACGAAGTGCTGCCGGTCTACAACCGGCGCTTCTTCCGCTTCGAGGAGCACATGGCGCGGCTTGGCCGCGGGCTTGCCAAGGTGCGCATCGCCAACCCCCACAGCGCCGTGCGCTGGCTGGAGCTGTGCCGCGAGCTCGTGGCCGGCCAGGCCGAGGACGACCAGGCTGTCTACCTGCAGGTGACCCGCGGCGTGGCGCCGCGCAACCATGTGATGCCGGTCGACGTGGAGCCGACCGTCTTCATGATGAGCAACCCGCTGGTGCAGCCGAGCCCGGAGGAGCGGCACCGCGGCGTGGCCTGCGTGACGGCGCGCGACTTCCGCTGGGAGCGTGGCGACCTCAAGTCGGTCTCGCTGCTGGGCAACGTGCTCGCGCGGCAGATGTCGGCCGACCATGGCGCCGCCGAGACCATCCTCCTGCGCGACGGCTTCCTCACCGAAGCCTCGGCCAGCAACGTGTGGGTGGTGCACGAAGGCGCGGTGCTCGGGCCGCCGAAGAGCGAGCACGTGCTGGAGGGCATCCGCTACGAGCTGATCCGCGAGCTGTGCGAAGAAGAGGGCATCGCCTTCAACCTGCGCCCGGTGGCCGAGGCCGACCTGCTGGCGGCCGACGAGGTGATGCTCAGCTCGGCCGCGAAGGAAGTGCTGCCCGTGACCCAGATCGACGGCGAGCCGGTGGGCCATGGCGCCTTGCGCGGCAAGCCCGGGCCCATATATGCCCGTCTGTACGAGGCCTACCAGCGTGCCAAGCGCACGCAGTCTTTATGAAAACCATTCCCCCCGAAGAATCGCTGATCGAGTACCCGTCGAAGTTCCCGCTCAAGGTGATGGGCGAGAACGTCGACGGCTTCGTGCACGCCGTCACGCAGGTCGCGAAGAACTTCGATCCAGGCTTCGACGCGTCGACCGTCGAGATGCGCCCAAGCAGCGGCGGCAAGTACCTCGGCGTCACCATCACCATCACCGCCACCAGCCGTGAGCAGCTCGACGAGCTGTACCGCACGCTCACCACGCACCCCATGGTCAAGGTGGTGCTGTAAGCGGCCCCGCAGTCGCTGCGCTCCTGCCCCCAAGGGGCGCCACCCCTGAGCCCGGGAGACCCGTGCTCGGGGCGTGGCTCGATGGTTCGCGTGCGCTCCAAGGGAACCCGCGGCCGATCGGCACGAAGCTCGGTCAATTGAGCGATGCCGGCTCGTCCGTTTCGCTCGTGGGCGCGACGTCCAGTCGCCCCACGCTCAAGGGCTCGGCGTTGTCGACCGCCGGCAGGCTGCGCGCAAACTGGGTGTAGGCGCCGGGTGACGCCAGGGCCGAGTCAGGCACTTCGGTGATCGGCGCGGGCGTGTCATCGCCGCCACCTCCACCGCAGGCGCTGACGAGCACGCTTGCCACCAGGGCCGCCACGTATCGATGAAGTGTTGTCTTCATGGCTGCTCTCCTTCTCAACGCGTGCCGCCGATGGGCGTCGCCAGGTAGGGGAAGCCGGGCAGCAGCGTGGCGCGCGACTGGTCGACTGCGTCGTGCAGCTGGAAGGCGGTGGTGCCGAGCGGCGCCGCCGACGGGCGGCAGGCCGTGCCGAAACCGAGCGCGTTGTTGTCGCCGTTGGCCACGCACAGCCCGCCCATGACCGCGATCAGCGAGATATCCACCACGTCGTCGTTCGGACGGCGGCCGTTGGGGTAACCCGCCATGTCGTTGCCGCCCGCAAGGATGTTGCCCACCACGCCGAGCGTGTTCTGGTTGGCCAGCGGCACCGGGGTCGTGGTCGTGTTCAGGCGCAGCATCTCCGAGGGCACGGCGTTGCGCGGCTGGTTCACGCCGGCGATGCCGGTGAGGAAGGTGGTCACGAGATCGGTCCGCGGGTAGTTGGTGGGGGCGATGTTGGGCGTGGCGAGCGCGATCTCCAGCAGCTTGGGCAGCGTGGGCTTGGTCACGTAGGTGAGGAACTGGCCGTCGTTGACCGGCTTGGCGCTGTTGAATCGGTCCTTGTCCTTCAGGCCGATCACCACCTCGTTGACGAGTGGCATGCCCAGGCGCGAGACCTGCGTCCAGGCGCCGCCAGGCTTTTCGGTCGTCTGGTGGCCGGCGCGCGGGGTCGGGTCGAGCAGGCGCACCTGGCGCAGGCTCGCGGTCGTCCAGCCGCCGATCACCGGCTCGTTGCCTTGCGTCAGGCAGGCGGTGGGCACTTCGAGCGCGAGCGAGGTGACGTTCTTGTCGTCGATGGTGTTGGGCGCTGCATTGGCGAACTGGCGATCGGTGATCACGTTCACCGGCGCGTTCACCAGGTCGAAGATGGTGCCCAGGTTGACGGCGAACGGGTCCTTGCGCTGGCCGACGAACACCTTGCCCGGGGCGCTGCAACCGGGGATGTTGATGGTGTAGACATGGCGGCCGGCGTAGGTGGCGTAGTCGGGAATCGTCTTCACGCCGATGTTGTCGACCGGCTTGTCGAAGACGGTGGCCCCGTTCACGTAGTTGGTCACGGCCTGTGCATTGCCGCGGCGGCGATCGCCGCGCACGACGGTGAGCGTGAAGCTCTCGCTGAGGTTGAGGTTGGCGTCCTGCACGTTGGCGACCTGGCCGAACTGGATCAGCGGAATCGCCACTTCCTCGCCGCCGACGGTGAGCGTCTTGCCGGAGGTGTCGCGCAGCTTGTTCTGGAAGCGGAACTGGAAGGTGAGGTCTTCGCGCGCATCGCCATCGTTGTCGATGTGGATCTCGTAGAGCGCGTTCGGGTCCATCGAGAAGTAGTTGGGGCCGCCGTAGGCGTCCTGCAGCGGCATGTAGTTGGCGATCAGCGTGGTGTAGGCGCTGCGGCCGGTCTCGTAGCTGCGGAACATGTAGAAGTCGGTCCCGTCCACCTTGGGCGAGGTGGTGATGAAGGGCGCTTCGCGGTGGCTGGAGGCGTGAAGCGTCGTCGTGCCACACACCGCGAGCAGGGCGGCGGCGACCAGCGGCGCGGTCTTGAAGGAAGAGGGTTGCATGAAGGGTCTCCTGGTGGGCACCCGGCAAGATCACCGGATGGCATGCGTTACGCGCGCCGATTCGTGATGGATGCACGGAAAGCCGGGGTCCCGACGTCAATTGTGCGAAGCCCCGACAATCGGGGGGTGTCAGAAATCTCTTCCGTCACCGACCAACCTCGCGGCCATGCGACCACCGTACCCCTCGTGCGCATGCGCGGGCGTGTGGACTACGCGACGACCGTCGACGAGATGCGGGCCTTCACCGAGACGCGCGGCCCCGACACGCCCGATGAGATCTGGTTGTGCGAGCACGCACCCGTCTTCACGCAAGGCATCGCGGGCAAGGACGAGCACGTGCTCCTGGCCGGCGATGTGCCGGTGGTGCACACCAACCGCGGCGGCCAGGTCACCTACCACGGCCCCGGCCAGGTGGTGGCCTACCCCTTGATCGACCTGAAGCGGCTCAACATCTTCGTCAAGGAATACGTCTACCGGCTCGAGCACTGCGTGCTCAAGACGCTCGAAAGCTTCGGCGTCACCGGCCACCGCGTGGCAGGCGCGCCCGGCATCTACGTGAAGCTGGGCGACCCGTTCGGGCATTCGGCACTCACCGGCCCGAGTGCACGCCCGTTCGATGGCCTGGGCAAGATCGCCGCGCTCGGCATCAAGGTGAGCCGCCACTGCACGTACCACGGTGTCGCGCTCAACGTGGCCATGGATTTGTCGCCCTTCTCCAGCATCAACCCTTGCGGCTACGCCGGGCTCGCGACGGTTGATCTGGCTACACTGGGCGTCCGCACCGACTGGAACACCGTGGCCGAGCGACTTGGTGACAAGCTCGCGGCCCACCTGAGCTGACCGGCTCGTTCTCGAAAGCTAGATCCCATGTCCACCGACAAGGTCGTCCACACCGCCCAAGACGCGGCCTCCTACGACGCCACCGCCAAGCAGAAGTCGCAGGCCAAGACCGCACGCATCCCGATCAAGATCGTGCCGGCCGAGCAACTGAAGAAGCCCGACTGGATCCGCGTCAAGGCGGGCTCGCACAACACCCGCTTCTACGAGATCAAGCAGATCCTGCGCGAGCACAAGCTGCACACGGTGTGCGAAGAAGCCTCGTGCCCCAACATCGGTGAATGCTTCGGCGGCGGCACGGCGACCTTCATGATCATGGGCGACAAGTGCACCCGTCGCTGCCCCTTCTGCGACGTGGGCCACGGCCGCCCCGACCCGCTCGACCAGGACGAGCCGCTGAATCTGGCGAAGACCATCGCCGCGCTCAAGCTCAACTACGTGGTGATCACGAGCGTCGACCGTGATGACTTGCGCGACGGGGGCGCGGCCCACTTCGTCGAATGCATCCAGCGTGTGCGCGAGCTGTCGCCCAAGACCCGCATCGAGATCCTCACGCCCGACTTCCGCGGCCGCATGGACCGCGCGCTCGAGATCCTGAAGGCGGCGCCGCCCGACGTGATGAACCACAACCTCGAGACCGCGCCGCGCCTCTACAAGGAAGCGCGCCCCGGCTCCGACTACGCCTACTCGCTCAACCTGCTCAAGCGCTTCAAGGAATTCGCGCCGCACGTGCCGACCAAGAGCGGCATCATGGTCGGCCTGGGCGAGACGGATGAGGAGATCCTGCAGGTGATGCGCGACATGCGCGAGCACGACATCGACATGCTCACGATCGGGCAGTACCTCGCGCCCTCGGGCCATCACCTGCCGGTGCGCCGCTACGTGCACCCCGACACCTTCAAGATGTACGAGGAAGAGGCCCACAAGATGGGCTTCACGCACGCCGCCGTGGGCGCGCTGGTGCGCAGCTCGTACCACGCCGACCAGCAGGCGCATCAGGCCGGGGTCAGCATCCCGGCCTGAGTTTCAGGGGTTGAGCGGCTCGCCGTAGCCGCCACCGCCCGGCGTCTCGATCACGAACACGTCGCCGGCCTGCATCTCGGCCTGGCCGATGTGCGGCAGCGCTTCAATGCTTCCGTCAGCACGTTCCACCCGGTTCTTGCCCAGTGCGCCGGGCTGGCCGCCCTGCATGCCGAAGGCCGGGTGCTCGCGGCCGTTGCTGAGGATCGAGGCCGTCATCGGCTCGAGGAAGCGCACACGCCGCACGCCGCCGTTGCCACCCACCCATTGGCCGGCGCCGCCGGAGTTGGCGCGGATCTCGTAGCTGTCGAGCCGCACCGGGTAGCGGAACTCCAGCACCTCGGGGTCGGTGAGACGCGAGTTGGTCATGTGCGTCTGCACGACGCTCGTGCCCGCGAAGCCCGGGCCGGCGCCCGAGCCGCCGGAGATGGTCTCGTAGTACTGGTAGGTGTCGTTGCCGAAGGTGAAGTTGTTCATCGTGCACTGGCTCGCGGCCATCACGCCGAGCGCGCCGTAGAGCGCATTCGTCACGCACATCGAGGTCTCGACGTTGCCGGCCACCACCGCCGCCGGGTGGCGTGGGTTGAGCATGCAGCCTTCGGGCACGACCACCTCGATGGGCTTCAAGCAACCGGCGTTGAGCGGGATCTCGTCGTCGACCAGCGTGCGGAAGACGTAGAGCACCGCCGCCATCGTGATCGAGCGTGGCGCGTTGAAGTTGTTGGCGAGCTGCGCGCTGGTGCCGGTGAAGTCGACCTTCGCACTGCGCGCCTTGGCGTTGACGCTCACCTTCACTCGGATCACCGCGCCGTTGTCGAGCGGCAAGGTGAACTCGCCGTCACGCAGCGCGGTGATCACGCGCCGCACCGACTCCTCGGCGTTGTTCTGCACGTGGGCCATGTAGGCGGCCACCGTCTCGCGGCCGTACTGCGCGACCATGGCCTTCAGCTCCTGCACGCCCTTCTCGTTGGCGGCGATCTGCGCGCGCAGGTCGGCCAGGTTCTGCTGCGGGTTGCGCGAGGGGTAGCGGCCCGAGCCGAGCAATTCCAGCAGCTCCTTCTCGCGCAGCCGGCCTTCGGCCACCAGCTTGAAGTTGTCGATCAGCACGCCTTCTTCCTCGATGGTGGTCGAGAAGGGGGGCATCGAGCCGGGCGTGGTGCCGCCGATGTCGGCATGGTGGCCGCGCGAGGCGACGTAGAACGAGGGCTTCGTGTCCTTCGGCTCCAGGTACACCGGTGTCACGACGGTGATGTCGGGCAGGTGCGTGCCGCCGTTGTACGGGTTGTTGAGCACGTAGACGTCGCCCGGGCGCATGCCGGGGTTGTGCTCGATCACCGTGCGGATCGATTCGCTCATCGAGCCCAGGTGCACCGGCATGTGCGGCGCGTTGGCGATGAGGCTGCCGCTCGCGTCGAAGAGCGCGCACGAGAAGTCGAGCCGCTCCTTGATGTTCACCGAGTAGGCGGTGTTCTGCAGGCGCAGTCCCATCTGCTCGGCGATGTTCATGAAGAGGTTGTTGAAGACCTCCAGCATCACCGGGTCGGCGGTCGTGCCCACCGCATGCGAGCTGGTGCGCGGCTTGACGCGTCGCAGTTCCAGGCTCTCGCCGGCGGTGAGGCGCGCCTGCCAGCCGGGCTCGACGACCGTGGTCGCGTTCTTCTCGGCGATGACGGCCGGGCCGTCGATCGTGGCGCCGGGGTTCAGCGATTCGCGCACGTGCAGCGCGGCGCTTCGCCAGCCGGCCGGCGCTTCGTCGGCCTGGCAGTACATCTGCACCTGGGCGATGGGTGCGGGCGTGTGCGAGGTTTCCATCGACATGTGGTGCGACGCCGACGTGCGCTCGCCGGGCGCAACGGCTTCGACGGCCACCGCCTCGATCACGAGCTTGCGGTCGGGCATCAGGAAGGCGAAGCGCTGCTGGTAGGAACGCTCGAATTCGTCGCGCACCGCGGCGATGGCTTGCGCCGCGGGCAATTCGCTGGGCAGACCGCAGGTGAGTGCGGTGTCGGTGCCGGCGTAGCGCACCTGCAGGCGTGAGATGGTGTGCACGTTCGTGTCGGCAACGCCCTGATGGCCGAGTTCATCGCGGGCCTGCTGCGCCAGCTCGGCGGCGATGTGGCGCGCTGCCTGGAGCCCGGCGTCGTCCAGGTCCTGCTCGACGGAGCGCTCACGCATCGCGATCTGGTCGGCCAGGCCCATGCCGTAGGCCGACAGCACGCCCGCCAGCGGGTGCGCGAACACGCGGGTCATGCCGAGTGCATCGGCCACCGCGCAGGCGTGCTGCCCGCCGGCGCCGCCGAAACATTGCAGCGTGTAGCCGGTGACGTCGTAGCCGCGCGCGACCGAGATGCGCTTGATCGCGTTCGCCATGTTGGCCACCGCGATCTGCAGTGCGCCGCTGGCCACTTCTTCCGGCGAGATGCGGCGGGCGCTGGCCTCGCTCATTTCGCGTGCCATCTTGGCGAAGCGCTCCACCACCACCTCGCGGTCGAGTGATTCGTTTGCTTGAGGGCCGAACACCTTGGGGAAGTGATCGGGCTGGATCTTGCCCAACATCACGTTCGCATCGGTGGTCGCGAGCGGCCCGCCGCGCCGGTAGCTCGCCGGGCCAGGGTTCGCACCGGCCGATTCCGGGCCGACACGCAGCCGTGCCCCGTCGAAGCTGATGATCGAGCCGCCACCCGCCGCGACGGTGTGGATGCTCATCATCGGCGCGCGCATGCGCACGCCGGCCACCTGCGTCTCGAAGGCGCGCTCGAACTCGCCCGCGTAGTGGCTCACGTCGGTGGAGGTGCCGCCCATGTCGAAGCCGATCACCTTCTGGTGACCGCCTTCGACGGCGGTGCGCACCATGCCGACGATGCCGCCGGCCGGGCCGGAGAGGATGGCGTCCTTGCCCTGGAAGCGCTGCGCCTCGGTGAGGCCACCCGAGCTTTGCATGAAGAAGAGGGGCACGCCGGGCATCTGCTGCGCCACCTGGTCGACGTAGCGGCGCAGGATGGGCGAGAGGTAGGCGTCGACCACCGTGGTGTCGCCGCGCGACACGAGCTTCATCAAGGGGCTGACCTTGTGGGACACCGAGATCTGCGTGAAGCCCACGTCGCGCGCCAGCTGCTCGGCGACTTCTTCGTGCGCACAGTAGCGGTAGCCGTGCATGAAGACGATGGCGCAGGCGCGCAGCCCGTCGGCATACGCCTGCTGCAGTTGCAGCTGCAGCGCGGCCTTGTCGAGTGCTTGCACCTCGTCGCCATGTGCGCCGACACGCTCGTCGGCTTCGATCACCCGCTCGTACAGCAACTCGGGCAACACGATGTGGCGTTCGAACAGTTTGGGGCGGGCCTGCAGCGCGATGCGCAGCGCGTCGCGGAAGCCCTTGGTCGTGACGAGCAGCGTGCGGTCGCCTTTGCGCTCGAGCAGCGCGTTGGTGGCCACCGTCGTGCCCATCTTCACGCAATCCACCCGCTCGGGTGTGATGAGTTCACCAGCCTTCAAGCCCAGCAAGCGGCGGATGCCTTCGACGGCGGCGTCGGCGTACTGCTCCGGGTTCTCGGAAAGCATCTTGAGCGTGTGCAGCGCACCATCAGGGGCGCGGCCCACCACGTCGGTGAAGGTGCCGCCTCGGTCGATCCAGAACTGCCAGCGTGTCGTGGTCATGGTCGTTGTCTTCTGTGAAGGCTGCCCGGTCAGCGTTGTACGCCCATCACCAGGTCGGGCAGCACGGTGACGATCTGCGGGAAGGCGGTGATGAGCACGATACACACCACGAGGCAGCCGAAA
Source organism: Piscinibacter sp. HJYY11 (assembly GCF_016735515.1). Classification (NCBI taxonomy): domain Bacteria; kingdom Pseudomonadati; phylum Pseudomonadota; class Betaproteobacteria; order Burkholderiales; family Sphaerotilaceae; genus Piscinibacter; species Piscinibacter sp. HJYY11. The sequence goes on along the minus strand of NZ_JAERQZ010000001.1, from coordinate 2,655,464 downwards.
AAGGGCAAGGCCGCGCGGGCGATGATGTTGCTGTCTTTGCCGGTCATGTTCTGCAGCACGAAGAGGTTGAAGCCAACCGGCGGCGTCACTTCCGCGATCTCGACCAGCAGCACCACGAAGATGCCGAACCACACCAGGTCGAAGCCGGCCTTCTGCACCATCGGCAGCACGATGGCGGCGGTGAGCACGATCATGCTGATGCCGTCGAGCGCGGTACCCAGCACCAGGTAGACGGCGACCAGGATGGCGATCAGGCCGGCCGGCGGCAGGTTCATCGCATCGACCCACTCGGCCAGCTCGCGCGGGATGCCGGTGAAGGCCATCGTCTTCGAGAGGAATGAGGCACCGGCGAGCACGAAGGCGATCATGCAGCTCGTGCGGGCCGCACCCATCAGGCTGTCGCGGAAGTTCTCCCAGGTGAGCGAGCGGCTGGCCGCGGCCAGGATGAGCGAGCCCATCGCGCCGTAGGCCGCGCATTCGGTGGCGGTGGCGATGCCCGAGATCAGGGCCCAGCCGACGAAGACGATCAGCAGCGCGCACGGGATCAGGTGGCGCGACTGGCGCAGCTTCTCGGCAAAGGTCGTCGCCGGCTCGGCGGCGGGCATGCGGTCGCGGTTCTTCGTGCTCCAGATCGCGATGTAGCCCGAGAACAGCAGCATCAGCAGCAGTCCGGGCAGGAAGCCGGCAAGGAAGACGCGGATGATCGACGCATCGGCCGCCACCGCGTAGACCACCATCGTGATCGACGGCGGGATCAGGATGCCCAGCGTGCCGGCGGTGGCCAGCGAGCCCAGGGCAATGCGCTCGTCATAGCCGCGCTTCTTGAGCTCGGGCAGCGCCACCTTGCTGATGGTGGCGCAGGTGGCGGCCGACGAGCCCGACACCGAGCCGAAGATCCCGCAGCCGAGCACCGTGGTGTGGAACAGCCGCCCCGGCACCCGCCCGAGCCAGGGGCTCAGGCCGCTGAACATCTGCTCCGACAGCTTGGTGCGGAAAAGGATCTCGCCCATCCAGATGAAGAGCGGCAGCGCGGCCAGTTCCCAGCTCGCGTTGCTCTCCCAGAACGCGGAGAAGAGGTTCTTGCCCGGCGTGGTGCTGGTGAAGAAGGCCTGGCCGACCCAGCCGCAGGCGGCCAGCGTCATCGCGATCCAGAAGCCGCCCGCCAGCAGGGCGAGCATGATCACCAGCAGCACGATGGCTGCGATTGCAGTGTCCATGGGGGACCTCTCAGATGTCGGAGGAATAGTCGCCGGCGGCGTGGCGCTCGCGGGCGAGTCGGGCATAGGTCGGCTCTTCGCCGCGGCACACGAGCACCAGTTCGTCGAGCACGGCCACGAGCAGCAGCATGGCGCCCGCCGCGAAGCTCGATTGCGGGATCCACATCGGCAGCGGCAGCAGGCCTTGCGCGATGTCGTGGAAGAGCCAGCTCTCGTAGGTGGCCGCGCAGGCCCACCAGGCGAGGTAGCCGGTGGCAACGATGCCGAGCGCCAGCGAGGCCATCTCGAAGCGGCGGCGCCATGGGGCGCTCAGGCGGTCGAGCAGCACGGTGACGCGCACGAAGTCGCCGTGCTTGAATGCGTGGGCCATCGTGAGGAAGGCCGCCGCAGCGGCCAGCCACGCGACGATGTCGTTGGCGGCACCGGTCGAGTGGCCGGCCAGCCGCATCACCGTCTGCCAGATCATCAGCACCGCGATGGCGAGCACCGAGGCGGCACCGAGTGCACCGGCGCCCAGGTAAGTGGCGTCGAGCCACTGGCGCCAGCGGCCGGTGCGGGCCGTGGGAGAAGCGCTGATCGCCGACATCACGGTGCTCATGTGCGGCTCACTTGCGGTAGGCGTCGAGCACGGCCTGGCCGTCGGCGCCGGCGGCCTTCACCCAATCGGCCGCCATGCGCTCGCCCACCGTCTTGAGCTCGCGCTTGAGCGCGACGCTGGTGCGGTCGATCGTCATGCCCTTGGCCTGCAGCTCCTTCAGGTAGCCGTCGTCCTTCTCGTCGCTGGTCTTCCAGCCGCGCTCGCCAGCCTGGGCGGCGACGGCGGTCACGGCGGCCTGCGTCGTCTTGTCGAGCGCATCGAAGGCCTTCTGGTTCACCACCACCGCGTTGCGCGGCAGCCAGGCGTTGACGTCGTAGAAGTACTTCACCTGCTCGTAGAGCTTGCTGTCGACGCCGCTCGCGCTGCTGGTGAGGAAGTTGTCGACCGCGCCGGTGGCGAGCGCCGCCGGCAGCTCGGCCAGCTGGATGGTGATCGGCTGTGCGCCCACCAGTTCGGCGATGCGCGAGGTGGCCGGGTTGTAGGCGCGCATCTTGGTGCCCTTGAGGTCGGCGAGCGTCGTCACCGGCTTGCGGCTGTAGAGCGACTGCCCCGGCCAGGGCACGGTGTAGAGCAGCTTCAGGCCCTGGCCGGCGAGCAGCTTCTGCAGCGCAGGCTGCGAGGCCTGGTCAAGCTTCTTCGCCTCGCTGTAGTTGGTGGCGAGGAAGGGAATGGAATCGACGCCGAAGAGCGGGTTCTCGTTCGAGGCGCTGGAGAGGATGAACTCGCCGATCTGCGTCTGGCCCGACTGCACCGCGCGCTTGATCTCGTTGGCCTTGAAGAGCGAGGCGTTGGCATGCACGGTGATCTTGAGCTTGCCCTGGGTCGCCTTGTCGACCTCCTGCGCGAACCATTCGAGGTTCTGCACCTGGAAGGTGTTGCCGCCATAGCCCGAGGGCAGGTCCCATTTGGTCTGGGCGTGGGCCGAGCCGATGAAGGCAAGCGCCAGCGCCGCACAGGCAAGGTTCTTCATGTGCAGATCTCCGGTGGGTTGAAGGATCAGAAGGCGGCGAGGTGCCGGTTGAGCAGGTCGGTGACGAGCATGGCGCCCGGTGCGTGCGTGATGGCGAGGGGCACCTTGGCTTGCACGAGGGCGGCCTGCGGGGTCACGCCGCAGGCCCAGAAGACGGGCAGTTCGCCGGGGCGCGCCTCGACGGGGTCGCCGTAGTCGGGCTTGGACAGGTTGGTGATGCCAATCTGCGCCGGGTCGCCAATGTGCACCGGTGCGCCGTGCACCGAGGGCAGGCGCGAGGTGATCTGCACGGCGCGGATGGCGTCGGCGGCGCTCATCGGGCGCATCGACACGACCATCGGGCCGCTGAACGGGCCGGCCGCTTCGGTGGCGATGTTCGTGCGGTACATCGCCACGTTGCGCTTTTGCTCGATGTGGCGCAGCACGATGCCGTCGTCCACCAGCGCCTCTTCGAACGAGAACGAGCAGCCGATCACGAAGGTGACGAAGTCGTCCTCCCAGAGCGCACGGATGTCGGTGGGCTCGCCGGTGAGCTCTCCGTGCTGCCAGACGCGGTAGCGGGGCAGGTCGGTGCGGATGTCGATGCCCTCGCCAAGCGTCGGGAGCGAGGGGTCGCCCGGCTCGGAGACCGCCAGCAAAGGGCAGGGCTTGGGGTTGCGCTGGCAGTAGCGCATGAAGTCGGTCGCGAGCGCCGCCGGCAGGATCACCACGTTGCCCTGGACATGGCCCATCGCCTGGCCCGAGGTGTGCCGGTCGAGGCGGCCGGAGCGCGCGGCGAGGCGGGCATCAGCGCCGGTGCGGGCGGGGGAACTGGGCGACTCGGTCACGTGATCACTCCGGAAACGTGTTGCGATGGCGAGCCATTGTTTCGATCGGGCCCGAGCTCGGCAAACGAGATTTTTCTTGCTGGCCTCATCGATTTTTTCGATGATGGCGCCTTGGAGGTGGAACCATGAACCTGCGCTTTGTCGAAGCCTTCTACTGGGTCGCCACGCTGAAGAGCGTGTCGCGCGCCGCCGAGAAACTGTCGATCACCCAGTCGGCGATGTCGAGCCGCGTCGCCGGGCTGGAAGAGGAACTGGGCACCATGCTGCTCGACCGTCGCGACAAGCAGTTCAAGCTGACCATCGCGGGCACGCGCTTCCTCCACTACGCCGAGAAGCTGCTCGCCCTGCAGCGCGAACTGAAGGAGGAGATGGGCTCGGGCGGCCTCACGGCGGCTGCGCCGGTGATGCTGCGCATCGGCAGCATCGAGTCGGTGCTGCACTCGTGGCTGATGCCGTGGATCGAGAAGCTGCGTGCCGATCTGCCGATGCTGGAGCTGGAGCTGTCGGTGGAAACCACGCCGATGCTGCAGGAGCTGGTGCGCCGCGGCACGCTCGACCTGGTGTTCGCTGCCGCGCCGGCGTCTCACGAGGGCGTGCGGGTGCGCACGCTGGCATCGATGGAGATGGCTTTTGTCGGCAACCCGACGGTGCACAAACGTTCGCGCTACAGCCTCGAGCAGCTGGCACAGCATGACCTGCTGACCTTCCAGCGCGGCTCGCAGCCCCATGTCGCGCTGATGGACCTCTTCCGCCGCGATGAAGTGGCGCCGCCGCGGGTGCACACCATCTCGTCGATTTCGGCGATGACGCAGCTGGTCGAGGCCGGCTTCGGCATCGCGACCCTGCCGCGCGCTGCGGCGGAACGCCTGCGGCCGAACCGGGCTCTCAAGATCCTCGGCTGCGAGCGGGCGCTGTTGCCGCTGCCGGTGTTCGCAAGCTTCCGGCCCGACCCGCAGTCGCGGCAGATCGAGGCGGTGGTCGACGCCGCCCTGGCCTTCGCCAACGAAGCCAAGCACGCCCGCCTGGTGGGAAGATCAGCCAAGTAGCAGTTTTGAGCAGGAGCAGTCGATGAAACGCAGAGAACTGGTGAAGGCCGCCGGGGCGATGGTCGCCGGCGTGTGGGTGCCGGCACAGGCGAGCTGGTTGTCGGAAACCGATGCGACCGCCGGCATCCGCGCTGCGCTCGAACGTGGCGCCGTGGCAGCGGTCGGCCTGCTGGGCAAGACGGACGGATTCCTCGGCAACCCCAAGGTGCGCATTCCCTTGCCCGACTTCCTGCAGGACGTGTCGGGCTTCCTGAAAGCCACCGGTCAGCGCAAACGCATCGAAGAGCTGGAAGTCTCGATGAACCGGGCGGCTGAAGCCGCGGTGCCCGAGGCCAAGGCGCTGCTGGTGAACGCGGTGAAGGCGATGAGCGTGGAAGACGCGAAACAGCTGCTGACGGGTGGCGACAACTCAGTGAAGCAGTTCTTCGCCACCAAGACCCGCGAGCCGCTTTCCGTGAAGTTCCTCCCCATCGTGCAACGGGCGACCGAGAAGGTGAAGCTCGCCGCGCGCTACAACGCCGTCGCCTCGAAGGCGGCCAGCTTCGGTCTGCTCAAGGAAGAGAACGCCAACATCCAGTCCTATGTGACCGGCAAGGCGCTCGATGGCCTCTACCTGATGATCGGGGAAGAGGAGAAGAAGATTCGCGCCGACCCTGTGGGCACCGGCAGCGCGATCCTCAGGAAGGTCTTCGGTTCGCTGAAATAAAGCTCAGACCGTCTTCGCCAGCTCGAACATGAGGGCCGAGGGCAGAGACGTCAGGATCGCATCGCGCCCCACGCGGGCCATGCTCAGCCCGCCGAAGCCCGAGATCTCGAAGGTGTTGCCCTCTTCGATGATCTCGATGAACACCACCTCGGCGCCTTCGGCGTCCACCTCGCGGCGCAGCTCGTTGAAGCGCTCGCCGCGCAGCACCGACTCGATCACGATCGCATGCGGAAGGCCGCCACGGCAGAAGTCGCGCGCCTCGTCGACCGAATTCACGAAGTCGACGATCAGGCCCATGTTGCGGATCGCGTCGCGGATCTGCACCCGCACATCGCGCCGCGAAGCGACCACCAGCACCTGGCTGCCCACCAGGGGCTTGCCTTGCAGGGAAGGCGAGAAGCCCTGGTCGAGCTCGATGGTGCTCATGCCTTCGAGCTGGTCGTTCACTGTGCGCGGGAACTCGACCGTCAGGTGCACTTCATGGCCTTCGAGCTTGCGCTCGATGGGCAGGCCCATGGTCCAGGCGGTCTGTTCGAGCAGGCGCCAGGTCATCGAATCGAGCTGGCTGCGGAACGCGTCGGCATCCACGGCGCCCTGCTGGTCGGCCGGGCTGAACGAAAAACGCGTGGCCAGGCGGGCATGGGTGGGCCAGGTCTTGATGTCGATGCGGAATTCGATGTTGGAGCGGGCATGCTCCATGGCCCAGCTGAGCAGCGTGTTGAGCAGGCTGAACAGCAGCGAGGCGTCGACCACCACCTCGGCGGGGCGCAGCACCTGCTTGATGTGGATGCCGCGGGCCTGGGTCTCGCGGCTGCGCTGGGTCAGCACGTCCTTCAGCGTCTCGGTGAGCGGCAGGCGCTCGTGCGTCTGGCGCAGCTGGCCCGACGCAAGGCGCGCAATCTGCTGGCCCGACATGCTGATCTGGCGGGCACGCTGGATCTCTTCGCCGAGCGAACGCAGGCTGGAGCGGTCGATGCGGCCGGTGCTGGCGAGCGTTTGCACACGCTCCAGCGCAGCGGTGAGCGGGCCGGCAATCTCTGCGCTCATCTCGCCCACCACGTCACGCCAGTGGTCGTGCTCGACCTCGCTCACCTCCGCCGTGGCGAGGGGGGCGGTGGCGTCTGGTGCGCGCTTGAGTTCGGTCATGTCCATGGGAGCCTCGGCTAACAGTTTTTGTCACTAGTGGCAAAAAAGTGACTTCCGAAGTGTCCCCGGACTTGGGCAGCTTGTGACAAAAGAAGACCGCCGCTCCCCCGGAGCGAGGGGGCGTTCAAGGGCCCGTCTTCACGGGGGAAAACGCCTAGAGGCCCCGGGCCTAGATCGCGCCGCTCTCACGCAGGCGGGTTCGCTCGGCCTCGCCGACGCCCAACTCCTGCAGCACCTCGTCGGTGTGCTGGCCCAGGAGCGGAGGCGGCCGGCGGTACTGCACCGGCGTCGCCGACAGCTTCATCGGGCTGGCCACGAGCCTGAGGCCGTCGGTCAGCGGGTGTGGCATCGCGACCGTCATGCCGCGCGACTCTACGTGTGGGTCAGCAAACACTTCGCCGAGATCGTTGATGGCGCCGCAGGGCACCTTGGCGGCTTCCAGGGCGCTGAGCCAGTCGTGCTTCTTGCGGGTCTTGAGGATGTCGGCCAGCTGCGGCACGAGCACCGCCCGGTGGCGCACGCGGTCGGCGTTCCTGATGAAGCGCGGGTCCTGGGCCAGGTCAGGCCGGCCAGCCACGTCGCAGAACTTGGCGTACTGGCTGTCGTTGCCCACGGCCAGGATCAAGTGGCCGTCGGCCGCCTCGAACACCTGATACGGCACGATGTTCTGGTGGGCATTGCCGATGCGCTTGGGCGCGACGCCCGTCGTCAGGTAGTTCGCGCCCAGGTTGGCGAGCATGGCGACCTGCGTGTCGAGCAGGGCCATGTCCACGACCTGGCCTTCGCCCGTGGCATCGCGATGTCGCAGCGCGGCGAGGATGGCGACCGTCGCGTACATGCCGGTGAAGAGGTCGGCCACCGCCACGCCCACCTTCTGCGGGCCGCCGCCGGGCAGGTCGTCGCGCTCGCCGGTCACGCTCATCAGGCCGCCCATGCCCTGGATGGCGTAGTCATAGCCGGCGCGTTCGCTGTAGGGGCCGGTCTGGCCGAAGCCGGTGACGGAGCAGTAGACGAGACGGGGATGGAGCTTGCGCAGCGTGTCGGCATCGAGCCCGTAGCGGGCCATGTCGCCGACCTTGAAGTTCTCGATGAAGACATCGCACTGCGCGGCCATCTGGCGGATCAGCGCCTGGCCCTCGGCGGTGGCGATGTCGACCGTGACCGAGCGCTTGTTGCGGTTGGTGCCGAGGTAGTAGGCGGCCTCCGCGGTGTCGGCGCCGTCGCGGTCCTTCAGGAAGGGCGGGCCCCAGCCGCGGGTGTCGTCGCCGCCCACGCCGTTCTTCATTGGGCGTTCGATCTTGATGACGTCGGCGCCCAGGTCCGCCAGGGTCTGCGTGCACCACGGGCCGGCGAGCACGCGCGAGAGGTCGAGAACGCGGATGCCGGCCAGCGGCAGGGCAGATGTCGGTGGGGTATTGCTCATCCGAAGATTGTCATTCACCCCGTTTGATAATGCCCCGATGCAGTTGTCTCACCTTCTTCGCGGCCGCAGAGCCGCCTGGGTGCTGTCGTTCGGGCTGGTGGGGTCGATGTTGACGGGGTGTGCGCCGTCGCTCGACTGGCGCGAGATCAGGCCCGAGGACAGCGACGCCATCGCCATGTTCCCCTGCAAGCCGACGACGGATGCCCGCATGGTCAACCTGGCCGGGGCGCGTGTGCGCATGGTGCTCGTGGCTTGCCGGGCCGGTGACGCGACCTGGGCGCTGGCGTTCGCCGACGTGGGCGACCCGGCCAAGGTGACACCGGCGCTGCTGGACCTTCGCGCGTCGAACGCCGGCAACCTGAATGGCACGCCGGCCGTGACCGGCCAGATGCGTCTGGCCGGCATGTCGCCCAACCCGCAGGCCGAACGCGTGCACGTGCAGGGCCGCCTGCCGGCGGGCGATGCGGTGGTGCTCGAAAGCGGCTTCTTCGCACGCGGCACCCGCGTCTACCAGGCGACGGTGATGGGCAAGGCCATCGATGCCGATGCCCTGGCCATGTTTTTTGATGGATTGAAGCTGCGCACATGAGCCTGCCGAGACGTACTGCGGCGCTGGTGTTCCTGAGCTTCGCCTTCGCCTATTTCCCATCGGCACTGGTGCGTGGGGTGGTGGCGACGCTGGCCCCGGCCTTCAGTGCCGAACTCCAACTCAGCGCGAGCGAACTCGGCCTGCTGGCAGGGGCCTATTTCCTCGGCTTTGCCGCCATGCAGCTGCCGCTGGGCAGCGCGCTCGACCGCTTCGGCCCCAAGCGGGTGCTGCTGGCCTTTCTGGCCGTGGCGGTGGTGGGATGCAGTGCATTTGCACTGGCCGACAGTTTCGTTGCGCTCACCGTCGCCCGAGCCTTGATCGGTGTGGGGGTCAGCGCCTGCCTGATGGCGCCGATGACGAGCTTTCGGCGCAGCTTCGGGCCGACAGCGCAGATGCGCGCCAATTCCTGGATGTTGATGACGGGCTCGCTGGGCCTGATCGCCTCGACCCTTCCGGTGCAGTGGTCGCTGCCGGTGTTCGGCTGGCGCGGGCTGTTCTGGGGGCTGGCGGTGCTGTTCGCGGTGGCCATGGTTTTCATCGTTCGGGCGGTGCCGGCGGACAGACGCGACGACGCCCTGCAGCCTGCGGCCGAGGGTGGCTACGGCGAGGTCTTTCGGCACCCCGTCTTCGTGCGTTACCTGCCGATGGGCTTCTTCCAGTACGGCGGGCTGGTGGCGTTGCAGTCCCTCTGGGTCGGGCCCTGGCTGACCCGCGTGTGCGGCTGGACGCCAGCGGAAACGGCAGCCGGCCTCTTCGGCATCAACGTGGCGATGCTGCTCACCTTCATGGCCTGGGGCTTCGTGGTGCCGCGGCTCTACGCCCGCGGCTGGACGGCCCATGCGCTGATCGCCCGCGGCATGCCGCTCCCGATCATTGTGCTGGTGCTTGGAATCGTGCTTGGCCCCGATGCCACGGCGTGGCTGTGGGCGGTGTTCTGCGTGACCAGCACCTTCGTGTCGCTTTCGCAGCCCGCCATCGGTCAGGCTTTCCCGGCGGCGCTGGCGGGGCGGGCCCTGTCGGCCTACAACCTGGTGATCTTTGCCGGCGTGTTCGCGCTGCAATGGAGCATGGGCGCGGTCATCGATGCCCTGGTGGGCGCAGGGTGGAGCACGGTGTCGGCGTACCAGGGGGCTTTTGCGTTGTTGGCGGTGTGCTGCGGCCTGTCTTATCTGTGGTTTTTGTGGCGACGCGAGCCCGAGCTCGCCGTCACGGCCGCCGTGACGGCGCGGTGAACCCTCTCATAATCGCCCCACCATGCCCGGCCTGCTGATCATTGCCCACGCGCCGCTCGCGTCTTCGCTGAAGGCTGTGGCTCAGCACACCTTTCCGGACTGCGGGGCGCGCTTGAAGGCACTCGATGTGTTGCCCGACCAGTCGGTCGAAGAGATCGAGGCCCGGGCGCGCGAGCTGCTGGCCGACGTGAGCGAGCCGGATGCGGTGATCTTCACCGACGTCTTCGGTGCCACGCCCTGCAACGTGGCGCAGCGCCTGGCCGACGGCTTGCATGTGAAGGTGATCGCCGGCGTGAACGTGCCGATGCTGTGGCGCTCGCTCTGTTACGCCGACGAGCCGCTCGATGCGGTGGTGGCGCGGGCGGTGGCCGGTGCCACGCAGGGCGTGATGCAGGTGGCCACGTCGAAGCCGCAGAACCAAGCCTACAAACCGGGTGCCAATGATCAAAGCAAACATCAGCATCAGCAATAAGCTCGGCCTGCACGCCCGCGCCTCGGCCAAGCTCACCAAGCTGGCGGGCAGTTTTCAGTCCGATGTGTTCATGACACGCAATGCCCGCCGCGTGAATGCCAAGAGCATCATGGGCGTGATGATGCTGGCGGCGGGGCTCGGCGCCGAGGTTGAGATCGAAACCTCGGGACCCGATGAGCAGGCGGCGATGGACGCGCTCTGCGCCCTCATCAACGACAAGTTCGGCGAAGGCGAGTGACGCCTCCGGCGCTCAGGCGCCGAGGAAGTGCTTGCGGTAGCGGGCCGGCAGGTCGTCGATGCGCATCAGCATCGGCAGATCGGCGGTGTTGAAGTCGGGGTCCCAGGCTGGCGCCCCCAGGACCTTGGCCCCGCAGCGCAGGTAACCCTTGATCAGCGCCGGCGCTTCCACATCCAGGTTGTGCTGCAGGTCGTCGACGGGCAAGGGCAGCCGGGGTGTGACCTGCAACTCGATCGGTGCCATGTGCGTGTGGCGCAACTGCTCCCACAGGCTCGCGGCATAGTGGCCGCCGTCGCGCATGCTGACGCTGGCGCAGCCGATCATGGTGTCGAGCTGGTTGCGCACCATGAACTCGGCGAGTGCGCCCCAGAGGGCCATGATCGCGCCGCCCGAGCGCCAGGCGGGGTGCACGCAGGAGCGGCCGAGTTCGACCATCTTCGAGCGCATCGGGCGCAGGCGGGTCAGGTCGAATTCGGTTTCGCTGTAGAGGCCGCCGACGCGGCTTGCGGCTTCCGGTGTCAACACACGGTAGGTGCCGATCACCAGGCCGGGCTGGTCGCACTCACCAGGGGCGCGCACCAGCAGGTGCTCGCAGAAGGGGTCGAACATGTCGATGTCGTGGCCTGCGGGGGCGCCCGCCGGCACGCTCAGACGCGCGCCCATCTCCTCGGCGAAGACCAGGTGTCTCAGGCGCTGCGCTTCGCGAACCTCTCGTTCATCGCGTGCCCAAACCACTTCAAACCGAGGCGCGTGAGCGCTGGCAGGGTGGGCAGCGTCCGAGCGTGGGTGAAGTGACCTCCGTGGCGCTTCGGTGCGCAAAGCCGAGATCGGCAGGGTCGGCAGGGGAAGGTCACGCATGGGTCGCTCCTGGGTCAAACTGGGCAGCATGGTCCTGGAGCGGCGTGACGTGGTCGTGAAGCCGCCATGACGTGGCCATGACAGTCAGGCGGGTCGGCCCCGAGTGAGCCCGCGAATGGCGCTGCTAGGATGGTTTGCATGAGCTTTCAGGTCTTTGGATTGCCTGTGTCGCGCGGCGTGGCCATCGGCCGCGCGGTGCTGGTCGCCTCAAGCCGTGTGGATGTGGCGCACTACTTCATCGACGAGACTCAGATCGACTCCGAGATCGAGCGGCTTCGCGCGGCACGTGACGAAGTGGCCGAGGAGTTGAGCAACCTCAAGCGCGACCTCCCGGCGGATGCTCCAGGCGAGCTGTCGGCGCTGCTCGACGTCCACCTCCTGCTGCTGCACGACGAAACGCTTGCCGACGCCACCAAGCAATGGATCCAGGATCGTCACTACAACGCCGAGTGGGCGTTGTCGGCGCAGCTCGAGGTGATCGCGCGCCAGTTCGACGACATGGAGGACGAGTACCTGCGCGAGCGCAAGGCCGACCTGGAGCAGGTGGTCGAACGGCTGCTGCGGGCGCTGGCGCGGGCGTCGACCGGGGGGCACACGCCGGCGCCGGGTGTGGGGCCGCGCGACTTCGCCGGGGAGGACCCGCTGGTGCTGGTCGCCAATGACATCGCGCCGGCCGACATGCTGCAGTTCAAACGCAGTGTGTTCACAGGCTTCATCACCGACGTTGGCGGGCGGACCTCTCACACGGCGATCGTGGCGCGCAGCATGGACATTCCTGCCGTGGTCGGCGCGCGCGAGGCCAGCCACATCATCCGGCAGGACGACTGGGTGGTGATCGACGGGGACAACGGCATCGTCGTCGTCGATCCGTCACCCCTGCTGCTCGAGGAGTACCGGTTTCGGCAGCGCCAAAGCGGCCTGGAGCGCGACCGGCTGGCGCGGCTTCGCCATACGCCCGCCGTCACGCTCGATGGCGAGCGGGTGGAACTGCAGGCCAACATCGAGCTGCCGGTGGATGCTCCTGCGGCGTTGGAAGCAGGGGCTGTCGGCGTGGGTCTCTTCCGCAGCGAATTCCTGTTCATGAACCGCAACGGTGAACTGCCAGGCGAAGAAGAGCAGTTCGAGGCCTACCGTTCGGCGGTCGAAGCGATGAAGGGCCTGCCCGTCACCATTCGAACCGTGGACATCGGGGCGGACAAGCCGCTCGACCGGATGAGCAGTGCGGAGCTGCGCCATGAACATGCACTGAATCCTGCACTCGGCTTGCGGGCGATTCGCTGGAGCTTGTCGGAGCCGGGGATGTTTCGGCAGCAGTTGCGCGCAATTCTTCGTGCCGGAGCTTTTGGCAAGGTCAGGCTGTTGATCCCAATGGTGGCTCACCTGAGTGAAGTCCGCATGGCCCTCGAGGCGATTGCGCGCGCCAAGCAGCAACTGGCCGACGCCGGGCGACCGCATGCCGATGTCGAAGTCGGCGCGATGATCGAGGTGCCAGCTGCGGCGCTCGCGCTCCCCACACTGCTTCCGCACTTTGATTTCGTGAGCGTTGGCACCAACGATCTCATCCAGTACACATTGGCCATCGACCGAGCGGATGAGGCGGTTGCCCATCTGTACGACCCATGGCACCCCGCGGTGCTGCAACTGATCGCCAGGACCATCGAATGCGCTCGGGCGGCAGGCAAAGGTGTGAGTGTTTGCGGAGAGATGGCGGGTGACCCTGCCTTCACCGAGCTGCTACTGGCCATGGGGCTTCGTAGTTTCTCCATGCATCCCTCCCAGATTGCGGCGGTGAAGCAGCGTGTCCTGCGTGCCGACACGCGCCGGTTGGCGCCGCATGTAGCAACCATCCTTGCGAGCGAGAACCCGGAAGCTTCTTGCGTGTCGTTGTTTTCCAAGTCGACGCACCACGACTTGGCCTAAACGAATGGCTCCAGAGGGCTTGCGTCGTTTTTAAAAAGGGTGCTACAGTCGCGGTCTTCGCTGATCGACGAGGCCCACGCAAATGCAAGGCCTTCAAGGGCAGCAAAGAAAAGAGCAAGTGGCAGTTGACGAGCAGTAAAAAAGCGAGTCATAATCACAGGCTCTGCTGACGAAGCAAGAAATCGCAAACGCGACGACGGCAACGAAAGCAAAAAAGTAGCCGAGAGATTGACAGGGTTATAAACAACATGTCAGAATCGCAGGCTCTGCTGAAATTCAGTTTTCAGCGCGCAGACGAAAGTTTGCAAGCTCTTTAAAAACATACAGCCGATAAGTGTGGGCGTTTGAAGGCGAGTGCCAAGAGTCGCAAGACTCAGGGTCTACTGGACCTTAAACGCTCATAGAAGTGAAGTTCACTTCAATTCTTTGAGCAAACATTCAAGATCGAACTGAAGAGTTTGATCCTGGCTCAGATTGAACGCTGGCGGCATGCCTTACACATGCAAGTCGAACGGCAGCACGGGAGCAATCCTGGTGGCGAGTGGCGAACGGGTGAGTAATACATCGGAACGTGCCCAGTAGTGGGGGATAGCCCGGCGAAAGCCGGATTAATACCGCATACGACCTACGGGTGAAAGCGGGGGATCGCAAGACCTCGCGCTATTGGAGCGGCCGATGGCAGATTAGCTTGTTGGTGGGGTAAAGGCCTACCAAGGCTACGATCTGTAGCTGGTCTGAGAGGACGACCAGCCACACTGGGACTGAGACACGGCCCAGACTCCTACGGGAGGCAGCAGTGGGGAATTTTGGACAATGGGGGCAACCCTGATCCAGCCATGCCGCGTGCGGGAAGAAGGCCTTCGGGTTGTAAACCGCTTTTGTCAGGGAAGAAACGGTCTAATCTAATAAATTGGACTAATGACGGTACCTGAAGAATAAGCACCGGCTAACTACGTGCCAGCAGCCGCGGTAATACGTAGGGTGCAAGCGTTAATCGGAATTACTGGGCGTAAAGCGTGCGCAGGCGGCTATGCAAGACAGATGTGAAATCCCCGGGCTCAACCTGGGAACTGCATTTGTGACTGCATGGCTAGAGTGCGGCAGAGGGGGATGGAATTCCGCGTGTAGCAGTGAAATGCGTAGATATGCGGAGGAACACCGATGGCGAAGGCAATCCCCTGGGCCTGCACTGACGCTCATGCACGAAAGCGTGGGGAGCAAACAGGATTAGATACCCTGGTAGTCCACGCCCTAAACGATGTCAACTGGTTGTTGGACGGCTTGCTGTTCAGTAACGAAGCTAACGCGTGAAGTTGACCGCCTGGGGAGTACGGCCGCAAGGTTGAAACTCAAAGGAATTGACGGGGACCCGCACAAGCGGTGGATGATGTGGTTTAATTCGATGCAACGCGAAAAACCTTACCTACCCTTGACATGCTAGGAATCCTGAAGAGATTTAGGAGTGCTCGAAAGAGAGCCTGGACACAGGTGCTGCATGGCCGTCGTCAGCTCGTGTCGTGAGATGTTGGGTTAAGTCCCGCAACGAGCGCAACCCTTATCATTAGTTGCTACGCAAGGGCACTCTAATGAGACTGCCGGTGACAAACCGGAGGAAGGTGGGGATGACGTCAGGTCATCATGGCCCTTATGGGTAGGGCTACACACGTCATACAATGGCCGGTACAGAGGGCTGCCAACCCGCGAGGGGGAGCTAATCTCAGAAAACCGGTCGTAGTCCGGATCGCAGTCTGCAACTCGACTGCGTGAAGTCGGAATCGCTAGTAATCGCGGATCAGCTTGCCGCGGTGAATACGTTCCCGGGTCTTGTACACACCGCCCGTCACACCATGGGAGCGGGTTCTGCCAGAAGTAGTTAGCCTAACCGCAAGGAGGGCGATTACCACGGCAGGGTTCGTGACTGGGGTGAAGTCGTAACAAGGTAGCCGTATCGGAAGGTGCGGCTGGATCACCTCCTTTCTGGAAAATAGCACTCAATTTCTTGCGCCCACGCTTATCGGCTGTCGTTTACAACAGTGTGAAATGTGAGCCGGCCCGTCATGGCTCGGATCGTCGCGCTTCACAAAGAATCGCGTTGGGTCTGTAGCTCAGTCGGTTAGAGCACCGTCTTGATAAGGCGGGGGTCGTTGGTTCGAATCCAACCAGACCCACCAATTTTCATTGGGGGATTAGCTCAGCTGGGAGAGCACCTGCTTTGCAAGCAGGGGGTCGTCGGTTCGATCCCGTCATCCTCCACCAATTTTCACATCGATCTGGTCGCTGATGAAAGCAAACTCTGTTTGCTTTCATCATCGATTCGAAAGAATCGGCTGTTGTTCTTTAACAATTTGTAGAGTCGAAATCAGCGTTGCTGGCGGAAATGCGCTTCATGGCGCTCCGTGCCGTCAGCAACATTTTGATTGCGTCAAATGAACTTCAACTCGCAAGAGATTTGAAGACGGCATAACGCGTAATACTCAATAGACAGTCCTTGACGACGACCGCTCAAGCGGCGTCAAAATTATAGGGTCAAGTGACTAAGTGCATGTGGTGGATGCCTTGGCGATTACAGGCGACGAAGGACGTGATAGCCTGCGATAAGCTTCGGGGAGCTGGCAAATTAGCTTTGATCCGGAGATTTCCGAATGGGGAAACCCACCCTTAGGGGTATCGCATGATGAATACATAGTCATGCGAGGCGAACCGGGTGAACTGAAACATCTCAGTAGCTCGAGGAATAGACATCAACCGAGATTCCGAAAGTAGTGGCGAGCGAAATTGGAACAGCCTGCACGTTTTAGCTATCGACTTATCAGAACGGAATGGAAAGTCCGACCATAGTGGGTGATAGTCCCGTATGAAAAAAGTTGATAGTGGAACTAGGCGTGCGACAAGTAGGGCGGGACACGTGTAATCCTGTCTGAATATGGGGGGACCATCCTCCAAGGCTAAATACTCGTAATCGACCGATAGCGAACTAGTACCGTGAGGGAAAGGCGAAAAGAACCCCGGGAGGGGAGTGAAATAGATCCTGAAACCGCATGCATACAAACAGTCGGAGCCCGCAAGGGTGACGGCGTACCTTTTGTATAATGGGTCAGCGACTTACATTCAGTGGCAAGCTTAACCGAATAGGGAAGGCGTAGAGAAATCGAGTCCGAATAGGGCGTTCAGTCGCTGGGTGTAGACCCGAAACCAAGTGATCTATCCATGGCCAGGATGAAGGTAGGGTAACACCTGCTGGAGGTCCGAACCGACTAGTGTTGCAAAACTAGCGGATGAGCTGTGGATAGGGGTGAAAGGCTAAACAAACTTGGAAATAGCTGGTTCTCTCCGAAAACTATTTAGGTAGTGCCTCAAGTATTACCTGCGGGGGTAGAGCACTGTTTAGGCTAGGGGGTCATGGCGACTTACCAAACCTTGGCAAACTCCGAATACCGCAGAGTACAGCTTGGGAGACAGTGCACCGGGTGCTAACGTCCGGACACAAGAGGGAAACAACCCAGACCGCCAGCTAAGGTCCCCAAAATTGGCTAAGTGGGAAACGAAGTGGGAAGGCTAAAACAGTCAGGATGTTGGCTTAGAAGCAGCCATCATTTAAAGAAAGCGTAATAGCTCACTGATCGAGTCGTCCTGCGCGGAAGATGTAACGGGGCTAAGCCAGTTACCGAAGCTGCGGATGCATCGCAAGATGCGTGGTAGGAGAGCGTTCTGTACGCCTGTGAAGGTGGCTTGTGAAGGCTGCTGGAGGTATCAGAAGTGCGAATGCTGACATGAGTAGCGTTAAAGGGGGTGAAAAGCCCCCTCGCCGTAAGCGCAAGGTTTCCTACGCAACGTTCATCGGCGTAGGGTGAGTCGGCCCCTAAGGCGAGGCAGAGATGCGTAGCTGATGGGAAACAGGTCAATATTCCTGTACCGATATGTAGTGCGATGTGGGGACGGAGAAGGTTAGCTCAGCCGGGTGTTGGATGTCCCGGTTCAAGCGTGTAGTCATACCCTTTAGGCAAATCCGGAGGGTTTAGATGAGGCGTGATAACGAGGCGGCTTGCCGCTGAAGTGAGTGATACCCTGCTTCCAGGAAAAGCCACTAAGCTCCAGCTACATACGACCGTACCGCAAACCGACACTGGTGCGCGAGATGAGTATTCTAAGGCGCTTGAGAGAACTCTGGAGAAGGAACTCGGCAAATTGACACCGTAACTTCGGAAGAAGGTGTGCCTTTAGTAGGTGAACCCGTACAGGGGGAGCCCAATGAGGCCGCAGAGAATCGGTGGCTGCAACTGTTTATTAAAAACACAGCACTCTGCAAAGACGAAAGTCGACGTATAGGGTGTGACGCCTGCCCGGTGCTGGAAGATTAAATGATGGGGTGCAAGCTCTTGACTGAAGTCCCAGTAAACGGCGGCCGTAACTATAACGGTCCTAAGGTAGCGAAATTCCTTGTCGGGTAAGTTCCGACCTGCACGAATGGCGTAATGATGGCCACACTGTCTCCTCCAGAGACTCAGCGAAGTTGAAATGTTTGTGATGATGCAATCTCCCCGCGGAAAGACGGAAAGACCCCATGAACCTTTACTGTAGCTTTACATTGGACTTTGAACAGATCTGTGTAGGATAGGTGGGAGGCTTTGAAGCGGTGCCGCTAGGTGTCGTGGAGCCAACGTTGAAATACCACCCTGGTGTGTTTGAGGTTCTAACCTTGGCCCGTTATCCGGGTTGGGGACAGTGTATGGTGGGCAGTTTGACTGGGGCGGTCTCCTCCCAAAGCGTAACGGAGGAGTTCGAAGGTACGCTAGGCACGGTCGGAAATCGTGCTGATAGTGCATAGGCATAAGCGTGCTTGACTGCGAGACTGACAAGTCGAGCAGGTACGAAAGTAGGACTAAGTGATCCGGTGGTTCTGTATGGAAGGGCCATCGCTCAACGGATAAAAGGTACTCTGGGGATAACAGGCTGATACCGCCCAAGAGTTCATATCGACGGCGGTGTTTGGCACCTCGATGTCGGCTCATCTCATCCTGGGGCTGTAGCCGGTCCCAAGGGTATGGCTGTTCGCCATTTAAAGAGGTACGTGAGCTGGGTTTAAAACGTCGTGAGACAGTTTGGTCCCTATCTTCCGTGGGCGCTGCAAGATTGAGAGAGCCTGCTCCTAGTACGAGAGGACCGGAGTGGACGCACCTCTGGTGTATCGGTTGTCACGCCAGTGGCATTGCCGAGTAGCTATGTGCGGAAGAGATAACCGCTGAAAGCATCTAAGCGGGAAACTCGTCTTAAGATAAGTCTTGCCGGGGCCTTGAGCCCCCTAAAGAGTCGTTCGAGACCAGGACGTTGATAGGCTGGGTGTGGAAGCGTAGTAATACGTTAAGCTAACCAGTACTAATTGCTCGTGAGGCTTGACCCTATAATTTTGACGAATGTCTTATGGGTAAAGCAGTTATGTCGATCTTCAAAGAAGTTCGGCGCAATCAAATTTGCTGATTTGTGGTTCGGTTCGCGAACTACAAACGACTCTACAAATTGGCTGCTTTGAAGTATCAAAGCAGTGACCGGTTAAGCCTGATGACCATAGCGAGGTGGTCCCACTCCTTCCCATCCCGAACAGGACAGTGAAACGCCTCAGCGCCGATGATAGTGCGGATTCCCGTGTGAAAGTAGGACATTGTCAGGCTATTAATAAAAAACCCCCGCCGCATATGTGGCGGGGGTTTTGCTTTGGACTTTAAAAGTCGCCTGATTCCAAGAAATCGGCGGCAAAGAGGAGTTGCACGTCGAACTCCCTCTTTCCTTGCCGCCGGACCTACGCCGGTATTCTCAGTTCGCGTCGAAGAATCTTTCCGACGTTCGATTTGGGCAAGTCGTCTCGGAACTCAATGTATTTCGGCCGCTTGTAGCCGGTAAAGTTTTGCGTGCAGTACTCGAAGAGCGTGGCTTCCGTCAGTGTCGGATCCTTCCGGACCACAAACAGCTTCACTGCCTCCCCTGACTTGTCATCTGGCACTCCGATCGCGGCACACTCCAAGACCCCAGGGTGCATGCCCACGACTTGCTCGATTTCATTCGGATAGACGTTGAAGCCGGACACCAAGATCATGTCCTTCTTTCGATCGACGATCTTGGTATAGCCATTGGCATCCATGACACCCACGTCACCCGATTTGAAGAATCCGTCGGGCGTCATGACTTTGGCGGTCTCGTCAGGGCGATTCCAGTAGCCGGCCATCACCTGTGGACCACGAATGCAGATCTCGCCGGGCTCGCCGTACGGAACATCGCGCCCCTCATCATCGCGGATGGCAATGTCGGTCAGTGGCACAGGAAGACCGATGGAGCCGGTGAAACCAGAAATGTCGAAGCGGTTGATCGTCGCCACTGGCGAGGTTTCGGAAAGGCCGTAGCCCTCCACCACCGGGCAGCCGGTGATCTTGAGCCAGCGTTCTGCCGTCGACTGCTGGACCGCCATGCCGCCGCCGTTTGAGATCTTGAGTCCCGAGAAGTCGAGCTTCGCAAAATCGGGATGATTGGCCAGCGCGTTGAAGAGCGTGTTCACCGCCGGGAACATGTGCACCTGATGTTTGCGCAAAGTCGCGATGAAGCCAGGAATGTCGCGAGGATTGGGGATCAGCAGGTTCAGGATGCCCAACCGAGCGCCAAGCATGTAGCACGCCGTCAGCGCGAAGATGTGATACAGCGGCAGGGCGCACACGGCGACCATCTGCACCTTGTCGTCGATCGTCGCCAGCCGCGGCTGGAACCACGCTTCCGACTGCAGGATGTTGGCCACGACGTTCCGATGCAACAGGGTCGCGCCCTTTGACACCCCCGTCGTGCCGCCGGTGTACTGCAGAAATGCGACGCTTTCGGGAGTGAGCTTCGGCCGCTGCAAGGTTTGCCGTGAGCCCTCGGACACAGCGGCGTTAAAACGCGTCACGGTGTGCCCATCGTTCAGGGGCAGGCGGAACGGCGGCACCATCTTCTTCACGTTCCGCACGACGAAGTTGACGAGCGCACCCTTGCCTGTGCCGAGCAGGTCGCCCATGGCCGCGAGCACCACATGCCGCACCTTGGTCGAGGTGATCACCTGCTCCAGCGTCTTGGCGAAATTCTCCAGAATGAAGATCGCTTCGGCGCCAGAATCTTTGAGCTGGTGCTCGAGTTCACGCGGCGTGTAGAGCGGGTTGACGTTGACCACCACGAACCCGCCCCTCAGGATGGCGGCAATCGCCGGCATGTACTGAAGCACGTTGGGCATCATGATCGCCACGCGCGCTCCCGGCTGAAGCCCCTTGGCTTGCAACCAGGCGGCGAGCGCGGTCGACATGCGGTCGATGTCCCGGAACTTGAGCCCGGCCTCCATGCAGATGGCCGCGGTGCGTTCGCCATACTTGGCGTACGACTCCTCGAGCAGCTCGACGAGCGAGTTGTACTGGTTGAGGTTGACGTCCGTCGGAACGCCCGGGGGGTAGCTCTTCAGCCAGGGTTTTTCCATGCTGTTCACACCGAGTTTTGACCGCGCGGATGATCCCAGTCGCTGCTCTGCAGCGGCTACGGTAGTTGTCCTAGCGCCTGCAAGATCGGCGCACTTTCCGCGCCAAACAGCGCCTGAAGCAGGGTTTGCTCGCTGGCGCTCACTGTGGCAAGGAACTCCTCCGCACCCCGCATCGCCTGAAAGGTGTCGAAGCCGCTCTCCAAAAAGCCCTGCAGGGCGGACAGCCCGGCGGCGCGCGCTGGGCCGCGCATCATGCGCAGGCTGTGCCTCAGCAGGGGCTTGCGCGTGAGGGTGTACAGGTCCCGCCCCACCGCAAGCGTCAACTCAATCTGCTGCTGCCGATCGGCGAGGCGCCCGACGTGCCTCCAGGCGTTCAGGTACACACCCGCATCGACCGCCTCATCGGGCACCTTCGTCCCCATCGCCGAATCCAGCTCCTCCGACAGCGCATGCAACTGCGCGAGCGTGGCCACGGTGTCGACCACGTCGCGCGGAAAGAGGCGAACCAGCGCGGGCACGACGCGTGCGAACTGGGCGTCGCGCTGGCTGAAGTCACCCGGGCCGTAGAGCTCGTCGAGAAAGAAGCGCGCTGCCGCGCCATACCGGGGAGTCTTCAGCAGGTCGGCATAGGTGTGCGAGAAGCGCCGTTGCTGATATGCCTTCACCGCCTGCACGCGTGCCTGCAGCGCCGGTGTGGCCGCTCGGGTGCGGCGTTCGCGTTCAACGGTTTCAAGGTGCGCAAGGATGAGGGCGGCAGGCGTGGGCATCGTGAAGCTCGGGTTTCTCATGGCGCCGACTAGTCGTTCATCTCTACGGCGTGCCGAGGGAATGATGCAACACTCGGCGCCTCATGCAACGACGCCGTCTCTTGAAACTCGGTGCAGGCGCAGCGGCGCTGCTGGCGCTTGCAGGCGGAGGCGTCGCGCTGGTGCAGCCGGGCCTGCTCGGCGGGCGTCTCACGGCCGCCGGCAGGGATGTCTTCGAGGCGGTGGCGCGTGCAGTGCTGCACGGCACCCTTCCCTCGACGCAGCCCGAAGCGAAAACCGCCCTCACGGCGCACATGGGCCGCCTCGACGACGTGCTCCGGGCGTTCCCGCCGCACGTACAGGCCGAGCTGTCCCAATTGCTGTCCCTTCTCTCCACGACGCCCGGCCGCCGGCTGCTCGCCGGCCTGTCGGCCGATTGGCCCGATGCAAGTGTCGAGGCCCTGCAGGCCAGCTTGGACGACATGCGACGCTCCGGCATCGCCGTGCGCCAGCAGGCGTATCACGCGTTGCGCGACATCACCAACGCAGCCTTCTACTCGGATGCTTCGGCCTGGCCGAAGCTCGGCTACCCCGGCCCGCGCGCGCTATGACGACGCCCGCCCCGACCGCTCGCCCGAGCATCCCCGACCCCATCCAGGACGGCCTGCGCCGTGGCTGGCGCGTGCTGGGCGGCGCACACGGCGCCGCGCCCGCCGAGTTGAGTTGCGACGTGGCCATTGTCGGCACCGGTGCCGGTGCCGGTATCACGGCCGAGCTGTTGACGCAGGCCGGCCTGCAGGTGGTGCTGATCGAAGAAGGGCCGCTCAAGAGCAGCAGCGACTTCCGCCAGCTCGAGAGCGAGGCCTACCCTTCTCTCTACCAGGAAAGCGGCGCACGCAAGACCGCCGACAAGGCCATCACCATCCTGCAGGGCCGTTGCGTCGGCGGCTCCACCACGGTCAACTGGACGAGCTCCTTCCGCACGCCCGTCGCTACCTTGCAGCACTGGCGGCAGCATTTCGGTCTCGCCAGCTACGGCGAGGCCGAGATGGCGCCGTGGTTCGCACAAGCCGAGGAGCGCCTGAACATCGTGCCCTGGCTGACCCCGGCCAACCGCAACAACGAAGTGCTGCGGGCCGGTGCTGAGCGCCTGGGCATTGCGTCCGCCGGCATCCAGCGCAACGTCAAGGGCTGCTGGAACCTCGGTTCCTGCGGCATGGGCTGTCCGACGAACGCGAAGCAGTCGATGCTGGTGACGACCCTGCCGGTCGCGCTCGACCGGGGCGCCACCTTGCTCGTGCAGACCCGCGCGCAGACCTTCGTGGTCGGGCACGGCCAGGTCCAGGCGCTCATGTGCATCCCCGTCACGGACAACAGCGCACCGGCCCCCGGCGCCCAGCCGGTGCGCATCGTCGCCCGCCACTTCGTCGTCGCGGGTGGCGCCATCAACAGCCCCGCGTTGCTGATGCGCTCGGGCGTGCCCGATCCGCACCGCCTGCTGGGCAGGCGCACCTTCCTGCACCCGGTGGTGATCTCGGCCGCCACGTTTGCCGAGCGCATCGAGGCCTGGGACGGCGCGCCGCAGACGCTCTACAGCGATCACTTCCTGCACACCCACGCGATCGACGGCCCGATGGGCTACAAGCTCGAAGCGCCGCCGATGCACCCCCTGATCACGTCCACCACGCTCTCGGGCCACGGCCCTGCGCAGGCCGAGCAGCTGAAGCAGTTCCCGCATACCCAAGGCCTGCTGGCGCTGCTGCGCGACGGCTTCCATGCCGAGTCGCCCGGGGGCACGGTGCAGCTGCACGATGATGGCTCTCCGGTGCTCGGCTACCCCTTGAACGACTACGTGATGGACGGCGCACGCCGCGCGCTGCTCAGCATGGCCGAGATCCAGTTCGCCGCCGGCGCACGCGAGGTGACCCCGGTGCACGAGCTCGCCGGTCGCTACAGCACCTGGGCGCAGGCGCGTGAAGCCATCCAGGCGCTGCCGATGAAGCCGCTGCTCACGCGTGTCGTCAGCGCGCACGTGATGGGCGGTTGCGCGATGGCCGGCAGCGAGCGCCTGGGCGTGGTGAGGCCCGATGGCCAGCACTGGCAGCTCGCCAACCTGTCGGTGCACGACGGCTCGCTCTTCCCGACGAGCATCGGCGCCAACCCGCAGCTGTCGGTGTACGGCGTGGCCAATCGCCTTGCCACCGGCTTGGCCAAGCGGCTGACCGGGCGAGACGTGCGACTGCTCGCTTAGCATCGCCGCATGCTCGCTCGGCTCCAGCAGTTCATCACCCTCGGGCTTCTGGCCACCGCCATCGCGTGGGCCACCTGGTGCCTGCAACGCGGCGAGGCCGTGTGGGCCTGGGCCGGCGTGGCGGTGATCGTGTTCGGCTATGCGGTGTTCCTGGCGATCGAACTCGTGCTCGTGTGGTTCGTTCATGGCCAGGACCCGGCGCCCAAGGCCACGCCGGCCCAGCTCTTCGAGGCCTGGTTCGCCGAGGTACTGGCCGCGCCGCGGGTCTTCTGCTGGCAGCAGCCCTTTCGCTCGACGCGCGAGCCCGATCACCTGCCGGCCTCCCCCGGCCGCCGCGGCGTGGTGCTGGTGCACGGCTTCGTCTGCAACCGTGGCTTCTGGAACCGCTGGATGCCGCAGCTCCGCGCGAAAGGCGTGCCGTACGTGGCGGTGAACCTGGAGCCGGTGTTCGGCACCATCAGCGACTACGCGCCCATCATCGACGCGGCCGTGCGCCGCGTCGAGCAAGCCACCGGCCTCGCGCCGGTGCTGGTCGGCCACAGCATGGGCGGACTCGCGATCCGGGCCTGGGCCGCCGCGTCAGGCGCGGGCCGCGTGCACCGCATCGTCACCATCGGCAGCCCGCACCGCGGCACCTGGCTCGCACGTTTCGCCACCACGCAAAACGCCCGCGAGATGGCGCTCGGCACCGACTGGCAGAAAGCCCTCGAGGCACTGGAGCCGGCGCAGCACTTCGAGCGCTTCATCTGCTTCTACAGCCATTGCGACAACGTCGTGTTCCCGGCCTCTACCGCCACGCTCCCCGGGGCCGACAACCGCCACCTGGTGGGCATGGCCCACGTGCACATGGTCGACCACCCGCAGGTGCTGCAGGCGGTGCTGGAAACGGTCGCTCAGTAGACGCGGTCGCTCGGCAGCCGCGCCTCGGCGGCGAGCTCGCCTTCGCGCGCCACCCGCTCGTAGAGCGGCGTGAAGTCGGGTGCCGTGGCCTCGAAAAGCTGCTGGAAGCCGGTGATGACGAAGTAGGTGGCCTGGTAGCTGTCGATGCGGTAGCGGGTGCGCATGATGCGCTCGACGTCGAAGCCCAGCCGCTGCGGCGCATCGCTCTGCACGCTGTGGCGCAGCTCGCCGGCCGACGAGAGGATGCCGGCGCCATACGCCCGCAGGCCTTGCGGCGTGGCGATGAGCCCGAATTCCACCGTGTACCAGTACAGGCGGGCAAGGTACTCGCAGGCCTGCAGCCGGCTCGCCTTCAGACCGCCGGCGCCGTAGGCCTGCATGTAGTCGGCGAACATCGGGTTGAACAGCAGCGGCACATGGCCGAAGAGGTCGTGGAAGACATCGGGCTCGACCACGTAGTCAAACTCTTCCGGCTTGCGGATCCACCCGGTGACGGGGAAGCGCCGCTGCGCAAGCAACGCGAAGAAGGCTTCCTCGGGAATGAGCCCCGGCACCGCCACCACTTCCCACCCTGTCGCGCGGTGCAGCCGTTCCGACAAGGCGTCGAAGCGGGGGATGCGATGCGGCTCGCCGAGCTGCTCAACCGCCGCGATGAACTCCTCGCAGGCCAGGCCCGCCAGCTGCGCAGCTTGGCGCTGGTAGAGGCGCTCGTACAGCGCGTGTTCTTCGGGTGTGTAGCGCGACCACTGCTGTTCGCAGGTGTAGTCGGCGCGGGCGGCAGCGTAGTCGCCGCGGGGCGGGCGTGTGCCGGTGCCGTAGGTGACCGGCGCGACCCCTTGGTTGACTGCCTTGTGAGCGTTGGCCATTGTGGTTCGTGCAGACGAGAGAGCCGTAGGTTCCCGCGTGCGGCCGGTTTTGGCAAGCGGCCCGTGGATGGGCCTCGCCGGCCTCAGCTTTCGAGCTCGCGCACGAACTGCAAGGTGGCGGGGACAGAAAGGTTGAGCAGCTGCGAGAGCGCGCTGATGTCGTCGGGAATCGCCGGGTTGTCCCAGCTCTCGGCGCTGTGGCGCGCCAAGCGCACGGCCAGCATCACGTTCTGCACCGAGGGGTGGCGTGCGTGGCGGTCGTCGGTGATCTGGATCAGCAGCTCGGGCAGGGCCCAGGCGCGCATCAGGGCCTGCTGCAGGTCGAAGAGCTGGATGTTCAGCACCTGTTGTTGGACCACGTGCGAGCGCAGCGTCGGGTCGGCCTTCTGCGCGGCGCGGATCTTCAACGCCAAGGTGGGCGCATGGCACCACAGCAGCATCTCGGCAAAGTCGTGCAGCAGCGTGGCTTCGTAGATCACTGCGGCGTCGTGGTCCATGCGGTGCACGGCGAACGAGAGCGCGAACTGCGCGGCGCGGTGCGCACGGCGCAGCACCTCGCCCACGCCTTCGAGCGCCTCGGGTTCGTCGGCCAGCCACTCCTCGACGGCAGGTTGCAGGCCGAAATTGCCGAAGAAAGGCGAGATGCCCATCATCACCACGGCAGCGGTCACGGTCTCCACGTCGGTGATGAGCCGCGGCGGGCGGTGCGTCGACGCGTAGGCCAGCACCTTGAGTGTCATCAGCGGGTCGTCGGCCACCATCTCGCCGATGAGGTTGGCGTCGACGTCGTCTTCGTTCGCCCGCATCGCCTCGAGCGCGTCGGAGGTGCTGGCCAGCACCGGGATCTCGGCGTCGCGGAAGTGCTTCACCCACGCATCCAGGTCGCGCAGGGGCTGCGTGATGAACGGAGGGGGCGTTGCGGCGATCGGTTCCACGTCAGCTGTCACAGGAGTACTTCTTACCGAGGTTATCGGCCCTGGTCATCGGGGACTTGAGCGCGCTCCCCCTTCATCGCCCGCCGAGCTTGGCCTTCTGGTCGAGGCCGACCTTCTTGTTGACGAACTGCAGCACCGCCACCTTCGAGAGGTCGACCTCGCCTGCCTTGTAGAGCCCGGCCTTCACCATCTGGGCATAGAAGTCGTTGATGCGCCCCTGGCTCATCGCCCCAATGCCTCCGGCAAGCGACTCGCCCGAGTCGACGATGCCTTGCTGCTTCATCAGCGCGACCGAGGCTTCCATCTCGGCCTCGGTCATCTCTGGGTTGTCCTTGATCATGAGCGCGGCGGCCGCCTTGCGGTCACCATAGAGGTAGTTGACCCAGCCGATGATGGACGCGTCGACGAAGCGCTGCACCAGATCCGGCTTGGCCTTGACCGTCTCGGCGCGCGCCTCGATCAACGTCGAGTAGGTCGAGAAACCATGGTCGGCGAGCAGGTGCACCACCGGCTTGAACTTGCCCTGGCTCTGCACGTAGATCGGCTCGGCCACCGAGTAGCCCTGCTGGATGGCCTTGATGTTGGCGAGGAAGGGGCCGAGGTTGTAGTTGTAGGGCTTGAGCACCTCGTCCTTGAAGCCGTGCGTGACCTTGAGCCACTGCCACCAGCTGAACTGGCCGTCTTTCGCGATCAGCGCCACCGGTGCGTTCTTCAGCGCGGCAAAGTTCTCGTAGCCCTGGCCCGGGTGGGCGATGAGGGCCTGCGGGTCCTTCTGGAACATGGCGGCCACCACCACGGTCGGCACGCCGTTCTTCACGTTGTCGAAGCTGTGCAGCAGGTTGCCGGTCATCAGGAAGTCGATGCGGCCGGCGGGCAGCAGCGGCCGGTTGTTCACCTGCGGGCCACCTTGCTGGATGGTCACGTCGAGCCCGTACTTCTTGTAGGTGCCGTCGGCGACGGCCTGGTAGAAGCCGCCGTGCGCGGCCTGCGCCTTCCAGTTGGTCGCGAAGGTCACCTTGTCTTGGGCGAAGGCGGCGGTGCCGGCGGTGGCCGCAAGCGCGGCGAGGGCGAGTGTGCGCAGCATGAAGGCTCCAGGAAGAAGGGGGGTCAGTGGGGGTTGGACGATTCGATGGCATGCCATCGCCCGAGCAAGGCACGCGACAGCGCGTTGAAGCTCCAGAAGATCAGCACACCGGTCAGCACGAGCAGCAGCAGGGCAGCAAACATCTTCGGCGTCTCGGTGCGGAAGCTGGCCTCCAGGATGCGCGAGGCCAGCCCCGTTTCGCGGCCCGCCGCGCCGGCCACCATCTCGGCCGTGACGGCGCCGATGAGGCTCAGGCCGCCGGAGATTTTGAGTCCCGCCACGAAGTAGGGCAAGGCGCTCGGCACCAGCAGCCAGCGCAGCCGCTGCAGTGGCGAGGCACGGTACAGGCGGAAGAGGTCGTGCAGCTGACGGTCGGCCGCACGCAGGCCGATCACGGTGTTGGAGAGGATGGGAAAGAAGGCCACGATCCACGCGCACAGCAGCAGCGCCGCGGTGGTGCTTTCGACGTAGATCAGGATCAGCGGCGCCACCGCCACGATGGGCGTGACCTGCAGCACCACGGCGATGGGGAAGAGCGCGTGTTCCACCGGGCGTGACAAGGCAAACACCGCCGCGATCAGCACGCCCCCGGCACACGCCAGCAGCAGCGCGCCGAAGGTGATCTTGAGCGTGAACCACCAGCTGGCGGCGAGCGAGCCGAAGTGGGTGAACAGCGTCTGCAGCACGAGGCTCGGTGCGGGCAGCGTGTAGTGCGGGATCTGCGCGAGGCGCACCAGCGCCTCCCATGCCGCGATGAGCGCCAGCAGCGTGAGAACCGGCAAGGCCCGCCGCATCAACCGGCCACCTGCGAGGCTTCGAGTGCCTGGCCGATGCGCTGGCAGATGCCAAGGAAGCGCTCGGAGCTGCGAAACGCCGGGCTGCGCGGGTAGGGCTCGTCGATCACCACCTCGTCGACCACGCGGCCGGGCCGCGCGCCCATCACCAGCACCCGCTGGCTCAGGTACACCGACTCGTAGATGCTGTGCGTGACGAAGAGCACCGCCAGCGTGCCGCCCTGCCACCAGCGCAGCAGGTCGTCGTTGAGCTTCTGGCGGGTGAATTCGTCGAGCGCGGCGAAGGGCTCGTCCATCAGCAGCACGCGCGGTTGCGCCACCAGCGCCCGCGCGATCGAGGCGCGCATCTTCATGCCGCCGGAAAGCTCGGCCGGGGAGGCGCGCGCGAAGTCGGCGAGGCCCACGAGGCGCAGCACGGCATCGACACGCTCTGCGGCTTGCGCGCGCGAGAGGCCGGCGATGCGCAGCGGCAGCCACACGTTGTCGAACACGCTGGCCCAGGGCATCAGCGTGGCGTCCTGGAAGACGCAGGCGGTGTCGGCCGGCGCGCTGGGGTTCAGCGCCGGGGCCGACACGGTGCCCCTGGTCGCCCGGTCCAGCCCCGCGACCAGCCGCAGCGCGGTGCTCTTGCCGCAACCCGACGGGCCCAGCAGCGAGACGAACTCGTGCGGCCCAACCCCGAGCGACACGTCGCGCAAGGCCAGCACCCCATTGGCGTAGCGCTTGTCGACGTGATCCAGCGAGAGCAGGGGCGGCATGCCCGCGAGTGTGCCTGCGTTTGCAGGCCTCACCCGCGGGCGCGCTGCGGCGCTACAAGCGCTTGACGCCGGGCAGGTGGCCGATCAGATGGCCGTCGAGGTAGAGCGCGCCTTCGGGCGCGCTGGCGTCGGCGTAGAACTCCAGCGCCTCGGGCAGCCGGGGCCATGTGCGCTCGGGCGGCTCGGCCACGCGCAGGGCCAGGCGGGCGAGCAGGCGGCTTGCGCTGCGCAAGACGGTGGCGGCCAGGCGGCGCAAGGGGTGGGCCCGGGGGCGTGCCGCCGCTTCGTCGGGGCTCCACGTCACGAGTCTCAGATGGGTCATGGTGATGTCCTTCAGTCACTGCCCGCTCGTGGCGGGCAGGGGGTCATGGGCTGTGCTTTCGGTGGTCGAGCTGGCCGAGCGCCTCTCGCAGCTCTCGGCGCGAGCGTTGGCGCAGTGCGCCGGTGCTCGATCGGTGGCCGCCGCCATGGCGCAGGTGCGCGGCGGGCGCGAAGGGGTTGCGTGGCTTCGGGGTGACGACGGTGAATTTCATGAGGAACTCCTTGGCGGACGACGGTCCGCACGACACAAACAAAACGGCCCGGGGCGTTTGACGCAACCCGGGCCGTGCGAGGCTCTTCGGCAAGAGCTCAGGTGAGCAACGGCCCCGGCGGCGCCTCCACGGCGATGGCTGCACCGAGAACGCGCGACGGGCGTTCGGTCAGGTGGCAGACGGGTGTCGACATGGCGTTCCGGGTGAGGGTGGATCGGTGGGGTGTCGCTGCGGTACGGCCGGCTCCGCAACTTGCGCAAATGATAAACAACTGATTATCTTGCGCAAGAGGTATTGCTCACCTCTTTTGGGGGGTCAGCGCTTTCGCTTCAGCGGCGCCACGCCGGCCTGGCTGCTCAGCCACAGGCTGTGCGGGTCATCGATCGGCGCCGGCTTCTTCGGTGCAGGGCTCGCAGCGGGCGGCGTTGGGGCCAGCACCTCGCCCAGCAGGTCCAGCAGGCGTGTGCGGGCACGCTGCGGGTGTCGGCGGTAGTAGGTGAGCACGAGGCCGACGATGAAGCGCTCGTCGTCGTCCTGCGGCAGGCTGGAGGCCGGCTCGGGCTCGGCCTGCAAGGCACTGGCGCCCTGGGCGGCGCTGCCGTGCGGCTCGTCCATCCAGCCCATGGGCTTGTGGCTCAGCTGCTCGAACTGGCGCGCGAGGCGCTCGCCGATCTGGCGCGAGCGGCCTTTGATCTGGCTCCAGTAACTGGGTTGGATCTGCAGGCGCTCTGCGAAGCGGCGCTCCAGGCCGCGCAAGGTGGCGGCATCGGCGTGTTTGACGGTGGCGTGCACGAACTCGTCGAACAGCGCCAATGCGTTGTCCAGGCGGATCTGCGCCACGTCGTGGTGGGCGGACGGCATGGGCCGCGATGATAAATCTTTGTTGAGCATCGGCTTTCTAGAATGGGCACCTCCTTGCGCACTTCAAGAGCCCCATGACCACCCTCGGCACCCCCCTCTCGCCCTCGGCCACCAAAGTCATGCTGCTGGGCAGCGGCGAGCTCGGCAAGGAGGTGCTGATCGCGCTGCAGCGCCTGGGCGTGGAGACGATCGCGGTCGACCGCTACGAGCACGCGCCCGGCCAGCAGGTGGCCCACCATGCCCGCACGATCACGATGAGCGACCCGGCCCAGCTCAAGGCCTTGATCGAGGCGGAGCGGCCGCACCTCGTGGTGCCCGAGATCGAAGCCATCGCGACGCCCATGCTCGAGGAACTGGAGGCCGCCGGCACCGTGCGCGTGATCCCCACGGCCCGCGCGGCGCGGCTCACGATGGACCGCGAAGGCATCCGCCGCCTGGCGGCCGAGACGCTGAAGCTGCCGACCAGTCCGTATGTCTTCTGCGATTCGCTGGCCGAGTTGCAGGCGGCCATCGAGGGCTCGGGCGAAAACAAGGGGATCGGCTACCCCTGCATCGTGAAGCCCGTGATGAGCAGTTCCGGCAAAGGCCAGAGCAAGATCGACGGCCCGGCCGACGTGCAGAAGGCCTGGGACCACGCCATGGCCGGCGGCCGCGTGAGCCATGGCCGGGTGATCGTCGAAGGCTTCATCGCCTTCGACTACGAGATCACCCAGCTCACCGTGCGGGCGCTGGGCGCGGGGGGCGAGGTCGAGACGCATTTCTGCGACCCGATCGGCCACATCCAGGTCAGCGGCGACTACGTGGAGAGCTGGCAGCCGCACCCGATGTCACCCATCGCCCTGCAACGCTCGCGCGAGATCGCCAAGGCCGTCACCGACAACCTCGGAGGCCAGGGGCTCTTCGGCGTGGAGCTCTTCGTGAAAGGCGAGCAGGTCTGGTTCAGCGAGGTCAGCCCGCGCCCGCACGACACCGGCATGGTCACGATGATCACGCAGTGGCAGAACGAATTCGAGCTGCACGCCCGCGCCATCCTGGGACTGCCGGTCAGCACCGCACTCAAGAGCCCGGGTGCGAGTGCCGTCATCTACGGCGGCGTCGACGCGACCGGCATCGCCTTCGACGGCGTCGACGAAGCGCTGCGCGTGCCCAACACCGAGCTGCGCCTCTTCGGCAAGCCCGAGAGCTTCCTGAAACGGCGCATGGGCGTCGCGCTGGCCTTCGATGCCGACGTGGACGTCGCGCGCCGGCAGGCGAAGGCCGCCGCTGCCAGGGTGCGACCGCGCCGCGCCTGAGGTGCTGCTTCGCAGCACGGATTTGCAGGTCAGCGCGCACTTTGTCACGGCGTCATGAGCCGCCAGCGCTGACAAGCCGGCGTCGCCTCGTTACGCTCTGGGTTTGCGCAGCTGACGACCGCACGTGACGGTGTGCGCTGCGAGGGAAGGGCGACGATGGACGTGATGGGAATTGCCACGGCACTGAGCGCCGGCCTCATTGGGGCCGTGCTGGGCGCCGCCGTGACCTGGCGCGTCATCGGCAGCCGCGCGACGGCGCGCCATGCCCGGCTGGTGGCCGCGGCCCGCGAGCAGGTCGCCGCCAGCACCCAGAACGCCCGCGCGGTCAACGCCCGCCTGCAAGCCGAGCTCGAGAAGGAAAAGTTGTCGGCGCGCGAGCGCCAGGCGGCGTTTGCCGCCGAGCAGCGCTCGTCGGTCACGCGGCTCGAAGGCCAGCTGCGCTTTGCCTACGCCGAGATCGACCGCCTGAACGCCGCGGCACGTGGCGGTGGTGCGCCGCCCGGCGACGGTGTCACCGACGGCAGCGGGTTTGCGCTGACGCGGCCTTTCGAGCGCTGAATTGACCCTTCCGGGCCCTGCGTTCTCACCTCTCTGTGTGAGGCGATGAACGCAGACCCCTTTGATAAACTGCGACCCCCGCCGAACCGGGCCTGTGTGCGCGCAAGCGCCATGCCCTCCACCCGTAGATTCCACGCATGACTTCCACCCAAACCGAGCTCCAGCGCGAAGTGGCTGTGCTGCTCGTCGAAGCGCTCAACCTCGAGACCGCGCCCGAGACGATCGACCCGCAGGCTGCGCTCTATGGCGAAGGCCTGGGGCTGGATTCGATCGACATCCTGGAGGTCGCGCTCGTGGTGTCGCAGCGTTATGGCTTCCAGCTGCGCTCGGACGACCAGGACAACGTGCGCATCTTCACCTCGCTGGCCAGCCTGACCGACCACATCGCCGCCAACCGCACCAAGTGAGGTGAGTGGCATGCAAGTCCGAGTTGCCACCCGGGTCGGCCTGGTGCTGCTGGTGGGCCTGGCCTACGTGCTGGCCTCGCACTGGCTGATGACGCAGACCGAGGCCTCGGCCTGGAACGTGGTGGGCGTGTTGTCGCCCATGCTCGTGATCGTCGGCCTGGGCGCCTGGCGCAGCGGACACAACGGGGTTGCCCTGGGCGTGGTGGCGGCCCTCGTGGCGCTGTGCGTGCAGGCGATGCTCGGCATCCGCGTCACCTCGCATGCGCTCTACCTGCTGCAGCACGCCGGCATCAATTTCCTGCTCGCGCTTTTCTTCGGCAGCACGCTGCTGCCGGGGCGCACGTCAATCATCACCTCGGTGGCGCAGCGTGTGCACGGCAAGGACCTGCCGCCCGCGCACTTCGCCTACACCCGCCAGGTGACGGCGGCGTGGACGATCTTCTTCCTCGTCATCGTCACGATCTCGCTGGTGCTGTTCTTCGGCTTCAGCTTCGACACCTGGGCGGTGTTCGCGAACCTCGTGACGCCCATCGCCACCGGCGCGATGTTCATCGGCGAATACTCCCTGCGCTACCGCCTGCACCCGGAGTTCGCACGTTCCTCGGTCGCCGATGCGATCAACGCCTACATGAACAGCGGCAAGCCCCAGGCGCCCAAGGTGCCCCAGTGAGCGCGACCCCGTTGTTGTGGACCGGCGACCTGGAGGCGCCGCTCGCCCGCCGTCACGGCGTCGACATCTCGCGCCGTCAGTACCTCGCCGACGTGCAGACCCTGGCCGAGCGCCTGCCCGAGACCGGCGCCATGCTCAACCTGAGCGGCGACCGCTACCGGTTCGCAGTGGGCCTCGGCGCCGCCCTCGTGCGTGGACAGTGCAGCCTCCTGCCGCCCAATTTCACGCCCGACATGGTCGAACGGCTGCGCGGTCTCTTTCCGGGTACCTACGTGCTCACCGACCACGTCGAGGCCGGAACCGTGCACCATGTGTGGCACGCGGAAGGGCATGCATCCACCCCGGCCGCGCCCAGCATTCCCGAGGTCGTGGAATCGGCCACCGCAGTGCAGGTGCTGACCTCCGGCTCCACCGGCACGCCGGTGCCGCACGCCAAGGCCTGGGGCTTCCTGCGGCTCGGCTGCGAAGCCGAAGCGACGCGGCTGGCGCAGTACATGGGGCTTTCAAGCTTCGTCGGCGTCACGCTCGTGGCCACCGTGCCGGCGCAGCACATGTATGGCTTCGAGTCGAGCGTGCTGCTGTCGCTGCTTGGCGGGGCGACGGTCGACACCGAGCGGCCCTTCTACCCGGCCGACATCGCCGCCGCCCTCGCGCGGGCTCCACGCCCGCGCATGCTGGTGACGACGCCGTTCCACCTCAAGTCGCTGCTCGATTCGGGCGTGGCGCTGCCGGCGATCGACCTCACGCTGTGCGCCACCGCGCCCTTGTCGCCCCAGCTGGCCGCGCGGGCCGAAGCGGGCCTTGCCGCGCCGCTGGTCGAGATCTACGGCTCCACCGAGACGGGTCAGGTCGCCACCCGCCGCACGGTGCAGGGGGCCGAGTGGACCACCTTCGACGGCGTGCAGCTCAGCGGCGACGGCGACGCCTCGGTCGCGCAGGGCGGCCATGTGCCGCAGCCGACCACGCTCGCCGACGTGCTGGAGGTCGTGAACCCGACGAGCTTCCGGCTGCTCGGCCGCTCCAACGACCTCATCAACATCGCCGGCAAGCGCAGCTCGCTCGGCCACCTCAACTACCACCTGAACGGCATCGAGGGTGTGCGCGACGGCGCGTTCTGGCTCCCGCACGATGCGCCCGACGGCGTGGTGCGCCTGGTCGCCTTCGTCGTGGCGCCCGACGTGTCGGCCGAAGAGATCCACAAGCGCGTGGTCGCCGAGATGCGGCTGCGGGTCGACCCGGCCTTCCTGCCGCGGCGTGTGGTGCAGGTGCCTGAGCTGCCACGTGTTCAGGGCACGGGCAAGCTGCCCACGACCGCGTTCGCGGCCTGGGCCGAGCAGGTGCTGGCGCAGGCCTCGCGCCGCTGAGCCGCGTCTTTCCCTGCGAGCGTTTCCGTGGACGTGTTCATTCCCCTCGACCATCCGGCGTTTGCCGGCCACTTCCCCGGGCAGCCGCTGCTGCCGGGCGTGTCGCTGCTGTCGGAAGTGCTCGAGGCCGCGCTGCGCGACCCGTCCCTGGCCGCGCAGCTCGGCCCGTCGCCGCGCCTCGGGGCGGCCAAGTTCCTGTCGCCGGTGCGGCCTGGCAGCACCTTGTCGATCCAGTTCACCGACAGCCCGACCGCGCTGCGGTTCGAGGTGAAGGTGGCCGAGCGCAGCGTCGCCTCGGGCCATTTCGAGCGCACGCCATGACCGAGCAGCCAAAGCCCGGCGTCAAGGCCAGCCCGCCAGCGGACTGGTCCACCGAGCCCGAGCGCAGCCACATGTGGGCGCTGACGCTGATCCGTTGGATCGCGACAGGCGTGGGCCGACCGCTGACGCGCCTGCTGCTGCACCCGATCACGCTCTACTTCGTGCTCGCCAACGGCAAGGCGCGCCGTGCCTCCCGCGAATACCTGGCCCGTGCGCTCCAGCGCCCGGCCACGTTCGCCGACGGCTACCGCCATGTGCATGCCTTCGCGGCCACCGTGCTCGACCGCATCTACTTCCTGCAGGAGCGCTTTGACCTCTTCCAGGTGACGACGACGAACGGCGAGGCCATCCACAGGCCGCTCGCGCAGGGCGAGGGCGTGATCACCATCGGTGCCCACCTCGGCAGCTTCGAGGCCATGCGCGCCGGCGGCGAGGCGCGTGGCGAGCGTGTGGCGATGCTCATGTACGAGAACAACGCCCGCATGATCAACGCCATGCTGGCGGCCGTGGCGCCCAAGGCGAAGCTGCACACCATCGCGCTCGGGCAGGCGGGGGCGATGCTGGCGCTGCGGCGCTTCCTCGATGGCGGCGGCATCGCGGGCCTGCTTGCCGACCGCACGCTGCCCGGCGGCGCCGGCCGCTCGCGCACCCACTGGATCGACTTCCTCGGCCGCCCGGCCCCGTTTTCCGATGGCCCTTTCCGCCTGGCGGCGATGCTCAAGCGGCGCGTGGTCTTTTCCGCCGGGCTCTACCATGGCGGCAACCGGTACGAGCTGACCTTCTCCGAGCTGGCCGATTTCCGCGAGGCGGGGAACGACAGCCGCGAGGCCGTCGACCAGCAGGTGCGAGAGGCGCTCGAGCGTTATGTGCGCCGCCTCGAGGCCGCGTGCGTTGAGTCACCGTACAACTGGTTCAACTTCTACGATTTCTGGGCCGCTGCTGATGCTCCTTCTTCGCCTGCTCCCGCTTCGCCTGCTGCGCCCTGAGGTCTGGGCCGCCGCGTTCGCGTGCCTGCTGCTGTTGGCACCGCTGCGGGCGCATGCAGCCTTCGACCTGCCCGAGCTCGCGCGCCTGATGGCGCAGGTGAAGAGCGGCGAAGCGGTGTTCACCGAGAAGCGCTCGGTGGCCATGCTGGAGCGCACGCTCGAGTCGTCGGGCCGGCTGACCTTTTCCGCGCCCGACACCTTCGTGCGCGAAACCTTGAAGCCGCGGCCCGAGAAGGTGTCGGTCGTGGGCAACCAGCTCGCGCTGACCTCGAACAACCGCACCCGCACCTACCGGCTCGACGCCGTGCCCGAAGCGGCCGTGATGGTCGAGGCGATCCGCGGCACGCTGACCGGCAACCGCCAGGCCATCGAGCGCAACTTCAACGCGACCGTGAGCGGCCAGGCGCAGCGCTGGACGATGGAGCTCGTGCCCATCGAGCAGCAGGTGCGCGACCTCGTGCGCTCGGTGGTGATCACCGGCCAGCAGTCGTGGGTGCGTGAAGTGACCGTCGTGATGGCCGATGGCGACCGCTCGGTGATGACCATCGAGCAGGTCTCGTCCGTGCGCGCGCCGGGCACGCCGAATTGAACCCCGAAGAGAAAGGCGCGCTGCAGCGCGCCGCGGCCCTGTTCCGCCGCGGGGTGCTGGTGGTGTGGCTGGCCTGCGTGGCGGTGGCCATCGGCATCGCCTGGCGCACGCACTATGTGGCCGACCTGTCGGCCTTTCTGCCCTCGACACCCAGTGCCGAGCAGGCGGTGCTCCTCGACCAGCTGCGCAGCGGCGTCGCCGCGCGGCTGGTGCTGATCGGCCTCGAAGGCGGCACGCCGGCCGCGCGGCAGGCAGCCTCGCGCCAGCTCGCGCAGGCACTGCGGCAGAGCGGTGCGTTCGACGCTGTGCACAACGGCGACAACACGCAGTTCGAGGCCACCGGCAAGTTCCTCTTCGACCACCGCTACCTGCTGAGCCCGGCGGTCGATGCGCAGCGCTTCAGCGTCGACGGCCTCAAGGCCGGCATCGACGAGACCACCTCGCTGCTCGGCACGCCGGCCGGCGCGCTCATCAAGCCGGTGATCCTGCGCGACCCGACCGGCGAGACCATCCGCATGGCCGAAGGCATGCTGCCGGCACAGGCGCCGCGCATGGAGGGCGGCGTGTGGGTGTCGCGTGACGGCCAGCGTGCGGTGCTGCTGGCCACCACCAACGCCGACGGCGCCGACCTCGACGGCCAGGAGCGCGCCTTGCAGCAGGTGCGCGAGCGTTTCGCCACGCTCAAGGCCGAGGGCGTGAGCCTGCTGGTCACCGGCCCGGCGAGCTTCTCGGTGGGCTCGCGAGAGAAGATCAAGCGCGAAGTCGAGATGCTCGCGATCGCCGGCGGCGTGGCCATCGTCGGCATCCTGCTGTTCTCCTTTGGGGGCTCGTTGCGCACGCTGCTGATCGCCGTGCTGCCGGTCGCCTGCGGTGTGCTCGCCGGCGTGGCAGCGGTGAGCCTGGCCTTCGGCAACGTGCACGGCATGACGCTCGGCTTCGGCACCACGCTGATCGGCGAGGCGGTCGACTACGCGATCTACTACCTGATCCAGGCCCGCTCGCGCCCCGGCGCGCCGCGAGGCGACGGGGCAGCGCGCTGGAAGGCCGAGAGCTGGCCCACCGTGCGCCTGGGGCTCTGGACGTCGATCTGCGGCTTTGCCGCGCTGCTCTTCTCGGGCTTCCCCGGCCTCGCGCAGCTGGGCCTCTTCTCGGTCGCCGGCCTCGCCGCCGCGGCCCTCACCACCCGCTACGTCTTCACCGTGATCACCCCCGACGGCGCGCCGGGTGCCGGCATGCGGCAGCGGCTCGGGCAGGCAGTCGGCTGGTGCAGCGCCGTGCTGCCGCGGCTGAGGGGGCCACTGGCGGCGCTCACGGTGGCGGCGGCCGCGGCGCTCGCCTGGTGGCCGTCGGCCTGGCATGCCAACCTGGCCTCGCTGAACCCGGTGGGCCCGGAGCAGATCCGCCTTGACGAAGAGTTGCGCCAGGACATCGGCGCTTCCGACAACGGCACCATCGTCGCCGTGGCGGCGGCCGACGAGGCCGGCGTGCTGGCCCAGGCCGAGGCCGCCGGCCAGCGTCTCGACAAGCTGGTCGAAGCCGGCGTGATCGGCGGCTATGAGTCGCCAGCCCGGCTCTTGCCGAGCCCCGGCACGCAGCAGAAGCGGCGCGACGCCTTGCCCGCGCCCGAGGTGCTGCGGGCCCACCTCGAGGCGGCCACGGTCGACGGTCCCTTGCCCGCGCGGCGCCTGCAGGCGTTTCTCGCCGACGTGGAGGCCGCGCGCCAGCAACCGGTGCTCACGCTCGCCTCGCTGACAGGCACGCCGCTGGCCGCGGCGCTCGCCGCCCAGGTGCTGCCGGGCGATGCCTCGGCCGGTGGCACGCGCCCCTGGCGTGCCCTGCTGCGCGTGCAGCCCGTCGACCAGGCCACGATCGACATGGCCAAGCTGCGCGCCGCGCTGGCCGACCTGCCCGGCACCCACGTCGTCAACATCGCCGACGAGGTCAGTTCGCTGTATGCCCGCTACCTGAAAGAGGCCTTGGTGCAGGCGCTGCTCGGCGCCCTGGCGGTGTGCGTGCTGCTCGGGCTCCACCTGCGTTCGTGGCGCCGCCTGCTGCGCATCGCCCAGCCGGTGGCGGCCGCGGTCGTGATCGTGCTCGCGGTGATGACGGGCCTGGGCACGGCGCTGGGCATCCTGCACCTCGTGGGCCTGCTGCTGGCCGTGGCCATCGGCTCCAACTACGCGCTCTTCTTCGACCAGATCCGCGAGCAGCAGGAAGCACTGCCGCCCGGGGCCGCGTTCACCGTCGACACCGACACGCTCGCCTCGCTGGCGTTGGCCAACATCACGGCCGGCATCTCGTTCCTGCTGCTGGCGTTTTCGAGCATCCCGGTGCTGTCGGCCGTGGGGCAGGTGGTGGCCCCCGGCATCGTGCTGAGCCTGTTGCTGTCGGCGGCGTTCATCCCCCGGCGTCAAAGCTGATTCCAGCGTGAATCCTTGGGGGATTCACGAGGGGCCCCTGTGCAAAAATCGCCCGTCCGGCCCGGCGTCCCCCGGCTCGGTGGCCCAGC
Source organism: Piscinibacter sp. HJYY11 (assembly GCF_016735515.1). Lineage (NCBI taxonomy): Bacteria > Pseudomonadati > Pseudomonadota > Betaproteobacteria > Burkholderiales > Sphaerotilaceae > Piscinibacter > Piscinibacter sp. HJYY11. Next base: position 2,616,315 of record NZ_JAERQZ010000001.1, on the reverse strand, counting down.
TCCCGCCCACGCCCTCTTGTCATGCAGTCTTCCTCGCAACTGACCCGCCCGACCAGCTCCCTGCGCTGGCACGAGCCGGTGCTGGTCAAGGCCACCGTGGCCTGCCACATCGGTGCCGTGGCGGCCCTGCTGCTGGAGCTCGCGCTGTGGCCCTGGGTGGCCGGGGCGGTGGTGCTCAACCACTTGCTCCTCGCCCTCGGCGGCCTGTGGCCGCGCTCCACCTGGCTGGGGGCCAACGTGCGCCGCCTGCCCGATGCGGCCGTGGCGCGGCGCGAGGTGGCCGTGACCATCGACGACGGCCCCGACCCGCAGGTCACGCCCCGCGTGCTCGACCTGCTCGACGCCCATGGCGCCAAGGCCACCTTCTTCTGCATCGCCGAGCAGGCCGCTCGCCACCCGCAGCTGGTGCGCGAGATCATCGCCCGCGGCCACAGCGTGCAGAACCACAGCCACCGCCACTCGCACACCTTCTCGCTGCTCGGTCCCCAGGCCTTCGCGCGGGAGATCCGGCAGTCGCAGGAGGCGCTGGCGCAGCTCACCGGCCGGCGCCCGGCCTACTTCCGCGCACCGGCGGGCCTTCGCAACCTCTTCCTCGCCCCGGTGCTTGCCGAGCACGGCCTGCAGCTCGTGAGCTGGACGCGCCGCGGCTTCGACACCGCCCGCCGCGACCCCGCGGGCGTGCTGCGCCGCCTCACGCGCGGCCTCGCCGCCGGCGACATCCTGCTGCTGCACGACCGTGGCTCGGCGGTGGCCGCGAGCGGCAGGCCGGTGGTGCTCGAGGTGCTGCCGCCGCTGCTGCAAACGCTTCAACACATGAACCTGAAGGCCGTGACCCTTCCCCACGCCATGGAGACCCCTGCATGAGCCACGCCCGGCCGCCCGAAGAGGCTCATTCCCGCTTGGCGGGACCGCATGAAATGCGTGGGGTGCCCCAATGAGTGCCGTGATGGGCGGTTCGCCCGCTCCCCGTGAACCTTGGCCCGCCCTGCTCGATGCCGCCAGCCGGCCCTACCGCAGGGCCGGTCTCTTTGCGTGGCGCTTCGCCCGCGGCAAGCTCGGCATGGACCCGGTGTTCCGCCACATGCTGCGCCACGGCTTGATCGCGCCGCGTGCGCGTGTGCTCGACATCGGCTGCGGCCAGGGCCTGCTCGCGAGCCTGCTCAAGGCCAGCCACCGCCTCAGCCAGGAAGGGCACTGGCCCCACCAATGGGCGCCGGCACCGATCGGCACGCGCGTGACCGGCATCGAGCTGATGCCGCGCGACGTCGAGCGCGCGCGCGCCTCGGTCGGCGACGTTGCCGAGTTCGTCTGCGGCGACATGCGCCACACGCCGTTTCCCGATGTCGATGCGGTCGTGATCCTCGACGTGCTGCACTACGTGACCGTGCCCGAGCAGAACGAGGTGCTCGCACGGGTACGCCGTGCCTTGTCGCCGGGTGGCGTGCTGCTGCTGCGGGTGGGCGATGCGGCCTCGCGCCGCGGCTTCGTCATCAGCCAGTGGGTCGACGCGATGGTGACCTGGGTGCGCGGGCACCGTGTGCTGCCGCAGTTCGGCCGCACGCTCGCCGAATGGACGGCGCAGCTCGAATCCCTGGGGTTCGAGGTGCGCAGCCAGCCCATGAGCCAGGGCACGCCGTTCGCCAATGTCCTGCTTGTCGCGAGGGTGGCGCCTTGATGAACCCTGTTGCCATTTCTGCCTACACCGTGAGCTCGGCCCTTGGGCTCGGACTCGATGCCACCCTGGCCGCGCTGCGCGAGACGCGCAGCGGGCTGGCACCGGTCAAGTTCCTCGACCTGCCGCTGCCCACGTGGGTGGGCGAGGTGCCGGGCGTCGATGCCACCGCGCTGCCTCCGGCGCTCGCCGACTTCGATTGCCGCAACAACCGGCTCGCCTGGCTCGGCCTGCAGCAGGACGGTTTTCTCGAGGCCGTCGCCGCCGCACGCGCGCGCTGGGGCGCCGATCGGGTGGGCGTGTTCCTCGGCACCAGCACCTCCGGCCTCCTGCAGACCGAGCTGGCCTACCGGCGGCGCGAGCCCGACGGGGCCTTGCCGTCGGACTTCCTCTACGGGCCCACGCAAAACACCTACTCCGTGGCGAGCTTCGCCGTGCAGGCGCTCGACCTGCATGGCCCGAGCTGGGTGGTGTCGACGGCGTGCTCGTCGAGCGCCAAGGTCTTCGGCACCGCGGCGCGGCTGATGCAGCTGGGCCTGATCGATGCAGCCGTGGTGGGCGGCGTCGACAGCCTGTGCCTCACCACGCTCTACGGCTTCAATTCGCTGGAGCTGCTCTCCGACGAGATCTGCCGCCCCTGGGATGGCGGACGCAAGGGTTTGTCGATCGGCGAGGCGGCGGCGTTTGCGCTGCTCGAGCGCGAGACCGCGCAGCCGCAGGGCTGGCTGCTCGGCGTGGGCGAGAGCAACGACGGCTACCACATGAGCACGCCGCACCCCGAAGGCGCCGGCGCCATCGCCGCGATGCGGGGTGCGCTGTCGTCGGCCGGCCTCCAGCCTGCCGACATCGACTACATCAACCTGCATGGCACCGCCACGCCGAGCAACGACGCCGCCGAAGACAACGCGGTGCGCCAGGTGTTCGGCACCGCTGTGCCGGCGAGCTCCACCAAGGGCGCGACCGGCCACACACTGGGCGCCGCCGGTGGCGTGGAAGCGGCGATCTCGCTTCTGGCCCTGCAACACGGCCTGATGCCGGCGGGGCTGAACGTGAAAGATCGCGACCCGGCGCTGCAACTCGACTACCTGCGCAGCAACCGCGAAGCACCCCTCCAGCGCGTGCTGTCCAACTCCTTCGGCTTCGGCGGCTCCAATGCCAGCCTGGTGTTCGGGAGGGCCGCATGAGCCAGGGCATGCAGGTGTGGGTGCAAGGCGTCGGCCTGCTGGGCCCCGGCCTGCCGACCTGGGCGTCGTCGCAGGCGGTGCTGCGCGGTGAACAGGCGCATGCCTCGGTGCCGACGGTGCTGCCGCCACCGGCGCGGCTGCCGGCGGCCGAGCGGCGCCGCGCGGGCAGCGCGGTGAAGCTCGCCATGGCGGTGGCCGACGAGGCCGTGGCCGCCGGTCAGGTGGACCCGAGCACGCTCGCCACCGTGTTCACGTCGTCCAGCGGCGAGTGCGCCAACTGCCACGCCTTGTGCGAGGCGCTGGCGATGCCGGAGCCGGTGGTGTCGCCCACGCGCTTCACCAACTCCGTCCACAACGCCTCGTCGGGCGCGTGGCACATCGCCGTCAGCAGCCGGGCCTCGTCGACCAGCGTGTGTGCGTTCAACGGCAGCTTCGGCGCCGGGCTGATCGAGGCGGCCGCGAGCGTCTGCCTCGAGGGGCAGCCGGTGCTGCTGGTGGCGAGCGACTCGCCCTATCCCGAGCCGCTGCACGGGGCGCGGCCCTTGCCCGACCACTTCGGCGCGGCGCTGCTGCTCTCGCCGGTGCGCACGGCGCAGTCGATCGCGTCGCTGACGGTGCATCTGGCGGCGGGTGAACCGCCGGCCGGTGCGATGGCCGATGGCTCGCTCGACGCGCTGCGCCGTGTCATCCCGGCGGCGGCGGCGCTGCCTTTGCTGGTGGCGATGGCGAGGGGCCGGCCGCAGCACGGTCTGGTGCTCGACTACCTGCCGGGCAACTCGCTGCGGCTCGACATCGAGCCCGTGAAGGCCTCGTGAGCACGGTGGGCCAGACCCTGGACCGTGCGGGCATTGCCGCGCTGATCCCACACAGCGGCAGCATGTGCCTGCTGGCGCGACTGCAGTCGTGGGATGCGCAGCGCATCGTCTGCGTCGCCACCAACCACCGTGATGCCGACCACCCGTTGCGCACCGCCAGCGGCCTGATGTCGCCGTGCGCGATCGAATACGCCGCGCAGGCGATGGCGCTGCACGGCGCGCTGATCGGCCAGGACGCGGGGACCGCGGCCAGCCCCGGCTTTCTCGCCAGTGCACGGGGCGTGCAGCTGCATGTGCTGCGCCTCGACGACCTGCCGGCGGCCGATGTCGACGAGCTGCACGTCGAGGCCGTGCGCCAGAGCGGCGATGCGCGCCAGATCCTCTACAGCTTCACCGTCAGCCACGGCGGCCGGCCGCTCGCCGAAGGGCGCGCGGCTGTTGTGCTCAACACTCCTCTGCCTGCATGAACCACATCGTTTTGGCGCTGCGCATTCGCCGGGTCGAGCGCCGGGCCGCCCCAAGCCGGCCCGCCATCCCCTTGGGGGATCGGTCGACGTACTCGTCGGACGAGGAGCAGACATGAAACGCGCTCTTGTCACCGGTGGCAGCGGCGACCTCGGTCGTGCGATGGCCTTGCGCCTGGCGCGTGATGGCCTGCATGTGATCGTGCATGCCAACAGCCGCCTCGCGGTCGCGCAGGAAGTGGTGGCGCAGATCGAAGCGGCCGGGGGCAGCGGCGAAGCCGTGGCCTTCAACGTGGCCGACCGTGCGGCGGCGCAGGCGGCGCTCACCAGGCTGCTCGAAGCCGGGCCGGTGCAGGTGATCGTCAACAACGCCGGCACGCACGACGACGCGGCGTTTCCTGCGCTGAGCGAGCAGCAGTGGCAAGGCGTGATCGACGTGTCGCTGAACGGCTTCTTCAACGTGACGCAGCCGCTCACGATGCCGATGATCCGCACCCGCTTCGGGCGCATCGTCAACATCTCGTCGATTGCTTCGATCACCGGCAACCGCGGCCAGGTGAACTACGCGGCGGCCAAAGGAGCGCTCAACAGCGCGACCAAGGCCCTGTCGCTGGAGCTCGCGAGCCGTGGCATCACGGTCAACGCGGTGGCGCCCGGCATCATCGATTCGGGCATGGCCGAAGGCACGTTCGACAAGGACATGATCGACAGGATGGTGCCGATGAAGCGGGCGGGCCGCGCCGAGGAAGTGGCCGCGCTGGTGTCGTTTCTCGCGAGCGCCGAAGCCGGCTACATCACCGGGCAGGTGATATCCATCAACGGCGGGATGGCCTGATCAGGCCTTCTGGAACAGGAGCACGGCGTTCGATCCGCCAAACGCGAACGAACTGCTGATCGCGGCTTCCAGCTGAGGCGCGGCAAGCCCCGTCTCCATAACGAGATTGAGCGCGCACGCCGGATCGGCCTCGGTCAGATTCGCGTTCGGCGGCAGCTGCCGCTGGTGCAGCGCCATCACCGTGAGCATCGCTTCGAGGGCACCGGCGGCCCCCAGCAGGTGGCCGTGCAAACCTTTGGTGGAGCTCACGCGCAGGCGGTCGATGTCGCCGCCCCACACCTGGGCCAAGGCCTCGCATTCGATCGGGTCGCCGATCCGCGTGGCGGTGCCGTGCGCGTTGCAATAGCCCACGTCGCGCGGCTGCAGGCCGGCGCGCTTCAACGCGGCGCGCAAGGCACGGCCCTGGCCCGGTGCATCGGGTTTGGTGAGGTGGGTGGCGTCGGTGCTGATGCCCCAACCGCCGAGCGTGGCGTAGCGCTTGGCACCGCGTGCCTTGGCGCGTGCTTCCGATTCGATGACGAGGAAGGCCGAGCCTTCTCCGAGTGCGAAGCCGGTGCGGTCGGCCGAGAAGGGGCGCACGGAACGTGCTGCACCTTGCGGGTCGGCCGCGTCGAAGCTGGCAAGCGTCTGCATCGCCTGCCAGGCGAGCACCACGCCGGGCACGATCAGCGCTTCGGTGCCGCCGGCAATGGCCACGTCGACCTCGCCGCTCTGCACCGCCTTGGCGGCTTCGGCAATGGCGACGGCCGATGACGAGCAGGCCACCGAGTAGGTGAGCACCGGGCCCAGCACCTTCTGGCGCATCGCGATGTGCGAGGCCGGCGCGTTGGGCATGAAGGCCGGTACCGTGAGCGGCGGCACACGGTTGCTGGCACCGCGGTAGGCCGCTTCCAGAGAGCCCGCGCCGCCCATGCCGCAGCCGACGTAGATGCCGATGCGCTCGGGGTCGCAGTCGGTGGCGTTGGCGTCCTTGATGGCGAGATCAGCAGCGGCCACGGCGAGCTGGCTCACCCGGTCGACGCCGGCCAGCTGCAGCTTGTTGAACCAGCGGGTCTGGTCGAAGGCGGTGATGGCCGCTGCGGTGGGCTTGGGCAGCTCGGGGAAGACCGCCTGCACCGCGGACTCGCCACGCATCACCGCGGCAAAGATCGCCTCGGGGCTGTCGCCGTGCGGTGCGACGGCGCCCAGGCCGGTAATGGACAACGGAGCCGTCATGCCGGCGTTTGCGCCGCCCTCACCTTGTCGACCACGAGGGCCAGCTCGGCCAGCGTGTCGACGTTGGAGTCGACGTCAGGCAGGTTGATGTGGAAATGGTCTTCCACCGCGAAGAGGAATTCGACGAGGGCGAGCGAGTCCAGGCCTTTTTCGCGCATGGAGGTGTTGGGGTCCAGCTCCGATGGGTCGATGCCGTACTTCTCGTGAATCAAATCCTGCAGTTCCTTGAGCGAACTCATCGTCAAACCCCTGTGTGCATCGGTCTCTCCCGGTGCCGGCTGTCGCCTGCTACCCCCTCCTCGGGGACCGATTTCATGTCAAAACTACTGTCGTCGGATGATATCCGCTGTACCTGGGCCTCCTGCGTCGGCCCACCACCCTCCGGGGCGCCATCGCAGGGAAAAAAGTGCAAAAGTGGTGCCCAGCAACACCCCGGCGACGGCATCGAGCGCGACGTGCTGTTTGGTGGCCAATGTGGAGTAGACGATGGCGAGGCACCAGAGGCCATTGAGCCAGCGCAGCCATGCCGGGGCCCCGATGCCGCGCAACAGGCTGCGCAGGTGCAGGGCGGCGAACACGGCCACGGCCACATGCATGGACGGGCAGGCATTGCCGGGTGCATCCACGCCTTGGAGCAGCGCGAAGCCGGGGTAGGCCGAGGCATCGAACGGCCGCGGCGGCACGGCGGTGGGCCAGAAATAGAAGATGGCCAGGCCCGTCACGCACAGGGCCGTGGCCCACAGGCCGTGGACGATCAGGTGGCGAAAGCTCGCCGCCAGCCCGGCCGGGACGCCCACGTAGAACCAGAGCGTGAGGTAGGGCACGAGCATCGCGGGCTGGAAGGGCACCCATTGGTCGATCACCGTCAGCGGCATCAGCGTGACCGGGAAGACGGGGTGGCGCAGCACCCAGAAGTAGCCGATGAAGAAGACCCAGATGAAGGCGGTGATGCCCAAGGTCTTGAGCACGAAATGCAGCCGCACCCGGGCCCACAGCTCGGCGCTCCAGCGTGTGGCCGGGGTCGACGCCGAGGCAGACGGGAGTGCCGTGCTCATGGCTGGAAGGGCGGCAGCCGCCGCGCCTTGCGCCACAGCAGGCCGGGCAGGCGCAGCACGAACTCGATCATCAGCCGCGTGTGCATCCAGCTCAACAGCACGTTGTCGCGGCCGTAGCGGAAATGCGAGACACCGCCTTCCTCGGCCGACAGGTACTTGACGGGCGCGTCCAGGTTGACCGGCTTGGCGCCCCGCCAGGCCAGCCGCACCACGGCCTCGGTGTCGAAATCGAAGCGGCGCATCCACGGCTGGCCGCGCATGACCGCGATCAGGCCTTCGATCGGGTAGACCCGGAAGCCGTAGAGCGAATCGCCGACGCCGGCACCAAGCGTTTCGAGGTTGGTCCACCAGTTCGACACCCGCCGGCCGCGCACGCGCAGCAGCGGTGCCGAGGCATCGAACACCGGCCGGCCGAGCACCATGGTGTCGGGCCGGCGCTGCGAGGCCTGCATGAACGGGGGGATGAGGTCGGCCGGGTGCTGGCCGTCGGAGTCCATCGTCAGCGCGTGGGTGAAGCCTTCGGCCCGTGCGGCTTCCAGCCCGTGCAGCACCGCCGCGCCCTTGCCGCCGTTGGCGGGCAGCACGATCACGCGCAGGCCGGGGTCCGCTGCGGCCATGGCCTGCAGGCCGGCAGGCGTGCCGTCGGTGCTGCCATCGGTGACGACCCAGACCGGGTTCCACTGCGCACGGGCAGCCTTCACCGTCGCGTAGACCTGCGGGCCGGTGTTGTAGCTCGGGATGAGCACCAGGTGGCTCGCCGACGGCGCAGGGCTCATGCGCTCAGCTCCCGCCGGAAGTAGTCCTCGAGCTTCTGCGACAGGCCCTGGTAGTTGGCCTCCGGGGCGAAACGCTCGCCCAGCCGCACGTGGTAGACCATCGGGAAATGCGGCGGCTTCCACACCGGCCAGCCCTTGCCCAGGTAGCCGGTGGTGGTCTCGACGATCACCGTCTGGATGGGCACGCCGGCCTTGTAGGCGATGAGCGTGAGCCCGGGCAGGAAGGGGTTGACCGGCGGGGTGACGGTGCGCGTGCCTTCGGGAAACATCACCAGCTGGCCCCCCGCCTGGAGGTTGGCCACCGCGCCCCGCACGAGACCCGCCGGCGGGTCGTTGCGGATGTAGCGCGCGAGCCGCGCGCCGGCGCCGAGGAAGGGGTTCTGCATCAGGCTCGCACGCATGATGCACACGCCGCGCGGCACGCGGGCAACGACCAGCAGCGCGTCGAGCGCGGTCGGGTGGTTGGGGGCGATGATCAGGCCGGCGTCGCGGTTGAGCGAGTCGATGCCCTCGTAGCTCAGGCGCATCACGCCGGTGAGCTGGAGCCACCACCAGAAGAGCCGGTAGCCACCCGCGATGGCCGCACGACCGATGTCGCGCCCACGCTCGCGCGGCAGGAAGGGGTAGAGCACCCAGCTGATGAGGTTCCAGCTCAGCGACCCCACGCCCAGCAGCAGCAGGGCGAGGTAGAAGAAGAACCCGATGACGATCTGGTGCAGCAGCTTCATGGCCGGCAATGTCCGGCGCCGGGCCGCCCCAAGCCGGACGGCGCCCCTTGGGGGCAGGAGCGAAGCGACTGGGCGGCCATCATCAATAGCGGCTCTCGACCATCGTCTCCGACGTCTTCAGGACCCACGAAATGCCGAAGCCGATCGTCAGCGCCGAGTTGCGCTTGACCAGCGGGCTGTCCTGGTAGACCGCGCCGTTGAGGTTCTCGAGCCGCACGAAGGCGCCGAACCAGGTGTGGCCGAAGCGCTTGGAGGTGGAGGCGATGGTCTGCCAGCCGGCATAGCCGCCACGGGTCTGGTAGGCCGGGCGGTCGGGGCGGGCATAGGCAGCGTCGACCTGGTAGTACTGCTCGTGGTAGCGCCGGTTGGCGAACAGCGGCCCGGTGAGGAAGCCGACGTTCCAGCCGTGCGACGGGTCCTTCAGGTCGAAGTTGAGGTTGGGCGAGAAGGTGGTCCCGGCATAACGCGGCGAGCTTTCCAGCGTGACGACGCCGCGCACCGGCAGGCGCAGGTCGAGCGTCCAGCGCTTGCGCACTTCCTGGTCGAGCGTGATGTTGAGGCTCGGGCCGACTTCCAGGTTGCCGGGCAGCTCGGGCATGCCGTCGCGCACCGAGTTGTTGCTGCGCGCCGGGGCCGCAGCGCCGAAGCTCAGGTCGAGCTTCACGCGGGGCGAATCGAAGAGCATCGCGCGCGTGCCGTCGCGGTCCGACTTGAGCCAGGTGCCGCGGTACACGATGTAGGGCAGCGGCAGCAGGTAGTTGTGGCTCTGGTTCGAGCCGCGGTAGTCGGGCAGGCGCACGCCCGAGACGCCGAGCCCCAGCTCCCACAGCGGCTTGAGGTTCTTGACCGGGGGCGGGATGTCAGGCGTCGCGGGTTTCTGCTCGTCGACAGCGGGTGCAGCGGCAGGGGCGGCATCGGCGGCATGGCTCGCCACGCTGGCGCAGGCCATGCCCGCGGCCATCAGCAGCAGCGCGAACCGGCTCCGCGCGCTCAAGCGGCGCCCCGCGAGCCGTGCTCGATGAACCCGTGCGCCTCGATCTCCACCAGCAGCTCGGCGCGGCAGATGTCGGCGTGGAGGTAGATCGCCTCGCGCGCGGCAGGGCTGGCGGGGCCGACGGCGCGCTCGAAGACCTCGCGGACCACCGGCAGGTCGGCCGCATGGCGCACGTACACGGTGTAGGCCATCTCGCTGGCCGCGATGGGCTGGCCGGTGCGGGCGGCCGCGGCGTCGCGCACCGCGGCGAGGTTGGTGAGGCTTTCTTCCGTCTGGCGGCGCACGTCACCCAGGTGCACGCTCTGGTGGCCCACGATGCTCGCGGTGCCCGAGATGAAGAGCGCCCGCCGGCCCAGGCCCACATCGGCCAGCGCCGCACGCGAGAAGGTCGGTGCCCGCGGGCCGTAGGTGTCGGGGTAGCGGTAGGCGCTGACCTGGCGCGGGTTCTCGATGGCCACCGGCGGCACACGCCCGGCGAGGAAGTACACCCGCAGCGGCCCGCCGTGCGTGCCCAGCGCACAGGCGGCGGGCGAGCCCTCGAAGGCGCTGCGGTGCACGTCGAGGAAGGCCTGCTGGCGCCCGGCGTTGAACTGCTTGTAGCGCTCGGTGCCGCCCGCGTCGGCGTTGATGTCGGCCAGGTAGTTCCACAGCCGCAGCAGGTGCGTGCAGGGGGTGGCCGCGAGCACGGCGAAGAGGTCGCCATAGGCGCGCTGGGTGGCGGCGTGCACACCGCCGTCGCGGTCGTCGGCCACGGCCACACCGTGCAGCCAGTGCCCGTCGGTCACGTACTGCACACAGCCGTGCTGGTGGGCCTGCAGCGCGCCGGTGGTCGACCACGCATCGAGCAGGGCCTCTTGGGGCGCCAGCGTCGGCGCGAGCACGGGTGCACCGATCGCCTCCGGCGAGCGGCCGACCCAGCGGCCGCCCAGCGCGGCTGCCGGCGACGCGCCGCCGGCCAGGCGCACGCGGCGGAAGCTCAGGGGCGCGGTGTCGGGGGGGAGGCTGGCCTGCGAAGCAAGATCAGTGGAGGCAAGCGGGTTCATGCAACTGACGTTGTCTTCAGGAGGGCGGAGGCTCGGATCGGACGGTCGCCATGCGAGCGCTCGCGACTCCGGAATGCAGCGAAAAAACAGGGGGCATTCTAGCGGCGCCCCCCGGCGCGCCCGCTCGTAACAGCCGGTTATGTGGACCTTTGCACGATGTGCATCAAACGCGCCAGATGCGGGGCGACCATCGGCGTCGTCAGCATGGTGCTGGCGACCGCCATCAGCAGCAGCGCGGTGAAGGTTTCGCCGCTGATGAGCTGCTTGTCGAGCAGCACGTTGGCAAAGATGATCATCACCAGGCCCTTGGTCTGCAGCAGCCAGCCGATGAGCCGGCCCTCCTCGGGCTCCCACTTCAGGATGCGCCCGGCCACATGTGTGGCGATCAGCTTGCCCACCACCGCCGCGATGAGCATGGCGCCGGCGGCGATGAAGACCGAGGCCCCGCCGACCGACCATTCGGTGCGCAGGCCCGTGCTGAGGAAGTAGACCGGCGCGGCCACCAGCAGCACGTTGTGGCGCAGCGCGTCGAGCTGGTCCTGGTCGAACCAGTGGGTGTCGATGATGGCGCCGGCGAGGAAGGCGCCCACCATGAAGTGCAGCCCCGCCCAGTCGGCCGCAAAGCCGCAGGCGGCCAGCCAGATCAGGCCCACGTACCAGCGGTCACGCTGCGGGATGCGCTGCATCAGGCGCCGGAACAGGAGCCCGGCCACCGCAAAGCCCACGAGGAACAGCGCCTGCCGGCCCACACGCTCCCAGTCCATCACGATGATGGCCAGCACGCCCCAGATCGCGATGTCGTCCAGGCTCGAGTAGCGCAGGATGCGCTGGCCCAGCGGCTGGCGCAGCAGCTCCATCTTCTCCATCAACAGGATCAGCACCGGCAGGGCGGTGACCGCGCACGCCATGCCGACCCCGAGCACGAACTGCCAGCCGCTCGCCTTGGCACCGAGCCACCCCGGCGACAGGAGCATCACCGCCGCGACGGCACAGCCCAGCGCCAGCGGCACCCCGAGCGCGAGGCCGGCGGTGATGCCGCTCTCGCGCCGGTGTTCCCAGGCCTTCTTCAGGTCGAGCTCGATGCCGGCGATCCACACGAAGAGCATCACCGCCCACCACGCCAGGCCGTTGAGCGACTGGATCACCGCGGGGCTGAACACCTCGCGGTGGAACTCGGGAAAGGCCGCGCCCAGCACGCCCGGGCCGAGCAGGATGCCGGCCACCGTCTGCACCACCACCAGCGGTGCGACGTAATCGGTACGACCCAGGCGCCAGATCAGGTAGGGCACGCTGAAGATGATCACCATCGCGATCAGGTAGTACTCGGTCGTGGTCATGCGGCGAGAGGGCGGAACGTGGTCGTCGGTTGAAGCGGGCGGCAGTGTGCCATGCACGGTTTCCGCACAAGCGCGGGCGGGCGCTCTCGCTACACTTCTCCGGTTCCGTATTGCACCGAGGATTTTCGCCATGGCACCGCAGCAGTTCACCGGCACCAGCCCGGACGTCGTCGTCATCGGAGGTGGCCCCGCCGGCTCGACCGCGGCCGCGTTGCTGGCCGACAAGGGCCATGACGTGGTGATGTTCGAGAAGGCCCAGCATCCCCGTTTCCACATCGGCGAGTCGCTGTTGCCGATGAACATGCCGCTCTTCGACCGCCTGGGGGTGCGCACCGAGGTCGAGGCCATCGGCATCACCAAGCTCGGCGCCGAGTTCATCTCGCCCTGGCACGACCACACCAGCCGCTTCTTCTTCGCCGAGGCGATGGACAAGTCCTTCCCGTACTCGGTGCACGTGCGCCGCTCCGAGTTCGACGAGCTGCTGTTCCGCCACGCCGCCAAGCTGGGCGCGCGCACCTTCGAGAACCACCGTGTGCTCAAGGTCGACATGGACGCCGGCAAGGGCGGCGACATGCGCGCCTCGGTGAAGGTGAAAGACGCCAGCGGCAACGAGACCGAATGGCGCCCGCGCTTCGTCATCGACGCGAGCGGCCGTGACACGCTGCTGTCCAACCAGTACGACGTGAAGGAAAAGAACCCACGCCATGCGAGCGCGGCCATCTTCGGCCACTTCCGCGGCGCGAAGCGCGCGCCGGGACGGCTGGAAGGCAGCATCAGCCTCTTCTGGTTCGACCACGGCTGGTTCTGGTTCATCCCGCTGCGCGACGGCACCACCAGCGTGGGCGCGGTGGCGCACCCTGGCTACTTCAAGGAGCACCGCAAGGGCGCGAGCCTCGACGACTTCCTGATGCAGACCATCGCGCTCGCCCCCAAGCTGCAGGAGCGGCTGAAGGACGCCGAGATGATCGAGCCGGCCACGACCACCGGCAACTACGCCTACAACAGCAAGTTCTGCCGCGGCGACCGTTTCGTGATGGTGGGCGATGCCTACGCCTTCGTCGACCCGATGTTCTCGTCGGGCGTGTTCCTCGCGATGAACAGCTCCTTCGAGGCCGCAGCCGGCGTCGACCTCTGGCTCAAGGGCGAGGAGCGCGCCGCCGCCAAGCAGTTCAAGCGCTTCGAGAAGGTCATGAAGCACGGCCCGGCCATGTTCTCGTGGTTCATCTACCGCATCACCTCGCCGGCCATCCGCAACATCTTCATGAACCCGCGCAACATGTGGCGCATGCAGGAGGCGCTGCTGTCCATCCTGGCGGGTGACCTCTTCCGCGACACACCCGTGGGGCCGCGGCTTCTCGGCTTCAAGGCCATCTACTACGCCAACTGCCTGACCATCCTGCCGCAAGCCATCAAGACCTGGCTGTGGCGGCGTGCCAACCTGAAGAAGGTGGCCGACGAGAAGGTGGCGGGCGCCGTGTACCTGCAGGACCAGGGCGCGCGTTCGGAATCGGCCTGAGGCCTGGGACCCGGAGTCTTGCTGCCGTCACCACGAATGGGCAGACTTGGGGAGCGTCTTTTCGTCACCCCAGGAGGGAGCCATCGTGAATTGCAACGAACGCAAGGGCCTGGCCATCGGCCGGCATGCAGTGGTGGGCGTGTTGGCGGCGCTGGTGGCCGCGGGTTGCGCGCAAAAGGGCGGTACGGCTGATGGAGCCGCGCCGGCCCCTGCGCCGGCGCCGACCGCCGCCCCGGCACCGGCCGCGGCGCCCGCGGCGAACCCCAACGCCGGCAAGGTCGGCCCCGGCATGAACGCACAAGGCCAGGTGGTCGACCCGAAGAAGGTCGAGGCCGGCTGGGGCCAGAAGGTCAAGGGCCTGAACGACTGGGAAGGCGAGATCACCGGCCGCCCGGTCGCCGGCAGCAAATTCAGCAAGCTGCAGATCGGCATGGGCCTGCGCGAGGCGCTCGATGCCGCCGGCCCGCCCACGGACCAGGGCGCCTACGTGAGCGGCAAGGCCTTCATCCCGTTCTACTTCGGCTCCGGCGGCACGCGCTACGAGGCGGCCTACAAGGGCCACGGCCGGCTGATATTTGCCCAGGGCAGCCGCTTCAGCAGCAGCTACTACCTGGTCTGGATCATCCACAGCGCCAACGACACCGGCTACCGCTGATCTCTCGCGGCAGGTGGGGCGGGCCCGGTCAGAGCGAGGCCTCGCCGAAGACGCTGTCGCGGCCCTGCGCCTTGGCGCGGTACATGCGGCTGTCGGCCAGCCGCAGCAGCTCCGACAGGCTGCCCGCCTGCGACGGGAAGGTGGCCACGCCGAACGACGCGGTGAGCCGCAGCACGATGCCGTCGGCCAGCACGCTGGTGGCCGCCAGCGTGGCGCGCCAGGTCTCGGCGCGTGCGAGCGCGGTGGCATGGTCGGTGTCGGTCATCAGCACCGCAAATTCTTCGCCGCCGAGCCGGCACGCGAGGTCTTCGCTGCGCGTGGTGGCCACGAGCATGGTGCCTACCGCCTTCAGCGCCACGTCACCGACCAGGTGGCCGTGGGCGTCGTTGATGGCCTTGAAGTGGTCGAGGTCGATCATCACGAGCGACAGGTGGCCGCCCTCGCGTCGCACGCGGTCGAGCTCGCGCTCGGCCACGTCGACGAAATGGCGCCGGGTGTGCACGCCGGTCAGCTCGTCGCGGATCGACTGCTCGTGCATCTGTGCGTGCAGCTCGTTGATGCGCTGAAGCTGCGCTTCGAGCCGCTCGTTGGCGTCGCGCAGCGCCTGCTCGGCGTGCTTTCGCTCGCTCACGTCGCGGGTGATGCCGAAGTAGCCGATGTGCGTGCCGTCGTCGTCGAACACCGGCACCGACACCGTCTCGATCCACAGGCGCGAGCCATCCTTGCGGAAGAACTCGCCTTCGTGGCGGATCGGGTGGGTGTGGGCCAGCGGGTTGTCGCCTTCGCCGCGCGCCGCGGCCATGCGCATGATCACGGCGCGGTACTCCGGCGTCATGAACTCGACGACCGAGCGGCCCATCAGCTCTTCGCGGGGGTAACCCATCATGCGGCACATGTTGTCGCTGACGTGCACGAAGCAGCGCTGCACGTCCGACTCCCAGAAGCTGTCGCCGCTCGCGTTCACCATCGCCAGAAGGCGGGCTTCGGTGATGGGGCGCGGCTCGGGCGGGGTATGGCGACTGCTCATGGGGCAGAAAGGATGGTGCGCGCCATCGTGGCCGCAAGTTGCGGGCCACCGTGCGTGCGCAGGGCGTGAGTCTAGGCGCGCTCGGGGGCGCGGTGTTCAGGGGACTCCCTGAGCCGTGCTGAAACGTTCTGAATCGCAGCGATGTGAACAACCACCTTCGCGGCAGCCAAGGTTCTTTACCTCTCTCGCCGTCAGCCGGGCCTGTGCAGCCCTCGTTGAAAGCGCACGGGCGTCGCGGTAGACGCCCGCTCAACGCAAAGGATCTCCACCATGCTGAACCTCAAGACGCTCGTTTTCGGTGCCCTCATTGCCGCCGCCTCGGCGGGCGCGATGGCGCGGCCGATGGAGCATGACCGCGACCGCTTCGACGACATCGACGCCCGCCAGGCCCGCCAGGCCGCCCGCATCGACGCCGCGCTGCACGACGGCCGCCTGAGCCGCCGCGAGTACCGCGCGCTGCAACGCGAGCAGGCCGCGATCCGCCGCTACGAGGCGCAGGCCAAGGCCGACGGGTTCCTCTCGCGTGCCGAGCGCCGCGACCTGGAGGCCATGCTGGACCGTGCCAGCCGCCACATCCGCAACAGCTGATGCTGCTTGCTACGGCGGGCCAGCCGGCCTGTTCAGCGGGCCGGCGCCTGGCTCCAGTCGGTGTGCTGGTCGCAGCCCGCGGCCAGCATGATCTCGTCGACGGTGCTGCGCTCGTCGTCGCTGTCGGCATCCACGCTCACCACCACGCCGCCGCGGCGCACCGTCTCTTCGAAGGCGGCCGCGTCGTGTGGCGAGGAGCCGAAGTCGAAGATGCCCTGGAACAGGTCGAGCACGTTGCTGACCAGCCCACCGCTGATCTGCTCGTCGGCCTTGCGGCTGAACGACTCCTCGTAGGGCTCGTGGACATGGACATGCACCGCGCTCGGCGGCACACCCTGGACGATCAGGCGGTCGGCGGCGCGCTGGCCGGCGTCGCGGTCATCGAAAGCAAAGAGGGCGTTGGACATGGGTCGACCTCCAGTGTGGGGTTGAAGTCCCGTGGACTGGCAATCGACGTACCGGTGCGCCCACATGCCGGTGAAGCGGTGGTGCTAGCGGCAGGTGAGCCAGAGGTCCTTGCGCATCTGGTCCTGTAGATGGCGCATCGCGTTGTCGAACGCCGTCTGGACTTCGCTTTCCGAATTCGACCAGTTGACGCTGCCGTCGACACCCCGATAGACCTTGGAGCGCGGTGGCTCCCCGCGTGCGGTGGTGTGCACCCGCACCACCAGGTTGGCCGACTTCATCGTGCTCAGCGCATGGATGTAGGCCCGGAGCACCTCGACACGGATGGAGACAGGGGCCTCCTGCGGCGCATAGCCCGGGATGGCCTTCAAGCCGTCCGAAAACCAGGCGGGGAAGCTCTCGCCGTCGACCTGCGTGCGGATCAGGATGCCCAGGTTCTTCTGCTCGCGGTGATCGTCGATCGCCGTGATGGTGAAGGGGCAGGCCGCACCTGCATCGGAACGGGGGGCCGGCTCGGTCGCGGCCGCCCGGAGGCCGTTGACCCGGTCGGCCATGCACCCTGCCAGCAGGGTGCACGCCACCATCACCGCGGTCGTCGAGGCGATGGACCCGAGCCGCTTCACCGGGCGGTGGCCGTGTTGGCCGCAGGAGCCGCCGGTGCGGTGCCGCCGGCGGCGGGCGCCTGAGCGGTGGCTGCTGCGGTCCCCCCGAGCGTGGTCTGGAAGTAGAGCGCGCCGGTGGGGTAGCGCAGCAGCTTGCCGCCGTGGCTTTCGGCCACGAGGTCGGCCTGCAGGCGGTTGTCGCCCTCGACCTTGCCGAGCGACGGCAACGCCGGTGCGTCCGGGCCGCGCTGGATGTCTTCCACCAGCAGGCGGCCGAGCTGAGCCATGCCGTCGTTCAGGCTGGTGCGCAGCAGGCGGCCGTTGTCGGCCTTCCAGGCGGCGAGGTGCTCGGCAGGCTCCTTGCCCTGCAACGGCAGCTTGGCGCGATAGACCACCATGCTGCGGTAGGCGGCGTTCTTCGGGTCCAGCATGGCCGTGGCCTGGTTGGGGGCGGCCGGTGCGTTGAGGTCGCCTGGCAGACCGGCCGCGGCGCGCGCAGCAGGGCTGCGTGGGTAGAGCAGGGCACGGGCCGACATCTGCAGCGTCGAGAGGTCGATCGACAGGTGGTAGTCCACGTTGACGAACATCACGCCACCGGCGGTCGAGGCCTTGTAGGTCTCCTCGTACTTGGCGTCCGTCGTTTCCTTGGTGACGACCACGCCCGAGAAGCTCATGCCCGGTACGTTGGTCAAGGCCTTGGCGATGGCGCTGCTCATGGCCTGGTCGAACTTCAGGTCGACGATCTCGTCCTTCAGCGGGCGGATCGTTTCGTCGGCAGCCTTGGCACGCGAGGCATTGATGGTGGCGTCCATCGCGCCGGCAGCAGCGCCGCAGGCGGCGGCCAGCAGGATGCCGATGCCCGGGATGGCGCCGCAGCCTGCGGCGGCGGCCTGGCCGGCGCGCGAGACCTCGAAGGCTCCGTAAAGCTCGGGCTGGCGGATGCCCACCTTCACCTCTACCGGTTGCGCGGCGGTGGCAACCTCGCGTTTCAGGGGCTGGGTCAGCGGCGTGGCGCAACCGACGAGCGAAAGCGCACTCAGTGCCGCCACAGCGGCACGACTCAAGGCGTACATGGATTTCCCTCCGGATTGGAACGTTGGCGTTTTGGTGACCTCGCAAGGCCTGAGGCCTCCGGCAGAAGCCGGCTCTTCTTTGAGAGTTGCGTTGCGGTCGTGACCGGCGGGGATCGTAGGCGAGGAAGGCGCGCCGCGGGCTTCGGGAAATCAGGGAGCAGCACTTCCCACCTTTGGGTGGGTCAGGCGAGGCGCGTATCGTCGTAGGCGAACGGGTCGAGCATGCGCTGCACCACTTCCGACCAGCGCAAGTGGCGACGCGTCGACACCCTGGGCGCGCTCAGCGCGAGACGGATGGCCCGGGCGATCGAGGCTGGGTCGCCTGGCTCGTAGCCGAAGCGGTTGCTGAAGTTGTTGACGATGGCCTTGGGGCATACCGCCGGCAGCTTGAAGTGGTCGTACTGGATCAGCTTGAGCGACGTCTCCCCGAGGTGCGGCGGGATGCCATCGGCTCGATAGGGCGCGATGCCGATGGTCGCGTGCTTGATGTAGGGAAGCGTGAGCCGGTGCGGCATCTCGTCGTAGACCAGCACGTTGGAGCCGTAGCCGGGGCGCCGGCCGGTGCCCGATCCGATCACGTGGAACTGCACCTGCGGAAACTCGCGCGACGCGGCCACGAAGAACTCGGGGTCGAACAGCATCGACCCCACCGACACCGCGTGCACGCCTTCGCCATACGGCGACGGATCGGCGTGCTCGTCCACCGAGAAGTCGAAGCCGTGCGGGATCACGCAGACGTTGGGCCCGTTCGCCACCGTGACTGACATGCCCGGCGCCTTCAGGCAGATGGTGCCCATGCTCGGGGCCACGCGGGCGAAGGTGCGCTTGACGAAGTTGGCCGCGCGTATCGAGTCAAGGTCGTCTGAGGCGATGTAGACCGTGCGCGCCTTCGGGTTGTGGCGGCGGACCTGGTCGAAAAAGACCGGCGCCATGCCGCTCTCGAAGAAGATCACGTCGGCCTCGCAGATCCACTCCACCAGAACCGGGCTCGGACGCGCGGTGTAGTAGCGGAACATGATCGCCTCCAGCGGCGCCAGTGCCGGCGTGCGCAGGCTGAACGGGTGGATCAACGTGCGCCACAGGTAGCACTCCACGCCGTCGGGGGCGAGGGCCTTGCGGTTGGCCAGGGTGTCGAGCGACTGGCGCGGGTCCGATTTCAGCTTCGACAGCTGGCTGTAGTGCAGCGAGAAGAAGCGGGTGGTGCCGAGCTTGGCCAACTCGGCCGTGACGAAATGGATGCCGGCCTTGCGCGGCGAACGGTAGTCATGTGCAGAGAGGATCAGGAAGTTCATACGGCTCTTCTGACCCCCTCTCGGGGGCTGTTTATTGGAAGGCGACTTCCGCAAAGCTCCTCAGCTTGCGGCTGTGCAACTGGTCGACCCCTTGTTCGCGCAGCAGCTCCATCGCGCGGATGCCGATGCGCAGGTGCTGGTCGACGCGCTCGCGGTAGAAGTGGTTGGCCATCCCCGGCAGCTTGATCTCGCCGTGCAGCGGCTTGTCGCTCACGCACAGCAGCGTGCCGTAGGGCACGCGGAAGCGGAAGCCGTTGGCGGCGATGGTGGCGCTTTCCATGTCGAGCGCAATCGCGCGCGATTGGGAGAAGCGTTGTTCAGGCGTGCTCTGTTGGTGCGTGAAAGGCAGCAGCTCCCAGTTGCGGTTGTCGGTGCTCGCGACAGTACCCGTGCGCATCACACGTTTCAACTCATAACCCTTCAGCTGCGTGACTTCGGCCACCGCCTCCTCGAGCGCCACCTGGATCTCCGCCAGCGGCGGGATCGGCACCCACAGCGGCAGTTCCTCGTCCAGCACGTGGTCTTCGCGCACATAACCGTGCGCCAGCACGTAGTCGCCGAGCGCCTGCGTGTTGCGCAGCCCGGCGCAGTGGCCGAGCATGATCCACGCATGCGGGCGTAGCACCGCGATGTGGTCGGTGATGGTCTTGGCGTTCGACGGGCCGACGCCGATGTTGACCATGGTGATGCCGGTGCGGTCTTCGCGCACCAGGTGGTAGGCCGGCATCTGCGGCAGGCGCGGCGGGGCCACGCGCAGCTCGTCGTCGGGCTGCGGGCCGAGGCCGGCGCGGCGCAGCACCACGTTGCCCGGCTGCACGAAGGCGCTGTAGCCGGAGTTGGGGTCGGCCATCATCTCGTGGCCGAGCTTGATGAACTCGTCGATGTAGAACTGGTAGTTGGTGAAGAGCACGAAGTTCTGGAAGTACTCGGGCGCAGTGCCGGTGTAGTGGCGCAGGCGGTGCAGCGAGTAGTCGACCCGCGGCGCGGTGAAGAGCGACAGCGGCAGGCGCGGCTCGCCGTCGTGGCCTCGCGGCGACACATAGGTGCCGTTGGCGATGCCGTCGTCCATTGCGGTGAGGTCGGGCAGGTCGAACTGGTCGCGCAGCAGCAGGCGCCGCTCGGGCGTCATGCTGCCTTCGAGGTGGTCGTTCTCCGCCAGCGAGAAATGCACCGGGATGGGCTGGCTCGAGAGGCCGACTTCGAGCGTCACGCCGTGGTTCTTCAGCAGCAGGGTGAACTGCTCGAGGTAATAGTCGTGGAAGAGGTCGGGCCGCGTCAGCGTGGTCTCGTAGGTGCCGGGGCCGGCGACGAAGCCGTAGGCGAGGCGGGAGTCGGCGCGGGCCACGGTGTCGGTGTGCACGCGCAGGTAGGGGTAGCAGGCGCGCACATGCTGCTGCAGGTCTTCGCCACCGACGAAACGCACCAGGCTGTCGCGCAGGTGGGCGATGCCCATCTCGTAGATGGTGGTGGCGTGGGCCAGCGCGGCGGCGGCGTCGTTGAAGGAGCGGGCGGTGATCTGGGTCGGAGAGGCCATGGGGCGCATTGTGCGTCCACGGCGGCTTGTCGCAGCGGTGTCATGGCGTGGCCCGGGCCGCCGCTACAGTGCCCGCCAAAACCGGAGACGAGACCCATGACACAAGCGTCGATCAAGGCCCCGATGGCCGGCACCGTGGTGCAGCTCGCGGTGGCGCCCGGCGAAGGCGTGCACGCCGGCCAGCTGCTGCTGGTGCTCGAGGCGATGAAGATGGAGCACGAGATCCGCGCCGAGGCCGATGGGCAGGTGCTGCACCTTGCCGTCGGCGCCGGCGACACGGTGGCCGAAGACGAGCTGCTGGTGACGCTGGGCGCGGCGCAGGCGGCGCCTGCCGTGGTGGCACCGGCCGCTGCCGCGCCGAGCGCGGCGGCACCGGCGGTGCGTGCCGACCTGCAGGAGGTGCTCGACCGCCACGCCCTCACGCTCGACGCGAGCCGCCCCGAGGCCATGGCCAAGCGCCACGCGCTCGGCCTGCGCAGCGCGCGCGAGAACATCGCCGACCTGTGCGACGAGAACAGCTTCCTCGAATACGGCGCGCTCGCCTTCGCCGCGCAGACGCGCCGCCGCGAGCTCGACGACCTGATCAGGCACACGCCCGCCGACGGCCTCGTCACCGGCATCGGCAGCGTGAACGGCACGCAGTTCGGCGAGGAGAAGGCTCGGTGCGTGGTGATGTCGTACGACGCCACCGTGCTCGCCGGCACGCAGGGCATGCGCAACCACGAGAAGACCGACCGCATGCTCGGCATCGCGCTCGAGCAGAAGCTGCCGGTGGTGCTGTTTGCCGAAGGCGGCGGCGGCCGCCCCGGTGACACCGACTCGGCCACCGTCGCCGGCCTGCACCTCACGACGTTTGCGAACTACGCGCGCCTGAGCGGGCAGGTGCCGGTGGTGGGCATCGTGGCCGGCCGCTGCTTTGCCGGCAACGCCGCGCTGCTCGGCTGCAGCGACGTGATCATCGCCACGCGCGACAGCAACATCGGCATGGGCGGCCCCGCGATGATCGAAGGCGGCGGCCTCGGCGTCTACACGCCCGAGCAGGTCGGCCCGAGCCACGTGCAGCACGCCAACGGCGTGATCGACGTGCTGGTCGACAGCGAGGCCCAGGCCGTCGCGGTGGCCAGGCAGTACCTGGGCTATTTTCAGGGCCGCCTCGGCGAATGGTCGGCTGACGATCCCAAGAGGCTGCGCGACGCGCTGCCCGAGAACCGCGTGCGTGCCTACGACGTGCGCCAGGTCATGCGCGGCGTGGCCGACACCGGCTCGCTGCTCGAGTTGCGCGCAGGTTTCGGCGTGGGCATCCTCACGGCACTCGCGCGCATCGAAGGCCGCCCGATCGGCCTGATGGCCAACAACCCGGTGCACCTGGGCGGCGCGATCGATGCCGACGCCGCCGACAAGGCCGCGCGTTTCATGCAGCTGTGCAACGCGCATGGCCTGCCCATCGTCTCGCTGGTCGACACCCCGGGCTTCATGGTCGGCCCCGAGATCGAGGAGAAGGCGCAGGTGCGGCACGTGAGCCGCATGTTCGTGACGGCCGCGCACTTGCGCGTGCCCTTCCTCACGCTGGTGCTGCGAAAGGGGTACGGCCTGGGGGCGATGGCGATGGCCGGCGGCGGCTTCCACTCGCCGGCACTGACGGCCGCCTGGCCCACCGGCGAATTCGGGGGCATGGGGCTCGAAGGCGCGGTGCGCCTGGGCTATCGCAAGGAGCTGGCGGCGGCGACCGAAGGCGCCGAGCGCGATGCGCTCTTCGACAAGCTGGTCGCCGCGCAGTACGCGCGCGGCAAGGCCATCCACATGGCGGCGATGCTGGAGATCGACGCCGTGATCGACCCGGCCGACACGCGCCATTGGCTGGCGCGCGGGCTCGCGTCGTCACGCGTGTCGGAGCGCCGCAGCGCCCCGATCGACACCTGGTGAGGAGCCGGAGGAGAGCCGCTCAGACCGGGCGCTGCTCGCCGCGCACGGCGGCCGCGTCGGGCCAGTGGCGGGCTTGCAGGGCCGGGTGTGCGGCTTCATAGCCCAGCTCGACGGGTGCGGTTGCGCCCGCGTCGAGGTCCGCGGCTTCTGCTGCCGGGGGGCTGCCGCCGTAGTACCAGCGACGCACGTCTTCCAGCCATTCATCGTTCGGCATGATCTCGCTCCTGCATCCCCCGCGGCCCCATTGGCACGGCTGATTGCCATCGTGCGAGGCCCGGGCCAACGCCGCCATCAGGCGACCGAGCGACCCGCTGTAGGCCGAGACCTACAGCTGTGTGCAGCTGCAACGGCATGGCTTTTCGTCCTACGCCACGCTGCGGCCCGAGCGGGCAGACGCCCTCCCGCCGGCCCGGGAAGATGCCACCCCGTGAAGACAGCCCGAGGAATGGGCCAGGAGCACGACATGCAACACCACACTTATCACAAGCATCCCGTTGACCGCATCACCGCGTCACTCGCCGCCGGATCACTGGCGTGCCTGGTCATCCTCGGCGGCTGCGGCCCGCAGGACGGCAGCCCCGTGAAGGCAGACGGCACACCGGTGCCGACCGCCAAGAGCACGCCTCGTGCGGCGCCCGAGCGCCCCGCCGCCCCGGTGGCGCTGATGGGCGAAGTCCGCCACATCGAAACGCTCACCGAGCGGCCCAAGGGCACCGGCGTGGGCGCAGCGACCGGCGCGGTGATCGGGGGCGTGCTCGGCTACCAGGTGGGCGACGGCAACGGCCAGAAGGCGGCCACCGCCGCCGGCGCCATCGGTGGCGGCCTGCTCGGCAACAAGATCGAGCGCGACCGCAAGGAGCGCGTGGTCGGCTACAACGTGCAGGTGCAGCTCGACAACGGCCAGACCCGCACCTTCCGCCGCGAATCGCTGAGCGGCCTGCAGGTGGGCTCGCGTGTCAAGGTCGAGGGCGGAAGCCTCCAGCCAGCCTGATGACAAACCCCGCGGCCAGCCCGCGGGGTGCGACACTTTCGCGGCCTGACCGGCCCCATGCCGGCAGGCCAACAGCATGGCCATAGGTTGGATGACCGCCCTCAAGGTGATCCCGTGGGGCGACGTGATCGAAGCGACCCCGGGCATCGTCAAGAGCGCCCGCAAGATCTTCACCCGCTCGCAGCAGGCCGAAGAGGCCGCGACCACGCCCGCAACGGCCGGCGACCCGTCGGCGCGCATCGCGCAACTCGAGGCGAGCCTCGCCGAGCTCGCCGAGCAGCAGAAGGCCTCGGCCCAGCTGATCGAGACCCTGGCCGAGCAGAACGCCCGCATCGTCGAAGCTGTCGAAACGCTGCGCGTGCGCACGCGTGTCCTCATCGTCGTGAGCTCGCTGCTGTCCATCGCCTGCGTGGCACTCGCGGCGTGGAGGCTGGCGTGAGCCGCATCCGCGTGGGCATCGGCGGGTGGACCTTCGAGCCCTGGCGCGACAACTTCTACCCCAAGGGCCTGCCGCATGCCCGCGAGCTGCAGTACGCCGCCGGCAAGGTGACGGCCATCGAGGTCAACGGCACCTACTACAGCACGATGAAGCCGGCGACCTTCGCCAAGTGGCGCGACGAGACGCCTGACGACTTCGTCTTCTCGCTCAAGGCCAACAAGTTCACCACCAACCGGCGGGTGCTCGCCGAAGCCGGCGAATCGGTCGAGCGCTTCATCGCGAGTGGCCTCGCCGAGCTTGGCCCCAAGCTCGGCCCGGTGCTGTGGCAGTTCGCGCCGAGCAAGAAGTTCGACCCGGTTGACTTCGAGGCCTTCCTCAAGCTGCTGCCGGCGAAGGTGGACGGCCTGCCGCTGCGCCACGTGATGGACGTGCGGCACGACAGCTTCAAGACGCCCGAGTACCTGGCGCTCGCCCGCCGCCACCAGGTGGGCACGGTGTTCACCGACTCCGACGACTACCCTTCGTTCGCCGACGTCACGGGCGACTTCATCTACGTGCGCACCATGCGCGCGCAAAGCAGCCTGCCGCAAGGCTACGAGCCCCAGGTACTCGAGAGCTTCGCCGGCTGCGTGCGCGCGTGGGCGCAAGGCGATGAGCCCGAGGGGCTGCCGCGCGTGGAGCCCCCCCGGCCCAGCGGTGCGCCACGCGACGTGTTCTTCTTTTTCATCAGCGCCGCCAAGGAGCGCAACCCGGCCGCCGCAATGGGGCTGCTAGAGCGACTCTCCCTCGTGTGAGGGCGCGGGCTCGGACTCGGCCTCTGTGTGCCGGTCAGGCTCCGTGGTGCGGAGGATTTCGTTCAGCACGGAGGTGGCGTAGTTGCCGGCGGGCAAGGAGAACGCGAGCACCAGTTGATCGGCTTGCGGCCATTCCCATGACATGTCCACCGGGCGTGCCACCAGGGCGCGGCGCTCCTGGTCCAGGCCGGCGTGTTCCATGCCGTCGCACAAGGCGGCGTGGCGTTCAGCCACTCCCATTTCCAGGGCCCGCGCTTGATCGGTGGTGGCCACGCGGCCGCGTCCCCAGAGCGGCCCGGTGGGCCCGCCCGCCTCGTCCACCACGTCGCCCGGCAGGGTCTTGCCCCAGAGCCCCTGGTGGATGCGCAGCGCCAGCACTTCGTTGAAGACGAAGGAGCGCACGGCCGACAGGTAGAGGCCCTTCTTCTTCGGGTTACGCACGCGGATCTCGCGCGCCAGCATGGCGCGGCCCTGCTCGACGTTGCCGCCGTCGAAGCCGAAGCGTTGGGTGCCGAAGTAGTTGGGCACGCCCTGTGACGCCACGGCCGCGAGATTGGCTTCGATGGCGTCGCGCTCGCCGGTCACGTCGCGCAGCAAGATGCGGAATCGGTTGCCCTGCAGGTCACCGGGCCGCAGCTTCTTCACGTGGCGGCTCTGGCTGAGCACCGTGAACTCAGGGTGCTGGAGCAGCGTCAGGTCGGGCGTCTCACCCTTGGGCAGATAGAGGCTGAACCACTGACGGGTGACGGCGTAGCGGTCCTTGAGGCCGGCATAGCCCACGTCTCGCTCCTGCACGCCGGCGGCCTCGGCCAGTTGCTGGGCGACGAAGGCGGTGTTGGCGCCGTTCTTCTCGACGTCCAGCCAGAGGTGCTCGCCCTCGCCGCAGGGCCGCTGCAGCGGCAGCTCGGTCACCCTGAAGTCCTCGTTGAGGCGTTTCAGGGTGGCGCTGGCGCCACTGGGCGGATACGCGTTGGGCCACTTGGGCAGGGCGGTGTGGGGAGCGTCGGTCATGGGCGATCTGCGGGTGGTGATTGTCCCCCCACCACCGAGCCGTCGCCTGCGAATGACCGCTCAGGTCTTGACTTCGACCACTTGTTCGAAGCCGCCGAAGATCATGCGTTTGCCGTCGAACGGCATCGGCGGGTTGCCGGGTTTGGAGGGATCCATGCGCGGGTCCTCCATCATCTTTTTCATGCCGGCGTCGCGGGTGGCCTTGTCGGGCCATTCGATCCACGAAAAAGCCACCGTCTCCTCGGCCGTGGCCTGGACCGCGCGGCGGAAATCGGTGACTTTGCCGTCGGGGACGTCGTCGCCCCAACCCTCGATCACGCGCGTAGCGCCGAGCTCGATGAAGATCGAATCGAACTGGCGCGCGTGCTCGATGAACTTTTGCTTGTTGGCGGTGGGGACCGCGATCACGAAACCATCGATGTAGGACATGTCTGCACTCCTGTGAAGTAGACCGGTCGGCGAGCCCAAGGGAGGGCCCCCCTATTCCCACGACGAACGACGGCAGGCCAGATCGACATGGCGGGCGCGGCCGGAGACCTCGGCAGGAGGCTGCGGCCTGTTGGGGGCTGGAAACGTCGAGCTAGGTGCCGGCGGGGAACGGCAGCAGATCGCTGGGCTGCTCACGGAGAGGAGGGATCCTGTCCAGGAGGTCGCACTCCGCGTCGCGGAAGCCCTCGCCCATGCGAATCTCTTCGAGGCCGAGTGCCAGCAGCGCGCCGCGGTTGTCCCACGGGCGCCAGCTGCCGTCACGCGAAGGTTGGCCGGTCGAGGCAAAGCCTGCCCAGCGGGTCGCCATGGCGCTGGAGAGGTTTCGCTCGGCTGCCGTGGTTGCCAGTGAGCCGAAGGTGCGGAACACGAACGGCACGTCAACGCCATGGCCCGCCAGGCTGGCCGCGTGGCGCGGATCTGACAGCGCGCCGCCGAAGAGATACCGGAAGGCCGGTGTGGCACGGCCCTCGAGCGCCCTGAGCACGCGTCGGTCCGGGCAGTGGTAGATCCAATCGCCGATGAAGACGGCCCACGCCGCGGGCGCCACGTCGTAGCGGCTCGGGCCATACAGCGCGGCGAGCGCGTCGCCCTGGCTGGGAAAGGAGCGTTGAAACAGCCGCCGCAGCGACTCCCAGGTCAGGGCACGAGCCGCGTCGTCCAGGTAGCCCAGGCCTTCGTGAACGTTGGTTCCGAACACCATCGGCAGTGCCGGGCCGCCCCCGGCACGGAACATCTCGAGCGGGCACGACGGCAGCACCACACCATCCGCCGTGGCCCCGACGCCCGGCAACGACACGAAGTCGGCGGCTGGAACTCGCCGAAGGCAGGCTGCGACGTCGGTCGCTCCCGCGCAGCCCACGCGCTGGGTCACCAGCTGTGCCACGGCGAGCTTCTGGTCATTTCGGAAGCAGTCGCAGCCGCCACCGCTGTGGCTGGCCACCGTAGAGAACAGGCCGCGGGCCAGCGGCGAGGCCGCGACCGCACACGTCTGCGACCCTCCCGCTGAAGTCCCGAACAGCAGCACCCGGCGAGGGTCCCCGCCGAACTCCCGGATGTTCGACTGCACCCACTGCAAGGCCGCGATCACGTCCATGACGCCGTAATTGCCGGCTTGGCCTGCTTCCGCGAGCGCCGGGTGCGCGAGAAAGCCCAGGTTCGACAGCCGATAGTTGAGCGTGACCACCACCACACCGTCCTGCTGGGCGAGGCGATGGCCGTCCTGCATGTTTGCGATGCCGTCGAAGACCGACATGTTCCCCGCGCCCCGCGCCCAGCCGCCGCCGTGGACGTAGACCAGGACGGGCCGCCCGGCCGCCGCGCGGACCTCCGGCGTCCACACGTTGAGGAACAGGCAATCTTCCGAGCCCGGGCCCTCCTGCATCGCCGACTGCACGCACGGTGAACCGAACGCCGTCGCAGGCCGCACGGCGTCCCAGCGCAGCGGTGGCTGAGGCGGCCGCCAGCGGAGCGCACCCACCGGCGGGGCCGCGTAGGGAATGCCCAGGAAACGTGCGACGCCCTCCACCTGCTCGCCGCGCACCCTGCCGGCCTGCGTGGTGACGACCGCAGATTCGACGATGGGCGAAGGCTCGGTCTCTTCTGGCGAACACCCGCCCAGAAACGCCCCGAGCAGGGCCATGCCCAGGAGCTGCCATGCCCGCAGCCTGGGTGCCAGCGTCGGCGGCGCAGCGTGCGTTGAGGCAGCTCGCTCAGCCATGCCTGGTCTGCGGTGGGGGCGACTCATCAGGACACCTGACGGGGATGTGGAATTGAAGAATATCAACCAGACCTCGCGGGGCGCGGCCCTCTACGGCGGCCCGCTCGCCAGCAGCTCCGCCATGTCGCGCTGCCCAGGCACGCGCGGACGCTTCGGGTCGGGGTGCACGCGCCGGATCCACACGCCCAACACCTGCGCACCGAAGCGCGCCTGCAGTTCGGCATAGCTCTCCGGGTCGCGCTCGCCGTCGTCGCCCAGCAGCGCGAAGCGGGTCTGCGGGAACGCTTGCAGGATGTCGCTGATGCGGGCCACCTTGTAGGCCTGCTGGTCGCGCAGCGGGTCGCTGCTGCCCGGGCTCACTTCCTTGAGCTGCAGCACACCTGGCGGGAAGCCGTGCTTGTGCAGGAAGCGCCGCACGCTGTCGGTGAGCTGGCGCGGCGAGCCCGACACGTAGAACACCGGCGTGGCCGCGGGCCGCGGGTTGCGCTTCGTCCACGCGGTGTAGAGCGCGGCCATGCCGCCCACTGCTTCGCGCGACTCGGGCGGCACGGCGAGGCTGTTGCGCAGCAGGCGCATCGTCTGGTTGACCTCGCTCACGAGAATGGTGTCGTCGAGGTCGGAGATGAGCCCGACGGTGTTGGCCGGGTCGTGCACCAGCAGGTGGGCCGGGCTGCTGGCGGCCGGCTTGCTCTCGATCAGGTGCCAGCCCGGCGCAGGCGCACCGGGCGGCAGCGGCTGGCTGGTGCGCAGCAGCCAGTAGCCTTCGTCGTCGGCGCGGGTCTGCCAGCGCAGGCCACCGGCCGACCACTGCACCGTGCCTTCTTCGCCGCCGGTGAAGAGTAGGCGGCTGTTGCGGTAGAGGCTGCTGCGCAGGCCGCTGTCGTCTCGTGGCCCGGTTCGCTTCTCGACCAGCCGGCCGGAGAACGAGACACCCTGCGCGGTGGCCCAGGCGTCGTCGACGATGTTGTGCAGGTCGTCGCCCTGGGCCGCTGCAAGCCGCGGCACGCCACCCAGCGCGAGCAGCGGCGCGAGGCACACACGGCGCCTGTCGAGGCTCATGTGCCGAGGGCCGTGACCAGCGTGCGTGCCACGTCGGCCGCAGCTTGGGGCCGCGCGATGCGCTCGGCGTTGGCGCGCATCGCAGCCATGCGCGGCGCGTCGTGGAGCCAGCGTGTCAGATGCCAGGCGGCATCGGCCTCGTCGTGCAGGCGCACGGCGGCGCCTTCTTCCAGCAGGTAGTCGCAGTTGCGCTGCTCCTGCCCGGGGATGGGCGCGACGAGTGCCATCGGCTTGCCTTTGGCGAGCACCTCGTTCGTGGTGAGGCCACCGGGCTTGGTGACCACGAGGTCGGCCGCGTCCATGAGCTGGTGGATGTTGTTCACGAAGCCGTGCACCGTGACGGGCAGCTTCAGCGTTTTTGCGCGCTCGCGGCATGCGGCTTCGAGCTCGGCGTTGCGGCCGGCCACCACCACGAGGCTCAGCCCGCAGTCGTCGCTAGCAAACGAATCGAGCATCGCCACCAGCGGCCCCACGCCGAAGCCGCCCGACAGCAGCAGCACCGTGGGCCGCTCGGGCAGGCCGAGCGTGGCGCGCATGTCAGCGGCTGGCGTGCGCGCGGCGAAGACCGGATCGATCGGGATGCCGCTCACGCTGATGCGCTCGGGCGCGATGCCCTTGCGTGCCAGCTCCCGTGCGCCCGCCTCGGTGGCCACGTGGTAGTGGTCGATGTGCGGGTAGACCCAGAAGGCATGCGGGCTCACGTCGGTGACAACGGCGTGCACGGGCGTCGCGAGCTTGCCGCGGCCTTTCAGGTCGGACAGCAGCTCCATCGGCAGGAAGTGCGTGCAGAGGATGGCCTGCGGCTGCACGCGGCCGAGCAGTGCCGTGAAGCGCGTGCTGTTGGCCTTGTCGAAGGCGAGCCGCGCGCGGGCGGTCTTGCTGCGCGGCGGCTTGACCACGTCGTAGCGCTCGTACAGGTGGCCCCAGAGCTCCGGCGCTCGCTGCACCAGGTCGATGTAGGCCTGCGCATACAGGCGGCGGAAGAGGCTGCTGGTGCAGGCGAGCGTGTCCACCACCTGGTGGGCCGGTGCGCCCTGCTGGCGCAGCGCGGCCGAGATGGCCTGCGCCGCACGGGTGTGACCGGCGCCTGCCGTGGCGTGCAACAGCAGCAGCGGGGCCGGGGTGAGCTCGCCCACCACCTTCACGGCTCGCTGCGCTTCAATTCCAGCTCGGCGAAAGCGAACTCGCGGTACGGCGTGGCCTGCAGCTCCACCGTGCGGCGGAACATGCGCTTGGCCTCGGCCACCTTGCCCGAGAGCAGCAGTTGCTGGCCCATGTAGAAGTAGGCCTCGCTGAGGTTGAGCCGCTCCATCGACTTGTTTTCCTTCGCGCGCTCGAGCAGCTCGTCTTGCGTGGCCTCGCCGGCGAGGTAGTGCACGATCACGCCCGGCCAGCTGCTGCGGCTCACGTCGGGCAGGTGCGGCAGCACCGCCGAGCGGCCCTTGCCGCCGGCCTTCTGCGAGGCGATGTACAGCCACGACAGCGCGAACACCCGCTCGTGCCCCGATGATTCCTGCACCACCTGGTGGAAGCTGCGCTCGGCGTTGGAGAAGTCGCCCTGGTAGTACTGTGCGTTGCCGATGCCCATCTGCAGCGCCGCGCGGTTGGCCGGGGTGGTGAACTGCTGCATGGCCTCCACCGCCTCGTGGCCGCGCCCCAGCGACATCAGCGCGAGGCCGCGCGTGTAGTGCGAGTAGCTCACGTCGGGCGCCTTGGCGAGCGCGCGCTCGGCGTCGGCGAGCGTGGCGTCGTGGTCGGCGAGGTTGCTGTTGGCGATGGCGCGGCGCTCGAGCAGCGAGCCCACCAGCGGGCCGGTCTCGCCGACCTGCCGCAGCAGCTCGGTGGTGAAGAGCCGCTCCGCTTCCTGGCGGATCACGATCTCGCGCAAGGTGTCGGCCTGTCGGCCGAGCTTGCGCGTGACGCGGCGCTCGAGCTCGTCGAACTGCGCGCGCAGCGGCTCCAGGTTGAGCAGCGGCAGGCGCAGCGTCACGCCAGCCATGCGGCGCGCAGCCTGCAGCCGCTCGCGGAAGCCGTTCAGGTCGGCGGGCAGCACCTCGTCGCTGCGGCGCTCGTAGGTCAGCACGTAGTCGAGCGTGTTGCCGTTGACCTCGTAGCGGCTGCTGAGCCTGAAGTGCTTGTCGGTCACGTCCTGCGGTGGCGGCGCCTGCGAGCTGAAGCGCGCGGGGGCGATGGTGCGCAGGCGCTGGCGCACCCGCGTCGGCTGGTCGACCATGAAGGGCATCTCGCGCCGGGCCTCGCGCGGGCCGGTCAGGCTGTCGAGCAGCTCGAGCGTGGGCAGCTCGACCGACAGGGCGGCGCGCTCGTACTGGCCGAAGCCCGGCACTTCGTACTGGAGCTCGAGCTCGAAGACGTTGGCATCGCGGTCGTCGCGCACCACCGGCGAGCCGATGGCCTTGAGGCCGGGCAGCATGCGTGCGTAGGCGCCGGCGATGGCCCCCGCCAGGCGCTCGGCGCCGCCGGCCCCCACGCTCACGCGCCAGCCTTCGGCTGCCATGCCGCGGGCGCGCAGGGTGGTGGTGAAGGTGGGAGTGCGCCGGAGGTCGGAGGCGTCCCATACCGAGTCCCAGTCGACGGCATACCCTTGTGCAGGGCTCGGGCCCACCTTGACCAGGCCGGAGGTGGCGGGGCTGACCACGAGCCCCATGCCGTAGACGGCGACGCCGCGCGTCTGGAGCTGGCGGCCCTGCTGCTGGAGGGTCGGGTCGATCCAGTAGACGGTGCCGTCGAGCGTGAGCTGGGTGATGACGTGGTCGAACTGGTCATGCGCCGGCAGGTAGTCGGCGACACCGCGGTTGCGCCGCATCGAGATCAGCACCGGCTTGGCGTCGAAGCCCAGGCGCTGCAGGATGGTGTTGAGCAGCGCGGTCTTGTCCTTGCAGTCGCCCAGGCGCTCGGCGAGCGTCTTGGCGGGCGGCTTGGGGCGGTGCGAGCTCTCGCCCAGGCTCACGCTGAAGTAGCGCACCTCGTCCTGCACGAACTCGATCACCTCCGAGGCCAGGCGCTCGCGCGACAGGCCGCGGGCGCGCCACGCGTCGATGCGGCCCTGCAGGTCGGCGCCCAGCTCGCCGGGGTTGGCGAAGAGCTCTTCGGCCCAGGTGGCGACCTGCTGCCAGTCGGCGTAGTCGCTCACGTGCAGCGCCGGGTAGACCTTGAACCAGGGCGGCGTGTTCTCTTCCGGGACCACCGCCGGGATGTTGCGGCGCACGAGCGACAGCACCTGGCGCCCGCCCTGCGTGCTGCGCTCCGGCGTGGCATCGCTGCGGATGCCGCGCACGTGCAGCGTGCGGCTGGCCGGCGCATCGATGCGCAGGTGGAGCTCGTCGACGATGGCCGGGTGCGCGAGCTGGAAGGTGTCGGAGAAATGGCCCTTGTAGATGGGGTTGGTGCCGTGCACGGTGTACGCCACCTCGACGGTGTCGCCCACGCGCACGTCGTTCAGCAGCACCAGCAGGGTCTGCACGCCGGTGAGCGTGAGGCGCTCCAGGCCTTCTTCGCGGCGCAGCGTCTCGATGCGCGCGTCTTTCAGGCGATCGAGCCGGGCGCCGCCGCGCAGCACCGCGGCCTCGTGCAGGGTGACGGTCTGGAAGGCCGGGTTGAAGTAGACCTCGACCTTCGACACCGCCTGCACGCCGGTAGGGTCGGTGATCGCCATGCGGGTGTGGGTGTAGGCGTGCTCGCTGCCGTCCTGCCCGAGCAGCGTCTGCTGGTCGGCCAGTGCGATGCGGTAGCCGGGCGTGCTGCTGCCGGTGGTGGCGGGCGCCGGAGCCGACGGCTTGACCGGTTTCACCCAGGCGGGCGCGCGGTCGACCTTGTAGCCGGAGGCGGCGCGCGGCGATGCCTTGGCCGCTGCCTTGGGCGCAACTTGCGACTGTGCGGCCGCGATGCCCGGCAGGAGCGCCGTGGCCAGGCTCAGTGCCATGATCGCGACGTGATGAAGCAGTGCGGAGCGTGTGGCGGAATGGCGTGGAGGGTGGCGTGGATGCATGGTCAGGCCTCGGGTCCGCGGCCATTATGGGGAGCCGCCCGGGCGCACGGGCTCGCACGTTCGGGGGTGTCGTGGCGTTTCGCGTGACGATCTTGGGGACCGGGCAGCATTTCGATGCGGTGCCCGGCGAGACGCTGCTGGCCTCGGGTCGCGCGCAAGGCGTGCTGCTGCGCAGCTCCTGCCGCAACGGCACCTGTCGCGAATGCCGCTGCCGCGTGGTCGAGGGTCAGGTGCGGCACACCATCCCGTGGCCCGGCCTGAGCGCCGAGGAGAAGCAGGAAGGCTGGGTGCTGCCCTGCGTGGCCGAGGCCGAGAGCGACCTGGTGCTCGAAAAACGTTGAGCGGCGCGGGTCAACCGCCCGACAGGCTTTGCGCGTCGTGCGCGATCTGTGCGTCGAGGTGGCGGGTGCAGTCCACCAGCTCCAGCGTGTGCGGCGGCGTGGCGCCGCAGATCGTGACCGAGGTGTTGCCCACGCGCAGCGGCAGCGCGTCGGCGCCGAGCGACAGGTGCCGGGCGAGCAAGGCACGGATCACGAGGCCGTGCGTCACCACCGCGAGGTGCCCCTCGACCTGGCCGCGCAGCGCGACCATCTGCGCAAACGCCTGCGCCACGCGCTGCTCGAAGGCGGCCACCGATTCGCCGCCGGGCGGTGCGTCGGTCATGGTGAGCGGGTTGTAGGGCAGGCTGTCGTACGGCTGGCCACGCAGGTCGCCGAAGTTGCGCTCGTGCAAGAGCGGCGTGAAGGTGATGGGCGCGCCGGTGGCGGCGGCGATGGCCTGCGCCGTCTGCATCGCGCGTGGCAGGTCGCTGCTCAGGATGGCGGCGATCTGCAGGCCGGCCAGCCGCTGCGCCACGGCCTGCGCCTGCCGCAGGCCGGTCTCGCTCAGCGGCGTGTCGGCAGGCTGCAGCGTGCGGGCCACGTTGAGCGGCGTTTCGCCGTGGCGAACGAGGATGATGGACATGGGCGCATCGCGTGGTGGCGGTGGCCCATTGTGCGCATGCGGGCCGCACGGTGCAGCCACCTTGGCGACGTAGAGGAATGGCGCGGGAATGCGAGACTGTGCAGCGCTTCCCTCCAGCCTCACAGTGCCACCATGACATCGCCCGACGTCGCGCCCCTCGACCACAGCTCCGCCGGCAAGCCGCCGCGCCCCGCGGCCACGCTGGTGGTGGTGCGCGACGCGCCCGGCGGCCTGCAGGTGCTGCTCCTGTGTCGCGCCGAGCGGGGCGACCACAACAGCGGCGCCTGGGTGTTCCCCGGTGGCACCGTCGACAAGACCGAGCACCTGTGGCGCGGGCTGTGCGACGGCAGCGACGACGCCGCCATGAGCGCCAGGCTCGGCGTGCCCGAAGGCGGGCTCGACTACGCCATCACCGCGATCCGCGAGTGCTTCGAGGAATGCGGCCTGCTCTTCGCGCGGCGCGGCGGTGCGCTCGTGAGCGGCGACGACGCCGCCCGCCTCGCCCCCTGGCGCGACCCGCTCAACCGCGGCGAGCGCACGCTCGGTGAACTCCACGCCGCCGAAGGTCTCACGCTCGCCGTCGACGAGCTCGCCTATTTCAGCCACTGGCTCACGCCGCTCGGCCGGGCCAAGCGCTACGACACGCGCTTCTTCGTCGCCGTGGCGCCGGCCGGCCAGACGGCGCAGCACGACGGGCAGGAGATGGTCGGCATGCACTGGCTGCGCCCCGCCGAGGCGCTCGCCCGCAGCGACTCACTCAAGCTCATGGGCCCGACCCGCGCCACGCTCAGCGCCATCGCCGGCTACGAGACCGCCGCCGCGCTGATGGCCTACGCGCGCGGCCCGCGCACCGTGAGCGTGATCAACCCGCGCATCGGCGCCGGCAGCCAGGGCCTGCGGCCGGTGATGCCGCACGAGTACGCCTGGGCCGAGATGGGCCGCATCGACCCGCTGGGCCACGGCACCGCGTCGTACGAGATCGTGCCGGGGCGGGCGGTGCGCCTGTCGCCGCACGTGATCCGCGTGACCGCCGCCAACCCGAGCGTGATGACCGGGCCCGGCACCAACACCTACCTGGTCGGCTGTGGTGCGGCCAACGAATGGGCGGTGATCGACCCGGGGCCCGACCTGCCCGAGCACGTGGAAGCGGTGCTGCATGCGGCGCCCGGCCCGGTCCGCTGGATCCTCGCGACGCACACCCACCACGACCACTCGCCCGCAGCCGTGGCGCTCCAGCAGCACACCCACGCGCCGGTGATGGGCCGCGTGGCCGTGCACCCCCACAAACAGGACGGCAGCTTCGTCCCCGACCGGGTGCTCGAGCACGGCGAGCGCCTGCCCATCGCGCCCGGCGTCACGCTGCGCGTGCTGCACACGCCGGGCCATGCGTCCAACCACCTGTGCTACCTGCTCGAGGAAGAGAAGACGCTCTTCACCGGCGACCACTTGATGCAGGCCAGCACCGTCGTCATCAACCCGCCCGATGGCGACATGGCCGCCTACCTGAGGACGCTGCGCGCCCTGCTCGACGAAGACATCGACTGGCTTGCCCCTGGCCATGGTTTCCTCATGGCGCAGCCCCACAAGGCGGTGCAGGCGGTGATCGATCACCGCCTGAAGCGCGAGGCCAAGGTGCTGGACACCCTGAAGGCCCATGCACCCGCCACGCTGGAGCAGCTGCTGCCGCACGCCTACGACGACGTCGACCCGCGCATGCTGCCGGTGGCGGCCCGTTCGCTGCTGGCCCACCTCGACAAGCTGCGCACCGACGGCGTGGCCACCGACCGCGAAGGGCACTGGTCGCTCACCTGAGGCTGGGCGACGGAGGCCACCCGGCGCGATGGCTCAGCGCTGCACCCAGCCGCCGCACACCGGGAAGACCTGCCCCACGAAGCAGTTCGCGGCCTGGCTGCACAGGTAGGCGGCGAACTCCGCGTCTTCGCGTGCGCTGACCAGCCGCCCGAGCGGCACCTCGCGCTTCAGCCGCTCCTGGAAACGCGGGTCGGCCTGCACGGCCGGCGGGAAGTAGGTCGGGTTCTCGACGAAGTTCTGCGCGATGGCGTTGACCTGCACGTTGTGGGGCGCCACTTCCACCCCCACGGCCTGCACGTAGGCGAGCTGGGCGCCGCGGGCGGCGCTGTAGGTGGAGCTGCGCTTCATGCCGCGCAGCGCCGACGAGCTGCCCATCACCAGCACCTTGCCGGCGCGCCGCGCGATCATCTGCGGCAGCACCGCACGCACGAGGCGGGGCAGCGGGTCGACGAGCGCGGCGAAGGTGTCGCGCCATTCGTCGTCGGCCACGTCTTTCGCCGCGGTGCTCGGCGCCGGGTGGGCCAGGTTGACCACCAGGGTGTCGAGCTCGCCGGCGGCGGCGACGAGGGCCGCCGGCGCATCGGGGTCGCGCAGGGGGTCGAGGCTCTCGATCACCGTGGCGCCGTGCGCACGGAAGACCTCGCACAGCGTCGGGCCCATGAAGCCGTCGGCATGCGTCACCAGGATGCGCTGGCCTTGCAGCATCGCGCTCATGAGGCCTCGCGGGCCGCGGCCGCACCGCGGTCGACGTTCACCGGCAGCAGCAACAGCAGCCCGCCGATGAAGAAGAGTGCGGTCGAGAGGATGGCCAAGCGGTGGTTGCCGGCGGTGAGCACGGTCACGATGCCGTAGGTCACCGGGCCGAGGATGGCAGCCAGGCGCACGGCGAACGTCCACAGCCCGTAGAACTCTGCCCGCTGCGCCTCGGGCGCGAAGAGCCCGGCGATCGCGCGCCCGGCCGACTGGCTGGAGCCCATGCACAGGCCCGCGATCACCGCCGCCACCCAGAAGAGCCCCGGGCTCGTGGCGAGGATGGCCAGCACCGTCATCACCACCCAGCCGACGAGCGTGAAGGCCAGCGCGCGCTTGTGGCCGATGCGGTCCTGCCAGTAGCCGAAGGCAAAGGCGCCGAGCGCCGCGGCGATGTTGACCAGGAACACCAGCATCATGGTCTGCTCCTGCTTGAAGCCCAGCACCTGCTCGGCATAGACCGCGGCGAGCGCGATCACCACCGCGATGCCGGCCTGGTAGCACACGGCGCAGGCAAGCAGCCAGGAGAAATCGCGGAACAGGCGGGCGCGCCGCCAGGTGTCGGCCAGGCGCTTGAGCGAGGCGGCCAGCCCGGCCTGCTGCAGGGCCTGAGGCTGCGGCACGGCGCGCTCGCGCAGCAGCGCGAAGGTGATCAGCGAGGCCGCGCCGTAGACCCCGGCGGTGATGAGCATCGTGACCGGCACGAACGAGGTGGCGGGCTCGCCGCGCGCCTGCGCGGTGAGCACGTAGGCGAGGCTCAGGCCCAGCGACAACATGCCGCCGAAGTAGCCGAAGCTCCAGCCCCAGCCCGACACGCGGCCCATCGCGTCGCGCTTGGCGAGCTCGGGCAGGAAGGCGGCGGTCAGCGCCTCGCCGATGGCGAAGAAGGTGTTCGACAGCACCACTGCCGCCACCGTCCAGGCCACGTCGCCCCGCTTGGCGAAGGCGAGCATCACGGTCGACACCACGCACAGCACGGTGGTCAGGGCGAGCAGGCGCTTCTTGTTGGCGCGCAGGTCGGCATAGGCCCCGAGCGCCGGCATCACCAGCATCACGATCACGCTGGAGGCGGCGAGCGCGAGCGTCCAGGCGAGCGTGCCCCACGGGGCGCCGTTGGCCACCACGCCGACGAAGTAGGCGTTGAACACCGCGGTGAGCACGACCGTGGTGTAGCCCGAGTTGGCGAAGTCGTACATCGCCCAGCCGAAGACCTCGCGCTTGCGCACGCCGTCGTTCAGGGCATCTTGGGGAAAGAAGGCCATGGAGCTTCCTGTGGGTGGGCCGTCAGGCCGGGGTGGGCTGGAGGGACTGCCGATGCAGGCGGTGCAGGTGATGCAGGTGGATGAGGCCCATCAATTCGGCCAGCGCGGTCGGCGTCATGCCGTAGCTGTCGGGCAAGCCGGCTTCGA
This sequence comes from Piscinibacter sp. HJYY11, assembly GCF_016735515.1. Taxonomy (NCBI): domain Bacteria; kingdom Pseudomonadati; phylum Pseudomonadota; class Betaproteobacteria; order Burkholderiales; family Sphaerotilaceae; genus Piscinibacter; species Piscinibacter sp. HJYY11. The sequence goes on along the minus strand of NZ_JAERQZ010000001.1, from coordinate 2,578,142 downwards.
TGCCCGAGATCGACTTCGAGACTTTATGCCCGCCGCTGCGGCCGGCGTATGACGGCAGGAAGTTCCAGCCCACCATCGTGCGGCCCTGGATCTTCATGACCCCGATGTCGGCGATGTCCCGCCATTGCACCGTGCGCTTCCTGAAGAGCGCGCTGTAGGTGAAGTCGTCGGCCTGCAGCTCCAGGAACGAGGCGCCAGGCAGCATCTGCACGATGAAGATCGGGATGCCCAGGCCGAAGAAGCCGGCGCACAGCAGGCCGACCCAGAGGCCGTCGGTCGTGTACATCAACACGCCGATCACGACGAAGACGGTGCAGATGGCCAGGAAGCCGAGCAGCTTCAGCCGCTGGGGGTACAGGCGCAGCGGAAGCTGCACGGGCAAGGGTGGCAGTGCGACCGGCGGCTCGAAGGCGGGCGGTGCATCGCGTGGCGGCGCGGTCTCGAACGAAGGCTCGATCGCCATCGGGCCCCGGCGCGCAGCGCGCCAGCGGCGCCAGGCCCAGTGCCCGCCGCCATAGAGCGCGAGGCCGCCCAGCGTGAACCAGAGCAGGTGGCCGAAGACCCTGTCGAGGGTGTCCAGTTCGAAGGGGGGCAGCGGCGTGGGCAGGTGCCCGGCCTGCTGCAAGGCGGCGAGCTTGTCGCCGGTCGGCATCGGGTAGTAGCGGCGGCTGTCGCCCGAGATGCCCAGCACGTAGCCCTGGTCTTCCAGCGCATAGGGCAGCAGGAAGTGCTTCTCGACCAGCTTGCGTGCGAGGTAGAGCTGGGCGCCGCTGGGGTCGGTGAGCGTGGTGTTGGCCACATGCTGCAGGCGCTCGACCTCGCCGAATGTCAGCTTGGCCTGGAGCGGCGCATGCCACAGGGCGAGCAGCAGTGGCAGGAACAGGCAGAGTCGTCGAAGGAGGGGCATCGGGCCCCGAGTGTGCCGGTGGATGCGCGCCTGCGCATCAGGAGCGACGCGGCCGGGCGGCCGCGGTGTGGCGTGCCGGCCTCAGCGGCTGACGTCGAAGGCCTTGCCGGTGCGCGGCTTGCGGCGACGCTCCACGAAGCGGGGCTCGACCACGGTGTTCATCGCCTGCATCAGGTCGGCGGCCACCTCGGCGCCGCTGGTGAAGTGCGCGGCGCCGCGGCGCGGTGCCGGCACCGGCGTGGCGGGCGTGGCCGGGCGGGGCGAGGTGGCTTGAAAGAGCTCGAGGGGCAGGAAGAGGGCGCTCATGGGGGTGAAGCTCACTGGCGATGGGGTGTGCCGCCACTGTGGCCGGAAGCTGTAAACCCGGTGTTTCACGGCCGGGGCCGCTGTGTTTCATTGGTTTCCGGGTCGTCGGCGCAGCGCGAGGTGGCCGCCGAACACCGCTGCCGGCACGCTCACCAGGAAGGCCAGGGCCTCGAACCAGAACGGCGCCGTGCCGCCGAGCAACAGGCCCAGCACGACACCGACCGCGCCCACCGCCATCGCATTGAAGTAGGGGTGGCTGCGCGCCACCCGTGCCGCGACGAAGCCGCCGAAGATGGTGGTGGCCGTGCCGTAGAGCAGCGAGGCGAAGAGGAAACCCTGCGTGCTGGTCACGGCCTGGACGGCCGCCTGCACCTGCGCCTGCGTCATGCCGTCCTTCACGTCCACGCCGAAGCCTGCCACGAGGGCGGCGCCGCCGACCACGTCAAGGGCGAGCGAGAGCAGCATGGCGATGATGATCGCCTTGGGATCGAAACGGGTCATGGGGGCCGGAGCATAGCCGGCCCGGGGCGGTCAGGCCGGGGCCTTGGCGTTCTCGCGTTCCTGCAGCTCGCGCCACTGCACCTTGCCCGTGCCGGACTTGGGCAGCGCGTCGACGAACTCGACGATGCGCGGGCTCTTGTAGGCCGCCATGTTGGCGTGACCCCAGTCGATGATGTCCTGCTCGGTGACCTGGCCTTTCTGGCCCGGCTTGAGCACGATGAAGGCCTTGACTGTCTCGCCGCGCTTCGCGTCTTTCGCCGCGATGATGCAGGCCTCCTGGATGGCAGGGTGCTGGTACAGCAGGGCTTCCACTTCCGCCGGCCAGACCTTGAAGCCGCTCGCGTTGATCATGCGCTTCAGGCGGTCGACGAAGAAGAAGTAGCCTTCGTCGTCGGTCTGCCCGAGGTCGCCGGTGCGCAGGAAACGCTTGCCGTCGATCTCGACGAAGGCATCGCGCGTGGCATCGGGGTTCTTCCAGTAGCCGGTCATCACCTGCGGGCCGCTGACGATGATCTCGCCGGTCTCGCCCGGGGGCAGCTCCTGGAACGTGACGGGGTCGACCACGCGGGCGTCGACGTCGAAGGCCGGGATGCCCAGGCACTGCTTCTTCGAGCGGTCGGGCGGGTTCATGTGCGTGGCGGCCAGCGTTTCCGACATGCCATAGCCCTCGCCGTACTTGAGGCCGAGCTTGTTCTCCAGGATGTCGGCCACCGCCTTCGGCATGGCCGCGCCGCCGCCGCCGATCTTGCGCAGGCTGGAGAGGTCGTAGCTGTCGAGCTTGGGGTTGGAGACGAAGTCGACCACCATCGCGGTGATGAGGCCGAGGCCGGTGACGCGGTAGCGCTGGATGCACTCGGCCGCGGCGTCGCGGTCCCAGCGAGGCAGCAGCACGACGGTGGAGCCGCCGTAGATCACCGCGTTCATGTTGCCCTGCATGCCGGTCACGTGGAAGAGCGGCAGCACCGCCATGCCGACGGTGCCCTGGTTGGTCTGGCCCCACACGCCGCCGGAGACGGTGTTGTACATGGCCGTGCGGTGCGTGTGCATGCAGCCCTTGGGGTGGCCGGTGGTGCCCGAGGTGTAGGGCATCACGCACAGGTCGTCGGGCCCGGTGGTGAGCGGGCCGGGCTTGAGGCCACGCGCCATGGCGTCGACCCACAGCGTCACACCCTTGTCGGCGATCGGCACACGCGGGGCGGCCACGAAGTCGGGCACGGCGAGCGTGGTCTTCTCGCGCAGGTAGTCGCTGTAGGTGCCGACGATCACATGCTCGAGCGTGTGCTCGTCGCCCCCGGGTTGCAGCAGCGGCTTGAGGCGCGGGTAGAGCTCCTGCGTGGTGATCGCGACCTTGGCATCCGCATCGCTCACGTAGTGCTTGAGCTCGCCGGTGAGGTTCATCGGGTTGACCGGCACCACCACCGCGTTGGCCCGCAGGATGGCGTAGTAGCCGATCATGAACTGCGGGCTGTTCTGCGTGTAGAGCAGCACGCGGTCGCCTTTCTTCACACCGCACACCTGCTCGAGGTAGGCCGCCAGCGTCTCGGTCTCCTGCTTGAACTGCGCGTAGGTGAAGGGCGTGTCGTAGAAGATGAAGAAGGGCTTCTTCGGAAAGCGCGCCGCCGAGACCTCCACGTTGAAGTAGAGGTTGGTCTCGGGGACGTAGAGATGGCGAGGCGCGTGCTCAGGCCAGAAAGCGAAATGACGGTCGGACATGGTGCGCCTCGTCTCCTGCGGTCAGTGGGTCAGGGTTTTGCTTTGGGTGCCATGTACTTGGCAAGTTCCGACTTGCCGATGGCGTTGAGGTGGACTTCGTCGGGCCCGTCGGCAAAGCGGATGGTGCGCGCGCTGGTGTAGGCCGCGGCCAGCGGCGTGTCTTGCGAGACCCCGGCGCCCCCATGGATCTGGATCGCCCAGTCGATCACCTGGCAGGCCATCTGTGGCGCGACGACCTTGATCATTGCGATCTCGTTCTTCGCGCCCTTGTTGCCCTTGGTGTCCATCGCATAGGCGGCGTTGAGCGTGAGCAGGCGCGCCTGGTCGATGAGGATGCGCGAGTGCGCGATGCGCTCACGCCACACGCCCTGGTCGGACAAGAGCTTGCCAAAGGGCTTGCGCACCAGGGCCCGCTTGCACATGAGCTCCAGCGCACGCTCGGCGCCGCCGATCAGGCGCATGCAGTGGTGGATGCGGCCCGGGCCGAGGCGGCCCTGCGCGATCTCGAAGCCGCGGCCTTCGCCGAGCAGCAGGTGGTCGGCCGGCACGCGCACGTTGGTGAAGCTGATCTCGGCGTGGCCGTGTGGCGCGTGGTCGTAGCCGTAGACCGTGAGGTGGCGCTCAACCTTCACCCCGGGCGTGTCCATCGGCACGATGATCATCGACTGCTGCTTGTGCGGGCTCGGGTCGTCGACCGTGCCGGTCTTGCCCATGAAGATCAGCACCTTGCAGCGCGAGTCGGGCGCGCCCGAGGTCCACCACTTGCGGCCGTTGATCACGTAGTGGTCGCCGTCGCGCACGATGCGCGACTGGATCTGCGTGGCATCGCTCGACGGCACGTCAGGCTCGGTCATCGCGAAGCCGGAGCGGATCTCGCCGGCCAAGAGCGGCTTCAACCACTTCTCCTTGTGCTCGGGCGTGCCGTAGCGCTCGAGCAGCTCCATGTTGCCGGTGTCGGGGGCCGAGCAGTTCATCGCCTCGCTGGTGAGCGGGTAGCGCCCCATGATTTCGCACAGCGGCGCGTACTCGAGGTTGGTGAGGCCGGCGCCGTGCTGCGAGGCGGGCAGGAACATGTTCCACAGGCCGGCGGCCTGGGCCTTGGCCTTCAGGCCGTCCATCACCTCATGCGTCGGGTCCCACTGCTTGCCCTTGGCGCGGTTGGCCTCCATTTCCTTGCGGAAGAGCGGCTCGGCAGGGACTACGTGCTCGGTCACGAACGCCATCAGGCGCACCTGCCATTCCAGCATCTTCGGCGTGGGGGCAAAGTTCATCCGTGGTCTCCTTCTTGTTCAGTGCGAGTCGAGCCTACGAACATACTTGTTTTTCTGCAAGCCAGGGTTCTCACTGGGAAACTTCGCCATACCGGGGCGTAGATTGCGCCCCGTTCTGCAGCTCGGATCAGCGGCCGAGGATGACGCCGCCGTCGACCACGAGCGTGTGGCCCAAGACGTAGTCGCCGGCACGCGAGGCGAGGAAGATCGCGGCGCCCGCCATGTCTTCGTCGCTGCCGATGCGGCGCGCCGGGATGCGTGCGGCCACCGCTTCTTCGTGGTCGCGCGCCGCACGGTTCATCTCCGACGCAAACGCCCCTGGCGCGATCGCCGTGGTGACGATGTGGTGCTGGATCAGGTGCGTGGCCATGCGTTTGGTCAGGTGGATCAGGCCGGCCTTGCTCGCGGCGTACGAATAGGTCTCGAGCGGGTTGACGGCGATGCCGTCGATCGAGGCCACGTTGATCACCTTCGAGGGCTTGTCGGCCGTGGCGCCCTTCGCGAGCATCGGCTTGAGCGCCTGCGTCAGGAAGAAGGGCGACTTCATGTTGAGGTTGACCACCTTGTCCCAGCCACTCTCGGGGAACTCGTCGAAATCGGCGCCCCAGGCGGCACCGGCGTTGTTGACGAGGATGTCGAGCTGGCTCTCGTGCTGGCCGTAGGCGGCCACCAGGCTTTGCACGCCGGCGAGGCTCGACACGTCGGCCGGCAGCGACACGCAGGGGCCGATCGCCGACAACTCCTTCGCCGTCGCGTCGCACGCATCGGCCTTGCGGGCCGAGATGTAGACCTTCGCGCCTTGCGACAGGAAGCCCTCCGCGATCATGCGGCCGATGCCGCGCGAGCCGCCGGTGATGAGGGCGGTGCGGCCCTTCAGCGAGAAGAGTTCGGTGGTGTTCATGCGCTGTCTCCTGGGCTGTGGTGTGAGCCCGAAAGGCTAGCGCTTTCGACCGTGTGCGTCAGTCGCTTCCGTGTCAACCCTCTCCGGTGAATTGCGGTGCGGGCTCGGGTGGCGACCAGCGCAGCGGCAGCGCGTGCGGGCGCCACCAGCCGTGTTGCACGGTGATGCGGATGGCGCGCAGATCGCCTTCCCACAGCAGCTCGGCGTCGCCGGTGAGCTGCAGCAGGTGGCCGTCGGCGTAGTCGATGAAGAGCAGGCCGGCGCGCGGGTTCACCGCGAGGTTGCCCATGGTGTTGAAGAAGCGGTTGCCGACGTAGTCGGGGATCGTCAGCACGGTGTGTCCGTCCTGTGTGGCGACATGCACGAAGCCGGGTGGGCCGCCGCGGTGCGACACGTCCACGCCTTCCGCGCCGGCATGCGCGCGCGGGTTGCGCGACGCCGTGGCGATGAAGAAGGTGTCGGCATGGCGCACGAGTTCGAGGGCCACATCGCCGAGCTTCGGGCCCTCTGCATGTGCGGCCCCGGGAGCGCGCGCCACCACGCGGGGCGTGCGGGCCTGGATGTACTTGGGGCAGTTGCCGAAGCTCTGGTCGACCTCGACGGTGATGCTGTCGCGATCGAGCGCCACCACGCTGCCGTTCATGCGGTTGCGCCGACGCGTCTGCGGCTCCAGGCCGAGCAGGCCGAGCGGTGTGTCGATCGCCGGCTGCCAGGGGTCGTCGACCGATGGTCGTGCGGCGATGCGCAGGTGGCGCTCGTCCGGCGCGGTGATGAAGCCCGGTGCGCCGTGCAGCACCGAGGCCCAGGGCCGCCCTTGCGCATCGAGGCTGCCCACCAGCAGCGTGGGCAGCTTCTCGAAGAGCTCGCGGTGCTGCTCGGGCATCCAGGTGCGCACCACCTGGCCCATCACCTCGGCCATGCGCTCGTGCACGCCGAGGCGGCGTTGCACCGCGTCTTCGCCGGCATGTCTCATGTCATGCCCCTCATGTCATGCACCTCCTGTCAGGCCAGCGCCTTCTGGCGCGGCATCGACACATAGCCCGGCAGCGCCTCGATGCGTGCGAGCCAGGCGCGCAGCTGCGGATAGGGTTCGAGCGACACGCCGCCTTCGGGCGCGTGCGAGGTGTAGGTGTAGAGCGCGATGTCGGCGATCGTCGGGTGCTCGGCGGCCAGATAGGGCGAGGTGGCCAGGTGCGTGTCGAGGCGCTGGAAGAGCTGTGCCGCGATCTCGGCGCAGCGCTCGTCTTGCGGGCGGCCGAAGAGCACGTTGACGCGTGCGTTGCCCGGGCCGTTGACCAGCGGGCCGGCGGCGACCGACAGCCAGCGCTGCACCTTCGCCGCGCCGACGGGGTCGCGCGGCAGCCAGCGGCCGCTGTCGTCGTAGCGCAGGGCGAGGTAGGTGAGGATGGCGTTGCTGTCGGCGAGTGTGACGTCGCCGTCCTGGATCACCGGCACCTGGCCGAACAGGTTGAGTGCGAGGAACTCGGGCCGCCTTTGTGCGCCCTTCGTCAGGTCGACCAGCGTCTCCTCGAAGGGCAGCTTGAGCAGGGAAAGAAAGAGCTTCACGCGGTGTGCGTGGCCGGACAACGGGAACTGGTACAGCTGGATGGTGGGCATGCGAGGCTCCTCTGTGGTGTTGCCCGAATGGTGGAAGGGCCGGCCGCAAGAGGGAATCACTGCGGCGCGCATTTGATAATTCCGCGCACAGAGAGGAATCGATGGACAAGCTCGAAGGCATGCGCATCTTCGTGACGGTGGCCGATGCCAAGGGCTTCGCGCCGGCGGCACGCCAGCTCGGCCTGTCGGCACCGGCGGTGACACGCGCGGTGGCCGCGCTCGAAGCCCGCATCGGCACGCAGCTCCTGCGTCGCAGCACGCGCCAGGTGGTGCTCACCGAGGCGGGCGTGCGCTTCCATGCCGATTGCAAGCGCATCCTGGCGGAGGTCGACGTGGCCGAGGCGTCGGCGAGCGGTGCGCACGCGGTGCCGCAGGGGCTGCTGTCGGTCACCGCGCCGGTGATCTTTGGTCGCCTGCACGTGGCGCCGGTGCTGCAGGACTTCCTGGGCCTGCACCCGCAGGTCAGCGCGCGCAGCTTCTACACCGACCAGATCGTGCACCTGCTCGACGAAGGCATGGACGTCGCCCTGCGCATCGCGCACCTGCCCGACTCGGGCCTTGTCGCGGTGCGCGTGGGCGAGGTGCGGCGCGTGGTGGTGGCCTCGCCGCAGTACCTGGCCGAACACGGCGTGCCGCGCACACCACAGGAGGTGTCGCAGCACCGTGGCATCGGCTTCTCGCAGCACGGCTCGGTGAGTTCGCCCTGGGTCTTCTACCCGCCCGGCCGCAGCGCCCGCGGCGATGGCGAGATCGCGCACCCGCAATTGCGCCACGTCACCAACGCAGGCGACGCCGCCATCGGCGGCGCGGTGGCGCACCAGGGCCTGGCACGGGCGCTGTCGTACCAGGTGGCCGAGCACGTGCTGGCCGGGCGCCTGCAGATCGTGATGGCCGACCACGAGCCGCCGCCGATCCCGGTGCAGCTGGTCCACGTGGACGGCCGACGCGCGGCGGCGAAGGTGCGGGCCTTCGTCGACCACGCCGCCGAGCGCCTGCGCGCCGAGCCGGTGCTCAACGGCACGTTGCGCTGGCCCGACCCGGCCTAGGGCCGCCACCGGCGGAGGCGAAAAAAAGCCCGGGGCAAGCCCGGGCTTGAAACTGAACCGAAGGAAAAATCACTCGGCCGGCGTGGTCAGCGTGCAGTTGCGCAGGCCGTAGATGTCGAGCGCCAGCTTGGCGGTGTTGCGCGCGGTGATGCCCCAGATGGTCTCCTGGGGGTTGAGGCCCAGGCTGGTGGGGAACACCGATGCGTCGTGCACCGACAGGTTGGTGATCTGGTGGTGGCGGCCGTTGCCGTTGACCACGCCCTTGGTCGGGTCGGCCGACATGCCGCAGCCGCCCATCTGGTGCGCCGAGTTCAGGCGGACACGGCCGGTCACCATGGGGAGAGCATCCACCGCGGCCTGGAAGGAGGCGTTGTCGGTGTAGCCCGCCGTGTTGGCGTCGATGTGGCCGATGAAGACGCGCTGTGCGCCGGCCGCGAAGTGCACCGCACCCTGCGACTTGATCGACTGGCGGATCGACTCCAGCACCGTGGCGCTGAGCGGGTAGTCCAGGGCCGGCGAACCATCGGCACGCAGCACCACACTGCCGCCCACGCTGTCGGACATGAAGCCGTCGCGCACGAAGGAAATCGTGACGCCGTACTTGTTGTAGTTCCTCATCAGCGCGGCATGCTGCTCGCCAAAGTACGTCGGGCCACCGGCCACCAGCACCGGGTGCAGCGGCGCCACTTCGAGCTTCCACCCCGGCGTGCCGGTGAGCGGCACGTTGTCGAGGTAAGCGTCGGAGTAGATCGACTGCGGCAGGCCCGAGTGGGCGGCGATGTCGTTGTTGTAGAAACCACCGACCGAGGCGCTCGGGTGCAGGAAGGTGCGCTTGCCCAGCGTGCCGTGCGGATCGGGTGCGCCCGAACGCATCAGCAGCGCAGGGCCGTTGATGGCGCTGGTGGCCTGCACGTAGTGGCGGGCCTTGATCGTCACCTTGCGGCCGCTGGGCTTGAGGCCCGACGGGTCCAGCGCGTCGCACACGATGCCGGTGATGGCGGTCTTGGCGGCGTTGAAGGTGTAGTTCAGGGCGCGCAGGCGGGTGTAGAGCGTGGCACCCAGCGACATGGCGACCGGCAGCGAGGTCACCAGCATCGACTGCTTGGCGTTGATCGGGCAACCCAGGCCGCAGTAGCCGAGCGCCGCACAACCCTTGACGTTGGGCGAGATCAGGCCCCACGACAGGCCGAGACGCGACAGGCCGGTCGACAGGATGCCGTTGTTGGCGTTGACCTGGCCGCTCCAGGGCTTGATGCTCAGGCGCTTCTCGACCAACGCGAACCACGGGTCCATCTTGGCCTTGGTGTACTCGGTCAGGCCGTAGACACGCTGCCAGTGCTCGAGCACCTGCGGCGCCGTGCGGAAGCTGGTGGCCCAGTTCACGGTGGTGCCGCCGCCGACGGTGCGGCCTTGCAGGATGCCGACGCCGCCGTCGACCGTGCGGCGGGCCAGGTTCTCCTGGTACATCGCCGGGTAGGCCTCGGACTCCTTCATGTTGAAGTCGCTCGACGACTTCAGCGGGCCCTCTTCGATCAGCACGACCTTGAGGCCGCTGGCTGCGAGCATTTCGGCGGTGAGGCCGCCGCCGGCGCCGGTGCCGATGATGGCCACGTCGAAGGTGGCGGTGCGGTCGGCGGTCAGGGTGGAGGCGTCGATGATCTTCCAGCCGGCGCGCTTGCCGACAACCCAGGGATCAACGGGCTTCTTGGACGGAATGGGGACGACTTGTGGGATGGGCATGTTGGCGTGCCTCTCAGACGATGCGGGGGGGACCGGCGTAGCCGATGGCCGGCCAGTTGGCCGGGTTCGAATAGAACGCGTTGGGGATCAGGCCCATGAACGCGCTGAAGATCGAGCGCTGGCTGGCGACCTGGCTCACACGCAGGCCTTCCAGCAAGGCGGCGAGCAGCGAGGCGGGCATCGCTTCCCACGTGGCGGGGAAGGCCGGGTTGAAGATCTGCGGGCCGTTCTTGAGGGTGTTGAACAGGCCGACGATGCCGGCCTGGTTGAGCGGCGGGTAGTTGCTGACGATCTCGCCAGCGCGCTGGGCGCAGAGCTCGATCGCGGCGGTGCGGGCGGTCGGGTCGGTCGGCAGGGCGCTGTTGCCCAGGATCACGGGCACCCAGACACGCAGGATGGCGAGCGACGCCGCATCCAGGCCTGAGACCGGTGGAACGACCTGCGCCTGGACGGTGCCGACGGCCGCCCCTCCTCCCAGCGCCAACGCTGCGCTGCCGGCAACGCCGGAGCTCAGCACTTCTCTTCGGTTCATCATGGGTTTCACTCCTTTTTTGGATCGCACGCGCGGACAAAAGCACGTGCGTGCGGATATGAACCCAATTCCGTGACAAAACGCTGAGGGAAAACGCCAGATAGAGGGTTGAATGATGGGAAAAAAACACACTGGTGCAAAATAATTGCGCACTAACGTGCATTTCCCGTGCTGGCGCGCCCCGCGCCCCCGGTCAGGCCAGGGTGGGGCGGGGTTCGGCCGGGGCCGGCTCGCCGGCGCACTGCACCCGGTTTCGACCCAGGCGCTTGGCGTCGAGCAGGCTGTCGTCGGCGAGCTTGAGGAGCTGTTCGACCGATTCGCTGGTGGCCCGCGAGTCGGCGACCCCGGCCGAGAAGGTGTTGGCCGCCAGCGACCCGGTCTCGAAATGGAAGGCGCGCCGCCGCCAGGCCTGGAGCAGCCTGAGCACCTTGCGCTGCGCCAGCGCGGCCGAGCTGCCGGGCATGAGCAGGCAGAACTCCTCGCCGCCGAAGCGGAAGGCTGCGTCGGCCTGCCGCGTGTTCTCGTTCAGCAAGGCGCCGAAGGCGGCCAGCAAGGTGTCGCCGGCGACGTGGCCGTGACGATCGTTGACGGCCTTGAAGTGGTCGAGGTCGATGATGGCCACCGCCAGCGGCTGGCCCTCGCGGTGCGCAAAGGCGAGCATCTGCGGCATCACGTCGTTGAGGTGGCGGCGGTTGAAGAGGCCGGTGAGGAAGTCGCGCGTGGCCTGCTGCTCCAGGCGCGACTTGAGCGCCTCCACTTCGTCGATCTTCAGCGAAAGCTGCTGGTTGATCGCCTCCAGCTCGGCGCGAGCCTTCTCGGTGGCGCGGCGCCGGGCTTCGGTTTCATCCAGGTGCTGCTGCAGGCGGCGCAGCTCAGTCTGCAACGAGGCGGCCTGGTAGCGCGCGCGTGAGGCCTGGTGACCACGTGCGACGTGGCAGCGTTGCCACTCGCGCAGGGCCGCGAGCGCGCGCTCGGGCTGGCCGAGCTGCTGGCAGGCGTCGGCCAGGGCCGCGTGGTAGAGGCAGCGCACGCGCAGGCTCAGGCCAGCGTCGGCCGCCTGCAGCAGAGGCTCTGCGTCATGCAGGTGCTGGGCGGCTTCGGTCAGCTTCGCATCGGCGCGCAGCACTTCGGCTTCGGCCACCACCAGCGTGAGCGCTTCGTCGGGCACCTCGACCTGGGTGCTGTTGTCGCGGGCGCGCGCCACGAGCTCGCGGGCCAGCGCCTGGTCACCGGCCCGCACGGCGGCCAGGGCCATGGTCTCGAAGTTGGCGTTGGTCGGGCCGCGGCCGGTTTCGTCGGCGGGCAGCTCCAGCAGCTGCTTCACGTCGGGCAGCGCCTCGGGCGCGCGGTCCAGGCCCATGAGGCAGATGATGCGGTTGATGAGCAGCACGCTCAGCAGGCGCGGGTTGTGCAGCTGCTTGTTGCGTGAAATGCCCTGCTCGACGTAGGCGAGCGCCTGGTGGAAGTCGCCGAGCTGGATCAGCTCGTGCGCAAGGTTGCAGTACAGCACCACCTCGAAGCCGTTGCTGCGCGTGGGCTTGGCCTCGTGCAGCGCCTGGTACATGTAGGCGAAGGCCTGCTCCGATTCGCCCAGCGACGAGTAGCAGCCGGCGATGACGTTGAGCAGCATGCCGAGCTCGTCGCGCTTGAGCACCTGCAGGCCTTCCGCGCGCAGCGGGAGCACGCGCTCCAGCGAGTCCCGATATTTCGCGTCGCGCCACAGGCAGCGCGCAATGCCCACTTCGGCGAGCAGGTGGCCGGCGCGGTCGTTCAAGCTGGCGAAGCAGGCCTCGGCCTGGCCCAGCTCGTGCGCGGCGGTCTGCGGCGTGGAGTACCAGATGAGGTGCAGCCCACGCACCAGCCGCGCCCAGCCTTCGGCGAGCGTGTCACCGTCTTCGAGGGCACGTGCGAGCGCCTGGTCGGCCAGCGCGATGCACCGGGTGGAGTCCTGGTACAGCAGCTTCCACGCGCGGCGCGCCGCGGCCAGCGCGGGCGTCGAAGGGGCAGCAGGGGCGGCCGGAGAGTCCATCGGGCGGAATTCTCTCCGCTTTCGCCCCGGGCTCCACCGGGCGGGATCAGGCCTTGAGCGCGCCCTCGGCCGAGTACTTGTAGAGCAGGTGCACCGCCTGGTGGCCGACCTGTCGCTCGTCGAAGCGGATGGGCAGGCCGCCGAGGTTCATCTGCCTGCCGCGCAGGGCGGCGGCCAGCGTCTGTCGGGTGGGGGCCGCCTTGGCCTTCATCTCGACCAGCGTGCGAGTGATCACGCTGCCGTAGACGAAGCCTTCGAAGGCGCTGAAGGAGCGGGTGAGGGCGTCGAGGTCCCGCTCGATCATCGCCTCGCGGAAGCGCACGGCGACCTCGGCGCGCGAGAACGCCGGGTTGCTGAACGGGCTGGCCACGCCCAGGCCGTTGAGGGCGCGCTCGCGGCTTTCGGCGAAGGGCCGGCTGATGACCTGCGACAAGGTGCACACCGGTGACATGTAGGTGTTGCCGCGGCCGCGCAGCTCCATCATCGTGTCGACCACCGCCTCGGTCGGCAGCAACAGCAGGACGCTCTGCGTGCCCGGCGTGGCAACGATTTCACGCGCGGCCGCCGCGAGCTTGTCGGCGCTGGTCGGGTCGACCGCCAGGGCGCGCGTGATGCTCGCGCCCGAGCCCTGCACCTGCTTGAGCAGCTCGCGGTGCCCGGGCCCGTCGACGTAGAGCACGCCGACGCGAGGCAGGCTCATGCTGGTGAAGGTCTTGAGCACGGCGCTCAGTTCATCGGCGTCGCTCGCCTTGAGGTGGAAGGCCCAGGGGTTCTCGGCACGCCGCAGCTCCGCCGCACTGGAGCGCATGCCGATCACCGGCAGGCGCAGGCGTGCCGCCACCGGCAGCGCGGCTTGCGCATGTTCGGTGGACCACAGGCCGCTGATCGCGACGACGTCTTGCCGGGCCAGCGCTTCCACGTTGGCGGCGGCCTGCTCGGGCTTGTAAGCGTCGTCGAGCTCCAGTACCTCGATCGGGAGCCCGCGGCGCTCGGCGGCGACCGCTTGCTGGAAGCCCGCCAGGAAATCGAGCCCGACGTCCGCGGTCGCGCCGGCCTGGATGGCGTTGCGCACGGTCGGCGCGCCGCTGAGTGGCAAGGTGACGCCGATCTTCAACACGGGCTGGGCGCGCAGCCACGTCGGCGTGGCGAGCGACGCGGTCGCGGCGGCCACGGTGGTCACGAAATGGCGTCGATGAAACGCAGGCATCGGGTGTCTCCTCACTTCGAAAGCCGGATCAGCCGGCCCTTTGAAATCGTTTTCAGACGCGAGGGTAACGAGACGGGGGTTGAGCGTCGACTAGGGAAACCGCGCGCGGGTGTGCGGTTTGACGCAGCTCACATGCTTCGCCGGTACTGGCCGCCGACTTCGAAGAGCGCGCCCGTGATCTGGCCGAGCGAACACACACGCACCGCGTCCATCAGCACCTCGAAGACGTTGCGGTTGTCGATCACGGCCTGCTGCAGGCGCTTGAGCATGGCGGGCGCCTCGCTCGCATGTTGCGCATGGAAATCGGCCAGGCGCTTGAGCTGCGACTGCTTCTCGTCGTCGGTCGAGCGCGCCAGCTGAATGTGCTGCGGCACCGGGTCGCCATGCGGGTTGCGGAAGGTGTTGACGCCGATGATGGGGTACTCGCCGGTGTGCTTGAGCATCTCGTAGCGCATGCTCTCTTCCTGGATCTGGCCGCGCTGGTAGCCGGTCTCCATCGCCCCCAGCACGCCGCCGCGCTCGGCGATGCGCTCGAATTCCTTCAGCACCGCCTCTTCGACGAGGTCGGTCAGCTCCTCGATCACGAAGGCGCCTTGGTTGGGGTTCTCGTTCTTCGCCAGGCCCCACTCGCGGTTGATGATGAGCTGGATGGCCATCGCGCGGCGCACGCTGTCCTCAGTGGGCGTGGTAATGGCCTCGTCGAAGGCATTGGTGTGCAGCGAGTTGCAGTTGTCGTAGATCGCGATCAGCGCCTGCAGCGTGGTGCGAATGTCGTTGAACTGGATCTCCTGCGCGTGCAGCGAGCGCCCGCTGGTCTGCACGTGGTACTTGAGCTTCTGGCTGCGCTCGTTGGCGCCGTACTTGTCGCGCATCGCCACCGCCCAGATGCGGCGCGCCACGCGGCCGAGCACGGTGTACTCGGGATCCATGCCGTTGCTGAAGAAGAAGCTGAGGTTCGGCGCGAAGTCGTCGATGTGCATGCCGCGCGCGAGGTAGGCCTCGACGAAGGTGAAGCCGTTGCTCAGCGTGAACGCGAGCTGCGAGATCGGGTTCGCGCCCGCTTCGGCAATGTGATAGCCGCTGATGCTCACCGAGTAGAAGTTGCGCACGCCGTGGTGCACGAAATACTCGGCCACGTCGCCCATCACCTTGAGGCTGAACTCGGTCGAGAAGATGCAGGTGTTCTGGCCCTGGTCTTCCTTGAGGATGTCGGCCTGCACGGTGCCGCGCACGTTCTGCTTCACCCAGGCGACGATCTTCTGGGCTTCGTCGTCGCTCGGATCACGGCCGTTGTCAGCCTTGAACTTGTCGAGTTGCTGGTCGATCGCCGTGTTCATGAACATCGCGAGGATGGTCGGCGCCGGGCCGTTGATCGTCATCGAGACGCTCGTGCTCGGGCTGCACAGGTCGAAGCCGCTGTAGAGCACCTTCATGTCGTCGAGCGTCGCGATGCTCACGCCGGAGTTGCCGACCTTGCCGTAGATGTCGGGGCGGAGCGCCGGGTCGTGGCCGTAGAGCGTGACGCTGTCGAAGGCGGTCGACAGGCGTTTGGCCGGCATGCCTTCGGAGAGCAGCTTGAAACGCCGGTTGGTGCGGAAGGCATCGCCTTCGCCGGCGAACATGCGCGTCGGGTCTTCGTTCTCACGCTTGAAGGCGAAGGTGCCGGCGGTGTAGGGGAAGCTGCCCGGTACGTTGTCGAGCAGCAGCCACTTGAGCGCTTCGCCGTGGTCCTCGTACTTCGGCAGCACCACCTTGCGCACCTTGGTGCCGCTGAGCGTGGTGGTGGTGAGCGCGGTGCGGATCTCCTTGTCGCGGATCTTCACCACGTACTCGTCGCCGGCGTAGGCCTGCTGCAGTGCCGGCCATTGGGCCAGTAGCTTCTTCGCGTGCGGGTCGAGGCGGGCCTCGCGCTGATCGGCCAGCGTGCGCACCGCGTTGACGGCGTTGGTCTTGTCGGGGTTGTCCTCGGTCAGCATGCGGCCGGACTCGCGCAGCTGCTGGATCTCGCGTGCGAGGCGCGATTGCTGGACGGCCTGCGCCTTGTAGTGGCGCACCGAGTCGCTGATCTCGGCGAGGTAGCGCACCCGCGCGCCGGGCACGATCGGCACCTGGTGCGTGCTGTGGCGGGTGCTCACCGTGGGCAGCCTGCGCTCGCCTGTCTTCAAACCCAGTTCGGTGAGGCGCGGCAGCAGCGCCTGGTAAAGCGCCGTCACGCCGTCGTCGTTGAAGCGGCTCGCCATCGTGCCGAACACCGGCATCTCGTCCGGGCTCTTGCCGAACGCTTCGCGATTGCGCAGGACCTGCTTCGCGACATCGCGCAGCGCATCGGCCGCGCCCTTGCGGTCGAACTTGTTGATGGCCACGAACTCGGCGAAGTCGAGCATGTCGATCTTCTCCAGCTGGCTCGCAGCGCCGAACTCGGGTGTCATCACGTACATCGGCACGTCGACCAGTGGCACGATGGCCGCATCGCCCTGGCCGATGCCGGAGGTCTCGACGATCACGAGGTCGAAGCCGGCCACCTTGCAGGTGGCCAGCACGTCGGGCAGGGCCTGGCTGATCTCGCTGCCGAAGTCGCGGGTGGCGAGCGAGCGCATGAAGACGCGTGCACCCTGTTGCCAGGGGCTGATGGCATTCATGCGGATGCGGTCACCGAGCAGCGCGCCGCCGCTCTTGCGGCGTGACGGGTCGATCGAGATCAGCGCGACACGCAGCGCATCGCCCTGGTCGAGCCGCAGCCGGCGGATCAGCTCGTCGGTCAAGCTCGACTTGCCCGCACCACCGGTGCCGGTGATGCCGAGCACCGGGATGCGCGTCGTTTTCGCGGCCTCGTGCAAGGCGGCCTTCAGCGATGCATCGGCCGCGCCGTTTTCCAGCGCCGTGATGAGCTGCGCGAGGGCGCGCCAGTTCGCTTCGCCATGGCCTTGAATGGCACCGAGCGACGTCGGTGCATGCGACGACAGCTCATGGTCGCAGCGCATCACCATCTCGCCGATCATGCCCTGCAGCCCCATGCGCTGCCCGTCTTCCGGGCTGTAGATGCGCGCCACGCCATAGCCTTGGAGCTCGGCGATCTCGCTCGGCACGATCACGCCGCCACCGCCGCCGAACACCTGGATGTGCGCGCCACCTCGCTCGCGCAGCAGGTCGACCATGTACTTGAAGTACTCCACGTGGCCGCCCTGGTAGGAACTGATCGCAATGCCCTGCACATCTTCCTGCAGGGCGGCCGTCACCACTTCGTCGACCGAGCGGTTGTGCCCGAGGTGGATCACCTCCGCACCCATGCTCTGCAGGATGCGCCGCATGATGTTGATCGCGGCGTCGTGCCCGTCGAAGAGGCTGGCCGCAGTGACGAAGCGCACCTTGTTCGTCGGGCGGTAGTTCGCGAGCGCCTTGAGCTCGGCGGAAAGGTCGGTCATGTTCTTGTCTCCTGTCGTGGTTCTGTCGTTATGCGTTGGACTCAGACCACTTTGAGGTTCTTGAGCGCTGGGTCGCCGGGCGGGTAGCGCAGCTTCAGCGACTGGAACACCTGCTTCATCACGGTCGCGATCATCAGGTTGCGGTGCGTCTTCGAATCGGCCGGCACGACGTGCCACGGCGCCCAATGCGTGCCGGTGGCGGAGATCGCGTCGGCATAGGCCTGCTGGTACTGCTTCCACTGCTTGCGCACCTCGAGGTCGCCGGCGGAAAACTTCCAGCGCTTGGTCGGGTCGTCGATGCGTTCCTGCAGGCGCTTGCGCTGCTCTTCCTTGGAGATGTGCAGCATGAACTTCACGACCACCGTGCCGGTCTCGGTGAGCATGCGCTCGAAGTCGTTGATGTGGGCGTAGCGCTGCTTCACCTGCGCCGGCGTGATCCATTTGTTGACGGCGGGCACGAGCACGTCTTCGTAGTGGCTGCGGTTGAAGACGGTCACCTCGCCCGCGGCCGGCACGTGCTGGTGGATGCGCCAGAGGTAGTCGCGCGCACGTTCGGCTTCGGTCGGCGCCTTCCAGGCGACGGTGTGCACGCCGAGAGCGCTCATCTGACCGAAGACGCCGCGCAGCGTGCCGTCTTTCCCGCTGGTGTCGGTGCCTTGCAACACCACCAGCAGCTTGAAGCGGCGGTCGGCATAGAAGAGGTTCTGCAGCTCGTCGAGCTCCTGGGCGAGCGCTTCGACGGCCGCCTTGTCGGCCGCTTTGTCGCCGCTGGAGTAAGGCTTGGCTTGCGGCGAAACCTTGGCCAGATCGAAACGGACGGGTTTGTCGCCTGCCTTCGCGTGCTGGTAGGGCTTGAGGGTCGGGGTAGGTCCGGGCACGTCGCCTCCAATTGACGTATACGTCAATTGGCAGTGTATCGCTCCCGGGCGCTGCACCCCCGTCCGTGGGGCGGTCAAGCGGGGTTTCTGGCTGCCTCGAAAGATGGGTTTGGCGGCAAAATCCCGGCCACAGAGGGCGCTGGAGGGTGCCCAGAGAGAAAAGCAGTGAGAGGAGTGTTGCCCGTGTCCACGCCGTTCGTTCCCGTCAAAACCTCTGAAGCGGTGCAGGAGCTGCAAAGCCGCCAACGCAAGCTGAGCCAGCGCCACCGCACCGTGCTGCTGCTGGTCGATGGGCGCCGTGCCGAAGATGAGGTACGGCAGCTCGCGGTGGCGGCAGGTTCGCCCGACACCTGCTACGACGAGCTGGTCGACCTCGGCATGATCTCGCGCCCGGCGCCGCTCGATTCGGCGCCGATGCCGCTGGACGCGGTCGACGTCGAGGTGGACGTGCCGGAGCCCGCGCGGGTGCAGGCGCGCCACGCGCAGGAGTCGGACGCGGTGGCCGTGGCCGACTCGGTGATCAGCAGCTTCCTGCCCGCCGCGGCCAGCCTGCAGCCGGAATCGCGCCTCGACTCCTCGCTCCAGGAACTGTCGGGTGTGTCGGGTGCAGCGATGGACGCGGTCGAGGCCGAGCGCGAGTCGGGCGTGCAAGACGAGGCGCTGGAAGAAGCGCGCGACATCCTGCTGCGCGCGGTGAAGGCCGAGGCCCCGGTGGCCGGCTCATTGACCATGCTCCGCTTGCGGCGTGCCCGCACGCGCGAAGATCTGGAGGCCTTGCTCGAAGAGGTCGAGGGCCGCATCTTCAAGCCGTTCAAGGGCTTGTGGGCGTCTCAGACCATGGCCCGCGTGCGCGAACTGCTGGCCACCCAACCGCCCCTGTCCATCCCGTCTTCCTGATGACCTTTCTCGCCCTCGACGTCGGCAACACCCGCCTCAAATGGGCCTTGTACGCCTCGCCGCAGCCGGGTGCCGCCCTGATGGCGCATGGCGCGGTCTTCCTCGAGACGATCGACCACCTCGCTGAGCACGACTGGAAGAAGCTTCCGGCGCCCACCAGCATGCTGGGCTGCGTGGTGGCCGGCGAGAGCATCCGCCGCCGTGTCGAGGAGCAGCTCGAGATCTGGGACATCGACCCGCGCTGGGTGGTGTCGTCCAACCACGCGGCCGGCATCACCAACGGCTATGAACATCCCGCCCGCCTGGGCCCCGATCGCTGGGTTGCGATGATCGGCGCGTGGCACCACGTGTGCTCGCGCGGCGCGCCACGTCCGGTGCTGGTGGTGATGGTCGGCACCGCCGTCACGGTCGATGCGGTCGACGAGACCGGCCAGTTCCTCGGCGGCCTGATCCTGCCCGGCTTCGGTGTGATGCAGAACGCGCTGGAAATGGGCACCGCCGGCCTGCGGGTGCCGACCGGCGAAGTGGTGGACTTCCCCACCAACACCAGCGATGCGCTGATGAGTGGCGGCGTCAATGCCATGGCCGGCGCGGTCGAGCGCATGTACCGCAAGCTGCGCGCGAAGACCGGGCAGGAGCCGGTGCTCCTGATGTCGGGCGGTGCGTCGCCCAAGTTGTCACCGGTGACCGACCTCAAGTTCGAGGTCGTGGAGCGGCTGGTGTTCGACGGGCTGCTGGCGCTGCAGTCGCACCGCCTCGCGCTCTGAGCGCGGCCCCCCGGAAGAAACTTCGCGTTCCTGCCACTGCGGCGTCGGGAGACGATCCGCGCGCTTGATGTCGTTTGCGTGCCAAATGCCGCGAAGCGTCTGGGCACCTGTAACGTAACACCATGGAAACCCGGGACGTGGCGATCCTCATGACGTGCGTTCATCATTCATAAAGAATTCAGAAATGTTTTGAAATGTTGGCGCGCGGCGCCAGGAGGCGCCCGTGAACCGCTCGATCCGAATGATGTCCCGTGCCGCCATGGCGGTGCTGCTCGGTGTGGCCGCCGCCGCCGCACCGGCCGGCGAAGTGGAGGTGCTGCACTGGTGGACCTCCGGCGGCGAGGCCAAGTCCGTCGACGAGCTGAAGCGCGCGTTGGCCACCCAGGGCCACGCATGGCGCGACCTGGCCGTGCAAGGCGGGGGCGGCGATGCCGCGATGACGGTGCTGCGCTCCCGTGTCACCGGCGGCAACCCGCCGACCGCCGCGCAACTCAAGGGCCCGGCCATCCAGGAGTGGGGGCGCATGGGCGTCCTGGCCAACCTGGACGACGTGGCCACCGAGCAGCGCTGGGACGCTCAACTGCCCAAGGTCGTCGCCGAGGCGATGAAATACAACGGCCACTATGTGGCGGTGCCGGTCAATGTGCATCGCGTGAACTGGCTCTGGATCAACCGCGATGCCTTGCGCAAGGTCGGCACCCGCGCACCGCAGAGCTGGGATGAATTCTTCGCCTTGGCCGAGAAACTGCAGCGCGCGGGCATCGTGCCGGTGGCCCACGGCGGCCAGCCGTGGCAGGAGTTCACCACCTTCGAGACGGTGGCGCTGGGGGTGGGCGGGGCTGATTTCTACCGCAAGGCCTTCGTCAAGCTCGACCCTGCGGCGTTGAAGAGCGGGACCATGGAGAGCGTGCTGACGACCTTTCGTCGCATCAAGGCCTACACCGACAAGGCCGCGCCGCGGCGAGACTGGAACCAGGCCACCGCCATGGTGATTCGCGGCGAGGCGGCCATGCAGTTCATGGGCGACTGGGCCAAGGGCGAGTTCCTCGCGGCGGGCAAGGTCCCGAACAAGGATTTCCTCTGTGTCTCGGCGCCCGGCACCGAGCGCTCCTACATCTTCAACATCGACAGCTTTGCGATGTTCCAGCTGCAGAGCGCGGCGGCGCGCACGGCACAGCGTGCCTTGGTGACCTCGATCATGAGCCCCGCCTTCCAGGAGATCTTCAACCTCAACAAGGGCTCGATCCCGGTCGCCGCCGGTGTGAACATGGGGCGCTTCGACCTCTGCGGACAGGAGTCAGGCGCCTACTTCACCGCCACCGCCATGATCAACACGCTGGTGCCGTCGATCGCGCACAAGATGGCGCAGCCGGCCGCCGTGGAGGACGCGTTCAAGGAGACGGTCGCCGCGTTCTGGAACGACGAGCGCATCACCAGCGCCCAGGCCATGGACCGCTTCGTCGCCGCGGCAAGGCCCAAGCCGTGAATTCGGCGAGCTCAGCGGCTCAGAGGATGTAGCGCGACAGGTCTTCGTTCTTCGAGAGGTCGCCGAGCTTGGCGTCGACTTCGGTGGCGCCGAGCGACACCGTCTGGC
This sequence comes from Piscinibacter sp. HJYY11, assembly GCF_016735515.1. Classification (NCBI taxonomy): domain Bacteria; kingdom Pseudomonadati; phylum Pseudomonadota; class Betaproteobacteria; order Burkholderiales; family Sphaerotilaceae; genus Piscinibacter; species Piscinibacter sp. HJYY11. Next base: position 2,556,814 of record NZ_JAERQZ010000001.1, on the reverse strand, counting down.
CCGAGAGCTTCGGTGCATCGAAGCTCACCTCGTCGAGCAGCCGCTCCATCACCGTCGACAGGCGGCGGGCGCCGATGTTCTCAGTGCGCTCGTTCACGTCATAGGCGATCTGCGCGAGCCGGCGGATGCCGTCGGGCTTGAGCTCCAGCGTCACCCCTTCGGTGGCCAGCAGCGCCTGGTACTGCTTCACCAGGCTCGCATGCGTCTGCGTGAGGATGGCCTCGAAGTCGTCGACGCTCAGCGAGCCCAGCTCCACGCGAATCGGGAAGCGGCCTTGCAGCTCGGGGATCAGGTCGCTCGGCTTGCTGAGGTGGAAGGCACCCGAGGCGATGAAGAGGATGTGGTCGGTCTTCACCATGCCGTACTTGGTGTTGACGGTGGTGCCTTCGACCAGCGGCAGCAGGTCGCGTTGCACGCCCTGGCGCGACACGTCGGCGCCGCTCGTTTCCTGGCGCGAGGCGACCTTGTCGATCTCGTCGAGGAAGACGATGCCGTTCTGCTCGGTGTTGGCGATGGCGCGGGTCTTGATCTCGTCCTCGTTGACGAGCTTGGCGGCTTCTTCTTCGGTGAGCAGCTTCAGCGCCTCGGCGATCTTCACCTTGCGCTGCTTCTTCTTCGTGGCACCGAGGTTGGCGAACATGCCCTTGAGCTGCTCGGCCATCTCGTCCATGCCGGGCGGGCCCATGATCTCGAGCATGGGCTTGGGGTCGGCGACCTCGATCTCGATTTCCTTGTCGTCGAGCGACCCTTCGCGCAGGCGTTTGCGCATGACCTGGCGGGCGGTGTTGTCGGTGGGCTGCGAGGGCGACAGACCGAAATCGCTTCGCGGTGGCGGCACCAGCACGTCGAGCACCCGGTCTTCGGCGGCGTCTTCGGCGCGGGCGCGCTGGCGCCGCATGGCGTGCTCGCGCTCCTGCTTGACGGCCATCTCGGCGAGGTCGCGGATGATGGTGTCGACGTCCTTGCCGACGTAGCCCACCTCGGTGAACTTGGTCGCCTCGACCTTGATGAAGGGTGCATCGGCGAGCTTGGCCAGGCGGCGCGCGATCTCGGTCTTGCCAACGCCTGTCGGTCCGATCATCAGGATGTTCTTCGGGGTGATCTCGCCACGCAGCGCTTCATCGACCTGCTGGCGGCGCCAGCGGTTGCGCAGCGCGATGGCCACCGAGCGCTTGGCGGCGGCCTGGCCGACGATGTGGCGGTCGAGCTCCGACACGATCTCTTGCGGGGTCATGTTGAAGCTCATTCCAGCGTCTCGATGATGTGGTTCTGGTTGGTGTAGATGCAAAGGTCGCCCGCGATCTCGAGCGAGCGCTTGACGATGTCCTTGGGCGCCATCTCGGTGTGCTGCAGCAGGGCGATCGCCGAGGCCTGCGCGTACGAGCCGCCCGAGCCGATGGCGACGATGCCTTTCTCGGGCTCCAGCACATCGCCGTTGCCGGTGATGATGAGCGAGGCGTCCTTGTCGGCCACGGCCAACATCGCTTCCAGGCGGCGCAGCACCCGATCGGTGCGCCAGTCCTTGGTCAGCTCGATGGCAGCGCGCACCAGGTGGCCCTGGTGCTTCTCGAGCTTGGCCTCGAAGCGTTCGAAGAGGGTGAAGGCGTCGGCGGTCGCGCCGGCAAAGCCGGCGAGCACCTGGTCGCGGTAGAGCTTGCGCACCTTGCGGGCGGTCGATTTGACGACCACGTTGCCCAGAGTCACCTGGCCGTCGCCGCCAAGGGCCACGACATTGCCGCGGCGCACGCTCAGGATGGTCGTGCCGTGATATTGGTCCATGAGGGGGTCAGATTCGGGCGTTGCCCGAGGGTTCAAGCCGAGCGTCGCAGAAAAAGTCGCGCGATCAGACGACGCGGACTTTCACCTTCGCATGCTCGTTGATGCCCATCGCACCGAAGAAGAGCGCAACCAGGCGATGCGAGTCGGTGAATTGCACCGTGCGGTTCTCGCTGCGGCGTGCCAGCACCCAATTGAGCAGGTCGCCGGCGGCGATGAAGTCGACGCGGATCAGCTTGGCGCACGAGACCGTGACGATGCTGGCGGTGCCGAGCTCGTTGTTCATCTTGGTGAGGGTGGCGCTGATGTCGCCCACCAGCTGGCCCGACAGCTCCACGCGGGCCACTTCGACGACGCCGGGCTCGTCGATGATCTGCGACTCCTGGAAGGTGGTCGACACGTCGCTCACCACCGACATCGGCGGCGATTGCGTGCTCACCGTCGCGCCGCTGATGCGGGCCTGGCAGGTCACGGGCTCCCACGACGGGGGCGACACCTCGTAGGTCACGCAGTAGTCGATGGCGGCCTCGTCGAACTGGTCCGCGCGGTTGGCGATGCGCAGCACATCCAGGCGCAGTTGCCAGTAGACGGGGTCGGCATCGCGCACGCCGGTCGGCGCGGCGTCCTGGATGACGTCGAGCAGGCGCTCGCCGCTCAGCCAGCGCATGTCGAGCGTCTGCGGCATCCAGGTGCGGAAGAGTTCGGACAGGCGCGCGGCGCCTTCGACGTCGATGCTCTTCAGGCCGCTCCAGTCGAACACCCAGGGCAGCGGCATCTGCAGCGTCTGCGAACGCAGCTTGGCCACGGCTTCGGCGTCGAGCGATGCCGGACAGACCCAGCCGACCTGGCCGTCGACGCGGGTGCGGGGCTGGCGCTCCTCGCTTGCGGCCTCGGCCACCATCTTGGGCATCGAGAACCATTGCGGGGCCGACCAGCCGAAGGCCTGGGCATAGTCGATCGCGAGGCTTTCGAACTTGTGCTGCTGGCCGATCGCGCGGTAGAGGTCGAACAGCGCCAGCCAGGTCTCGGCGTGCTGGGCGCGCGGGCCGCCCTGGCCGGTGAGGCCGGCGAGCGATTGTTCGCACAGCTCGAAGTCGGCGTTGGCGAAGGCGATGACGGCTTCGTCGAGCTCGGGGTCGTGGGCGACTTCGCTCAACTCGGCGAACTGGCTGCCGGTGCCGGCGTCGAGGTCGAGGGGCGCCATTGCCGGCTGAACGGGCGCAGCTGCAGCCGGCGCAACGGCCGTGCGAGCCGGGGCGGGCCGTGGCTCGGGAGCGGGCGGTGTTGTGCCTGCATCGGGCTGCGTGCGGGCATAGCCCATCGCGGCCGGCTGGGTGGGTGCTTCGTAGAACTGGGGCGTGCGGCGAGGCGAGGGCGAGGCGAGGCCATCGCCCACCATCTGCTGCTCGATCTCGTCGATCTTGGCCTTGACGCCGCTGTCCTGCTTGGCGCCCGATTCCTGCATGCGAGCTTCGGAATCGTCGAGGCGCGACGAGCCGCCGAGGGCGGCGAGCTGCTCGCCGGTCAGGCCTTCGCGGCGCACCTTGCGCAGCATGTCGAACTCGCGCTTGCGGACGAAGTCATTGCGCCGCTTGCGCTCGATCATCGCCTTCAGCTCGGACTTGGCGTATTCGCTTTCGCGGGCGTCTTCGGCAGGCGTGCCGAGTTGTGCCCAGTCGGTGGCCGGGTTGGCCACGAACTTGACCACCTTACGGAAGAAGCTGTTGCTGTCTTTCGAATCCGCCATGAGGAAGGGGCTGTCGCTCGGCGACCTCAGTCGCCGAACATCTTCTGTTTCAGCTCGCGCCGCTGCTGGGCTTCGAGGGACAGTGTAGCGGTCGGTCGGGCGATCAGGCGACCCAGGCCGATCGGTTCGCCGGTTTCGTCGCAGAAGCCGTAGTCGCCGGCGTCGATGCGCGCGAGCGACTGTGAAATCTTCTTCAGGAGCTTGCGCTCACGGTCTCGTGTACGCAGCTCGAGGGCGTGCTCTTCCTCGATGGTGGCGCGATCGGCGGGGTCGGGCACGATCGTGGTGTCTTCGCGCAGGTGCTCGGTGGTTTCACCGGCATTGCTGAGCAGGTCGTCCTTGAGCGTCTGCAGCTTCACGCGGAAGAACTCCAGCTGCTTGTCGTTCATGTATTCCGAGTCGGGCATGGCCAGCACCTCGGCCTCGGTCAGCTCGCGGCCCGACTTGGACTTCCAGGCGTTGGCCAGCTTCGGGTCGGACTTTTGCGGCGCCTTGACCGCATCGGCCAGGATGGGGTCGACCATGCGGGCCGGGGGGCGCGGCGGCGCGAACCGGTCTGCGAAGCGAGACGTCGCAGGCGGCACCGGGGCCGGAGTGGAGGCCGCGGCAGAGGCGCGCGCGGCAGCCGACATCTTGGGTTGCGGCGTCTTGGCAGGCTTGGGCGGTTCGGCGGGAGGAGCGGGTACGGCGGCTTTGGTCACGGTGACTGTTTTGACGGGTTCCGGTGCTGCTGGCACGGCCTTGGCCACTGGCTTGGCGGGCGCGGTCTTGGCGGGGGCTGGTTTTGCCGCGGGCGCCGCCGCAGGTTTTGCGGCGGGTTTCACGACAGGTTTGGCGACAGACTTGGCAGCAGGCTTCGGAGGGGGGGTCTTGGTGGCGGGTTTGAGAGTCTTGGCGGGAGCTTTGGCGGCGACCTTGGTCTTGGTGCTGGCGGCCGGCTTGGCGGAGGTCTTGCTCGCTGACGCCGCGGTCTTCGAGGCCGGCTTCTTGGCGGCCGGCGCTGGCTTCTTGGCCGCTGGCTTGGTGGGAGTGGGACGCTTCACCGGGGTCTTGGTCACTGAAGTCTCCTCGCAACGGCGGTTATACCCGCTCTGCAGGGCCCTGGGTCAGCCCGCAGCCCCGTTTTGGGCGCCGCGGATTGTAGCCACGTTGTTTGCCGGGAAAACCGCATGCCGATGACCCTCAGGCCAGGCACTGTTCGAGGCCTTGTTCGAGGATCTCGCGTGGCAGGTCGACCCCGATGAACACCAGCTTGCTGGTCTTTTTCTCGCCCTTGGCCCAGGCAGGCCCGAGGTCGCTGCCCATGAGCTGGTGCACGCCCTGGAAGATGACCTTCTTGTCGGACCCCTTCATATAGAGAACACCCTTGTAGCGCAGCATCTTCGGTCCGTAGACCTGCACGATGGCCCCCAGGAAGTCTTCCAGCTTGGCCGGGTTGAAGGGCTTCTCCGACCGGAAGACGAAGGATTTCACGTCGTCGTCGTGCGCATGGTGGTGCGGGTGGTCGCAGTGCTCTCCATGCTCGTGGTCGTGATCATGGTCGTGGTGATGGTGGTGATCGTGGTCATCGGCCTTGAGGAAGTCGGGGTCGATGTCGAGCTTGGCGTTCAGGTTGAAGCCACGCAGGTCGAACACCTCGGCGATCGGCACCTCGCCGAAATGCACCTTGCGCTGCGGCGCGCGCGGATTCATGTGCTTGATGCGGTGCGTCAGGTCAGCCACCGAAGCTTCGTCCACCAGGTCGGTCTTGCTGATGAAGATCTGGTCGGCAAAGCCGATCTGGCGGCGTGCTTCCTGGCGGGCGTCGAGCTGGTCGTTGCCGTGCTTGGCGTCGACGAGGGTCAGGATGGAGTCGAGCAGGTAGCTCTCCGCAATCTCGTCGTCCATGAAGAAGGTCTGGGCGACGGGGCCGGGGTCGGCCAGGCCGGTGGTCTCGATCACCACCCGGTCGAAGGTCAACTCGCCCTTGCGGCGCTTGGCGGCCAGGTCGGAGAGGGTGGTGCGCAAGTCTTCGCGGATGGTGCAGCAGACGCAGCCGTTGTTCAGCTGGATGATCTGCTCGTTGCTGTCCTGCACCAGGATCTCGTTGTCGATGTTCTCGTCGCCGAACTCGTTTTCCACCACGGCGATCTTCTGGCCGTGCGCCTCGGTGAGCACCCGTTTGAGCAGGGTGGTCTTTCCGGAGCCAAGGAAGCCGGTGAGGATGGTGGCGGGGATGAGACTCATGATGAAACCCGGGTTGGCAAAGACAAGCCGCCCACATGGGGGCGACGGAAAAGGGTTCAAGGTACCAGATGTGTCAAGCATCTGCCTGTGCCGGCCGTGGCTTCAGCTAAGCTCTTGGGGTCCGAACTTCCCCCACACCGGCCTGATGGCTGACCCTCACCCGAGTCGATACCCCAAGGGTGCTGACAAGCACGCCTCCCATGTCGACAAGCGCAGCTTGTTCGAGCGACTGATCGAATTTGTCTCCCCTGGCCCCGACTCGAAAGACGAACTGATCGAAACGCTGGCCGATGCGGAGCATCGCGAGCTGATCGCGCCTGAGTCGCGCATGATGCTCGAAGGCGTGATCCGCATGGCCGACCTCACCGCGGGCGATGCCATGGTCGCGGCCCCGCGCATGGACGTGCTCGACATCGACTCGCCCTACGAGGAGCTGCTCGAGCTGGTCATCGACACCGGCCACTCGCGCTTCCCCGTCTACGAGGGCAAGCGCGAGAACATCATCGGCACGCTGATGGCGAAAGACCTGCTGAAGCTGCAGCGTGCGCCCGAGCTCAACCTGCGCACGCTCTTGCGCCCGGCCGTTTTCGTGCCCGAGTCCAAGGGTCTCAATGAACTGCTGCGCGACTTCCGCGCCAACCGCAACCACCTCGCGATGGTGATCGACGAGTTCGGCAATACCGCCGGCCTCATCACCATCGAAGACGTGCTGGAAGAGATCGTCGGCGAGATCGAGGACGAGTTCGACGACAAGAACAGCGAGACCGGCATCTACACGCTCGCCGACGGTAGCCACCGCGTGGCGGGCGACGCCGAGATCTCGGCCGTCAACGAGGCCTTCGTCGTCAATCTGCCCGAAGACGAGTTCGACACCATCGGCGGCCTGGTGGCGCAGGCGCTCGGCCGGGTGCCGCGGCGGGGTGAGGCGGTGCCGCTTGGCAGCCTCGTCTTCACCGTGATGCTCACCCGCGGCGGTGCGGTGCGCTGGTTCAAGGTCACGCGGGCGCCGGAAGTCGCGGTGGGCACCGATGGTGCGTGACCGCGCTTCCGCCAAGGACCCCTCCAACTCCGGGCGGCGCAGGGCGCCACGCAGCACCGGCTCCGACAGCCTGTTGCTGGGCCTCGACATCTTCCTGGCCCTGCTCCTTGGCGCCGCGCATGCCTTGCCCACGGCCTACCCGGCCGTCTGGTGGCTGCAGCTTCTCTGCGCTGCCGGCCTGGCCTGGCAGGTGAGCCGTGCCAGCCCCGCGCGGGCGGCCCTGGTCGGCTGGGTCTTCGCCACCGCGTGGGGCGTGGCGGGCACCTGGTGGCTCTACGTCAGCATGCACCAGTACGGCGGCTTGCCGGCGTGGATGTCGGCTGCTGCGGTGTTGGCGCTGAATGCCTTTCTCGGGCTGTATCTGGCGGCCACCATGGCGGTGTTTGCACGCCTGCGGCGCCATCGCGCGCTGCTCGACGCGCTGCTTTTCGCGGCCTGCTGGATGCTCGCCGAACTGGCCCGCGGGGTGATCTTCACCGGCTTCCCCTGGGCGGCCTCGGGTTACGCCCACGTCGACAGCCCCGTGGCCAACCTCGCGCCATGGATCGGGGTCTATGGCATCGGTTTCGTTTGTGCCGCACTCGGTGCCGGGCTCGTGCTGGGCATGCGGGTCGCGGGCCGCGGTGGTGCCGGTGCGGTGCTCGGCTTCGGCGTGAGTGCGACGGCGCTGGTGGCGCTGGCGCTGATCAAGCCCGTGCCCTTCACGCGGGCCACCGGCACGCTGTCGGTGACGCTGCTGCAGAGCAACGTGCCGCAGGACCAGAAGTTCGCCGAAACCGCCTTGCCGCAGACCCTCGAGTGGGCGCAGCGCCAGCTGCTGGCCGCCAAGGGCGAACTCGTCGTCGGGCCCGAGACCGTGGTGCCGCTCCTGCCCGAGCAGCTGCCGGCCAACTACTGGAAGCCGCTCGCGCTGCACTTCCAGGGCAGCCAGGCGGCGCTGATCGGTCGGCCGCTCGGCAGCTTCGAGGCGGGTTACACCAACTCGGTCGTCGGGGTCTCGAGCGACACCGTCAAGTGGCCGGGCGGCTGGTACCGCTACGACAAGCACCACCTGGTGCCCTTCGGCGAGTTCATCCCCACGGGCTTCCGGTGGTTCACCCAGATGATGAACATCCCGCTGGGCGACTTCAGCCGCGGGCCGCGGGTGCCACCGTCGTTTGCCTTCAAGGGCGAACGAATCGCGCCCAACATCTGCTACGAGGACCTGTTCGGCGAGGAGCTGGCGGCCCGCTTCCTCGACATGAACGAGGCCCCCACCATCTTCGCCAACATGAGCAACATCGCCTGGTTCGGCGACACGATCGCGGTGAGCCAGCACCAGATCATCTCGCGCATGCGCTCGCTCGAGTTCCAGCGCCCGATGCTGCGCGCCACCAACACCGGCGCCACGGTCGTGATCGACCACCACGGCGTGGTCACCCATTCGCTGCCGCCGTTCACCCAAGGCGTGCTCGACGCCAAGGTCGAAGGCCGCCAGGGCCTCACGCCCTATGCATGGTGGGCGTCGCGCTACGGGTTGTGGCCCTTGCTGGCCGTCGCGCTGATCCTCATGCTGATGACCCTGCCCCTGCGCCGCAAGGACTGAGCGTCGCCGGGCAGGCCGGCCCCTAAAATCGCGCGTTTTCACCGAGTGGCCACGTCGCGGCCCACCACCATGCTGACCTTCCAGCAAATCATCCTGCGCCTGCAAGACTACTGGGACCGCCAGGGCTGTGCCCTGCTGCAGCCCTACGACATGGAAGTCGGCGCCGGCACCAGCCACACCGCCACCTTCCTGCGCGCGCTCGGCCCCGAGCCCTGGAAGGCCGCCTATGTGCAGCCGAGCCGCCGCCCGAAGGACGGCCGCTACGGCCAGAACCCCAACCGCCTGCAGCACTACTACCAGTACCAGGTGGTGCTCAAGCCAGCGCCCGACAACATCCTCGACCTCTACCTCGGCTCGCTCGAAGCCCTCGGCTTCGACCTGAAGAGCAACGACGTGCGCTTTGTCGAGGACGACTGGGAGAACCCCACGCTCGGTTGCTGGGGCCTGGGCTGGGAGGTGTGGTTGAACGGCATGGAAGTCACGCAGTTCACCTACTTCCAGCAGGTGGGCGGCATCGAGTGCAAGCCCATCACCGGCGAGATCACCTACGGCCTGGAGCGCCTCGCCATGTACCTGCAAGGGGTCGACAACGTCTACAACCTGAAGTGGACCGACACGCTGAGCTACGGCGATGTGTACCTGCAGAACGAGATCGAGCAGAGCACCTACAACTTCGAGCACTCGGACGTCGACTTCCTGCTGCAGGCTTTTGCGTCGCACGAGAAGCAGGCCAAGTACCTGATGGAACAGCAGCTCGCATTGCCCGCCTACGAGCAGGTGCTCAAGGCCGGCCACACCTTCAACCTGCTGGATGCGCGTGGCGCGATCAGCGTGACCGAGCGAGCCGCCTACATCGGCCGCATCCGCAACATCTCGCGCAGCGTGGCGCAGAGTTACCTCGACAGCCGCGCCCGCCTCGGCTTCCCGATGGCACCGAAAGCTTGGGCCGATGAGGTCATCGCCAGGCTCAAGAAAGACGACGAGAAGAAGGCTGCCTGATGAGCACCAAGAACCTGCTGGTCGAACTCTTCGTCGAAGAGCTGCCGCCGAAAGACCTGAAGAAGTTCGGTGCCTCGTTCTCGTCGGTGCTCGCCGAGAGCTTGAAGGCCCATGGCCTCGCCTCCGAACATTCCGCGATCACCGCGTATGCCTCACCGCGCCGGCTCGCCGTGCACATCAGCGCCGTGCGTGCGCAGGCCGACGACAAGGCGGTGTCGTTGAAGCTCGTGCCCGTCAGCGTCGGCCTCACGCCCGATGGCCAGCCGACACCGGCGCTCATCAAGAAGCTTGCGAGCGTTGGCGCCGATGCATCCGTCGTGCCGCAGCTGCGCCGTCAGATGGACGGCAAGGCCGAAGCGCTCTTCTTCGACAGCACCACCAAGGGCACGACGCTCGCCGCAGGCCTGCAGGAAGCGCTCGACAAGACGCTCGCGCAGCTGCCCATCCGCAAGGTCATGCAGTACCAGCTGGCCGACGGCTGGAGCAGTGTCAACTTCGTGCGCCCGGCGCATGGCCTCGTGGCCCTGCACGGTGCCGACGTGGTGCCCGTCTCGGTGCTTGGCCTCACGGCCGGCCGCGACACCCACGGCCACCGCTTTGAAGCAAGCGTCGACCCCGTCGTCCTCCGCGATGCCGACCACTACGCGCAGCAGCTCGAAGAGCAGGGCGCGGTGATCGCCAGCTTCGAGCAGCGCCACGGCGAGATCGTGCGCCAGCTGCAGCACGAAGCCGGCAAGCTGGGCCTGACCCCCATCGACGACCCGGCGCTGCTCGACGAAGTGACCGCGCTGGTCGAGCGCCCCAACGTGCTGCTGTGCGAGTTCGAGAAAGAGTTTCTCGACGTGCCGCAGGAGTGCCTCATCCTCACGATGAAGGCCAACCAGAAGTACTTCCCGCTGCTCGACGCGCACGGCAAGCTGACGAACAAGTTCCTCATCGTCAGCAACATCCGCCCCGAAGACCCGAGCCGCGTGATCGGCGGCAACGAGCGTGTGGTGCGCCCGCGCCTGGCCGATGCCAAGTTCTTCTTCGACCAGGACCGCAAGAAGACGCTCGCCTTGCGCGTGCCCGGCCTTGCGAAGGTCGTCTATCACGGCAAGCTCGGCACCCAGGGCGAGCGCGCCGAACGTGTGCAGGCCATCGGCCACGCCATCGTCAACCTGCTGCGCCTGAGCACGGTGCCCTACACGGTCGACGACAAGGACCACTTCGACGTGCTCGACAGCAAGGTGCGCGAAGCCGCGCAGCTGGCCAAGGCTGATCTCTTGACCGACATGGTCGGCGAATTCCCTGAGCTGCAAGGCGTGATGGGCGGCTACTACGCCCGCCACGAAGGCCTGCGCGATGGCGTGGCCATCGCGATCGAAGACCACTACAAGCCGCGCTTCGCGGGTGATGCGCTGCCGCGAAACCACACCGGCACCGTGCTTGCACTGGCCGACAAGCTCGAGACGCTGGTCGGCCTCTTCGGCATCGGCCAGCTGCCCACCGGCGACAAGGACCCGTTCGCCCTGCGCCGCCATGCGCTGGGCGTGGTGCGCATCCTGACCGAGAAGGCGCTGCCGTTGTCCGTCGCCGAGCTGGTGAAGGCCGCAGTGCCGGCCTTCGGCACGCTGATCGACGACCCGACCGAGGCGCTCTCCACCTTCATCTACGAGCGCCTGGCCGGCACGCTGCGCGAGCAGGGCTACAGCGCGCACGAGGTCGAGGCGGTGCTGGCGCTGCGCCCGGCGCCGAGCGAGGTGCCCAAGCGCCTCGCGGCCGTGCGTGCGTTCGCGTCGCTGCCCGAGTCGGCATCGCTGGCCGCCGCCAACAAGCGGGTGGGCAACATCCTGAAGAAGGCCGAAGGTACGGTCGAGGCGAAGGTCGACACCGCCTTGCTCAAGGAGCCTGCCGAGGCCGCGCTCTACGAAGCGCTGCAGCAGGTGAAGCCGAAGGCCGATGCCGCCTTCGACGCCGGTGACCACACGGCCTCGCTGCAGGCGCTGGCCGCGCTCAAGGCGCCGGTGGATGCCTTCTTCGACAAGGTGATGGTCAACGCCGAAGATGCCGCGCTGCGCGCCAATCGCCTCGGGCTGCTGGCCACGCTGCATGCGGCGATGAACCGCGTCGCCGATCTGTCGAAACTCGCCGCCTGATCGGGTCACGATGAACCTCGTCATCCTCGACCGCGACGGCACCATCAACGAAGACCGCGACGACTTCGTCAAGTCGGCGGAGGAATGGGTGCCGCTGCCGGGGGCGCTCGAAGCGATCGCCCGGCTCAACCAGGCCGGCTTTCAGACCGTGATCGCCACCAACCAGTCCGGCCTCGGCCGTGGCCTTTTCGACATGGCGGCGCTCAACGCCATGCACGCCAAGATGAATGCAGCCCTTGCGCGGGTTGGCGGCCGGGTGGGTGCCGTCTTCTTCTGCCCGCACGCCCCCGAAGACCAGTGCGGCTGCCGCAAGCCGCTGCCGGGCCTGTATGAACAGATCGGCGAGCGTTATGGCATCGACCTGCGCAAGGTGCCGGTCGTCGGCGATTCCGTGCGCGACCTCGAAGCCGCCGTCGCCGCGGGTTGCCCGCCGCACCTGGTGCGCACCGGCAAAGGAGCCGCGCTCAGCGACGCACAGATCGCCCAGATGGAGCAGCACATCCCCGACCTCCAGGTGCATGCCGACCTTGCCGCCTTCGCCGAACACATGATCCAGCGCGAGCGCACCGCCCGCAGCGGCAAGAGCGATTCCGGCTTCGGGAGGCTGGACTGATGCGCACCGCCTGGTATGCCCTGCGATCCTTTCTCTTCGTGCTGTGGATGTCGGTGACGGTGATCCCGTGGGCCATCGCGGTCATCATCTATTCGGCCTTCGTGCGTGGCGACAAGATGTACTGGGCCTGCGCCGGCTGGCTGATGCAGTCGATGTGGATGTGCCGCCTCATCTGCGGCGTGAAGCCGCGTGTGAGCGGCATGGAGCACCTGCCCGACAGCGGCGTGATCCTGCTGTCCAAGCACCAGTCGACCTGGGAGACCTTCTTCTACCCGACGGTGATGGCGCACCCGCTCGCCTATGTCTTCAAGCGTGAGCTGCTCTACATCCCTTTCTTCGGCTGGGCGATGGCGCGCATGGACATGATCCACATCGACCGCAGCAAGCGCAACGAGGCCTGGAACAAGGTGGCCGAGCAGGGCAAGCGCCTGATGGACGAAGGCCACTGGGTCATCATGTTCCCGGAAGGCACGCGTTCGCCGCGTGGGCAGAAGGGCACCTACAAGGCGGGCGGCACGCGGCTGGCCGTGGCCACCGGCCGGCCGGTGGTGCCGATCGCGGTGAGCTCGGCCAAGTGCTGGCCGCGCAAGTCCTTCCTGCTGCGGCCGGGCGTGGTCGACGTCTCCATCGGCAAGCCGATCCCCTCGGTGGGCCGTGAGCCCGACGAGCTGATGCGCGAGGTCGAAACCTGGATCGAGACCGAGATGCGGCGGATTGATCCCGAGGCGTACCGCGGCGACACCGCCAAAACCTAGAATCGCGGCTCATGACTCGCGGCACGCCGGCTCCATCGACCTCTCAGCTTTCGCTGTTCGATGAGCCGACGCCGGCGCCAGCCCCCGCGCCGGCGGCCCCGCCTGTCATCGCCGCAGCTCCGCCACCCGCGCCCGCAGCACCCGCCGTGCCCCTTGCCGACGTGCTGGCCCCCGCCGTCTTCCGCCATCCCAACGCCCAGCGCGAGATCCGGCTGCGCGAGCACACCGTGGCCTATGCGCTGCGCCGTGCGCGCCGCAAGAGCATCGGTTTCGTCGTCGGCATGGAAGGCCTGAGCGTGGCCGCGCCCAAGTGGGTGGGCATCGGCGAGATCGAATCGGCGCTGCGCGAGAAGGGCGACTGGATCCTGCGCAAGCTGGCCGAGCAGCAGGAGCGTGCCCAGCGCCTGCAGGCCGCCAAGGTCGACTGGCGTGATGGCACCGGCATCCCCTTCCTCGGCGAGACGGTGATCATCGTGCTCGACGTGCGCGCCGGCCTCACCCGTGGCGGTGCCGTGCTCAACACCGACGCCGACGCCTTGCCCGGCGTGCCGCGCCTCACGCTGCACGTGGGCCTGCCACACACCGCCACGCCCGAGCAGATCCGCGACGTGGTGCAAAGCTGGCTGCAGCGCCAGGCGCGGCGGGTGTTCGAGGAGCGCCTCTCGCATTTCGCGCAGCAGCTCGGCGTGCGCTACACGCGGCTCTCGCTCTCGTCGGCGCAAACGCGCTGGGGCAGCGCCGGCGCCGATGGCTCGATCCGCCTGAACTGGCGCCTGATCCATTTCGCCATGCCGCAGATCGACTACGTGGTCGCGCACGAGCTGGCCCACCTGCGCGAGATGAACCACAGCGCCCGCTTCTGGGACGTGGTGCGCTCGGTGATGCCCGACTTCGAGCAGGTGCGCAGCACCCTGAAGGACGACGTGCTGCCGGTGTTCGACTAGGTGCGGGCGCGCCCGCCGGCCTGCACCATCGAGCCGATCCACCGCCGGAACACCTCGACGGCCTTCTTCCCGTCGGCGGCCTTGCGCGTGCAGAAGAAGTAGCCACGGCCAGTCGACACGCTCAGCTCGAAGGGCAGCACAAGTTCGCCCGAGGCCAGCTCGTGCTCGATCAGGCAGGGCTGCAGCACGGCCACCCCCATGCCCGACGTGGCGGCCACGATCAGGTTGTTCGCGAGATCGAAACCGTCGCCGAGCCTGAGCCTCGTGGTGTCGACCTTGGCGGTGCTCAGCCACAAGCGCCAGTTGTCGGGAAAGTTGGTGTGATGCAGCAGGGCCTCGTTCAGCAGGTCGCCCGGGCGCTTGAGGCGCGCGGCGATGGCGGGGGTGCACACCGGCGTGATCTCGCGGCCGATCAGGTAGCGCGCCGAAATGCCGCGCGGCCAGCGGGTGGTGGGCCGCTTGAGGTAGATCCACACGTCGACGTCGTCGCGCAGGAAGTCCTCGTTGTGGTGGAACTGGCGCAGCTCCACGCGAATGCCGGGGTGGGCCGCCTGGAATGCGCCGAGCCGGGGCATGAGCCAGCGTGTGCCGAGCGTGGGCACCACGCTCAGGCGCAAGGTGCTGCGCTGCGTGGGCGACTCGGCAAACTCGCCGAAGGCGCGCTCGAGCTCGAGGAGGCTCGGCTCGATGCGCGCCTGCAGGGCCCGGGCGGCGGCGTTCGGCGTCACCCCTTGGGCGCTGCGTTCGAACAGCGTGCACCCGACCCGCCGTTCGAGGCGCCCGACCGCGCGGCTCACCGCGGCCTGTGTCACGCAGAGCTGTTCGGCCGCCTGGCGCATGGTGCCGGTGGTGCACACGCTGAGAAACGCATGCAGTTCGACGAGGGAGGCGGCCCGGATCTTCATCGTGATGACATTGTGACAACACGGTGGACGATTTTGTTGCTTCCCAGTGTTTGGCGCGGCCCCTACGCTGACTCCCGTCGCCTGTCACAACACTCGAAGAGGTCGTCATGAATGTGGGAATCCATCGTCGCCATTTGCTGGGCGCCACCGCGGGCCTGCTGGGTTGCAGCACGCTTCCCGCCTGGGCCCAGGCCGGGCGCTACCCCAGCCGCCCGATCACCTTCGTGGTGCCGTTCGCGCCCGGCGGCGCGGTCGACATCTCGGGCCGCGCGATGGCCGATCGCCTGACCAAGGTCCTCGGGCAGCCGATCGTCGTCGAGAACCGCGCCGGCGCGGCCGGTGCCATCGGCACCACCTACGTGGCCAAAGCGCCGCCGGACGGCTACACGCTGGTCGTCACGTCGCAGTCGACGCACGTGGTCAACCCGGCCGTGTCGCCGAACCTGAGCTACCACGCCGAAAGCGACTTCGCGCCGATCACCCTGATCGATCGGCTGGCCAATGTGCTGCTGGTGAACGCGTCCTTGCCGGTGAAGACCTTCGACGAGTTCGTCGCCTTTGCGCGTGCCCATCCGAACAAGTGGAACTATGCGAGCTCGGGCCCCGGCTCGGTGGCCCACATCAGCATGGAGCTGATCAAGGCCCGGCTGGGCCTGGCGGTCGAGCACGTGCCGTACAAGGGCGCCGGCCCGGCGCTGACGGACCTGCTGTCGGGCACGGTGCAGATGACCTGGAACAATCTGACCTCCAACCTGACGAACATCGTCAACGGGAAGTTGCGTGCACTGGCCGTGGCGGCACCGCAGCGCATACCGCAGCTGCCCTCGGTGCCCACCTTCGACGAGCTCAAGCTCCCCGAGCTGAACCTCACCTCGTGGACCGGCCTGGCAGCGCCCGCCGGCACACCGCCCGCGATCGTGTCGCGGCTGTACGAAGCCATGCGCACCGTGCTCACCGACCCGGCGACGAAAACCGCGTGGGAGGCCCGCGGCGCCATCCTGCCCCAGGCCATCACCCCGGCCCAGTACAAGCAAGAGATCTCCGAGCGCATCGAGTTCTTCCGGAGCACGATCAAGAAGCACAAGATCGTGCTGGAGTGAGGCGCTTGCCATGACGCCTGTCATCCTATCGGGCCCACCGGCCGGCACGCCGCACATGCCCCTGGTCTGCGACTCGCCCCACAGCGGCACGCACTACCCCGACGATTTCGGCCATGCGGTGGAACTCGCCGCGCTGCGCCGCAGCGAAGACACCCACGTCGAGGCGCTGTGGTCCGGCGTGCCGCGGGTGGGTGGCAGCCTCATCGCCGCCACGTTCCCGCGCAGCTACATCGACCCGAACCGCCTCGAGTCCGACGTCGACGTGGCCATGCTCGACGGCCCCTGGCCGCATGGGGCGAACCCGTCGTCGCGCTGCATCGAGCAAGGCAACGGCCTGGTCTGGCGGCTCACGCCCGAGTTCCTGCCCATCTACGCCCGCCGGCTCAGCGTGGGCGAGGTGGAGCGCCGCATCCATCACTACTGGAGGCCCTACCGCCAGGTGGTCGACGACCAGCTTCGCCGCGTGGCGGATCGCTTCGGCGGGTGGTGGCACCTGAACCTGCACTCCATGCCGAGCAACGCCTACGAACGGCTGGGGCTCAAGGCGCGTCGCGTGGCCGACGTCGTGCTCGGCGACCTCGACGGCAGCACCTGCGCGCCGGAGTTCCTCGACGTGGTGGCCTCGGCCTTCAAATTGCGCGGCTACGTGGTCTCGGTGAACGATCCGTACAAGGGGCAGGACCTGATCCGCAGCTCGGGCCAGCCCGCGAACAACCGCCACAGCCTGCAGATCGAGCTCAACCGCGCCTTGTACATGGACGAGAAGACGCGCGAGCGCAACGTCCACTTCGACACCCTGAAGCGCGACATCGACCACGTGCTGCGCGATGTGGCCGCCTTCGTCCAGGCCTGTCTCGTGCACTGAGGAGCCGCCATGGCCGCCCATCGGACCCTGCGGATCGTGCTCACCGCGGCCCTGGCCTTCGGAGGCCTGCGGCCCGCCACGGCGGACGACGGCGCGAGCCCCGGCGTGCACGTGGGCCGCATCGTGCTCGGCCAGTCGGCCAAGCTGAGCGGCAGCGGCGGCACGCAGGCCGGCGTGCAGTACCGCGACGGGCTGCTCCTGGCCTTCAACGCCGCCAACGCGGCCGGCGGCGTGCACGGTCGGCGCATCGAGCTGATCTCGCTGGACGACGGCAACAAGGCCGACACCGCCGCCGCCAACACCCGTTCGCTGATCGACCAGCACCGCGTCTTCGCGCTGGTGGGCCACACCTTCACCGCACCGGTCAAGGCGGCCTTGCCGCTGGTGCGCGAGCGAAGCATTCCCTTCATCGCGCCGTACACCGGTTTTCCGGAGCTGTACGACGGCTCGCACCGCAATGTGTTCATGTTCCGCGCGAGCTTCGAGGACGAGCTCGCCCTGCTCGCCCGGCACATCGACACGGTGGCCTTCCAGCGGGTGGGGCTGATTCACTACGGCACGCCGGTGGGAGAAGAACTCAGGAGAGACGTCGGCCACCAGCTGAAGCGGTTCGGGCGCGACCTGGTCGCGTCTGCCAGCATGCCGATCAACCCCCGGGATCCCCGACAGGCCGCGCAAGGGCCGGCAATGGCACTGGCCCGCAACTGCCCCAACGTGATGATCCTGGGTGTCTCCGGAAAGGACGCGGCCGCCTTCGTGAGCGCGATGAAAGCGCACGGCTGCCCGTCGATCCAGTACCTCGCCCGAGGACTGGTCGACATCGCCGTGCTCACACGCGAGCTGGGCGCGGACGCCCGCGGCATCATGGTGTCGCAACCGGTGCCCAATCCCTTCCGTGCGAGCGCACACCCGCTGGTCCAGGAGTACGAGCTGCGCCTGCGCCAGCGCAATGGCGCGTCCACCGCGCCCGACTTCGTGGAGTTCGAAGGTTTCATCGTCGGCAAGTTCGTGGTGCAGGCCTTGCGCCGCGCGGGCCACAAGCTCGACCGCAGGGCCTTCGTGCAGGCGCTGGAAGCCGAGCGGCTGGAGGGCCCCGGCCACTACCGCCTGCAGTTCGGGCCCGGCAGGCGCGTGGGCACCCAGTACGTCAACTTCGTGATGATCTCCGAGCAGGGGCGCATCGTCGATTGATCGCCATGGGCCGCACGCAACTTGTTCGAAACGGCGCAGTCGGCCCCGAGCATCGTGCGCATCCTGCTGGCTGAAGACGAACGGCCGCTCGCCGATTGGCTGCTCAAGGCGCTGCAGCCTGCGGGCTTCAAGCTCGACTGGTTCAACGACGGTGCCATGGTCCTGCGCGAACTGCTCGGCCGCCACGACTACGACGCGCTGGTGCTCGATCTCGGTTTGCCGGGGTGCTCGGGTCGCGAGGTGCTGGCGCAGTTGCGCCGGCACGACCGCCGCCTGCCCGTGCTGGTGCTGACGGCGCGCAATTCCTTGTCCGAGCGCATCGCGGTGCTCAACGAGGGCGCCGATGACTTCATGTCGAAACCGTTTGCGCTGCCCGAGCTGGAGGCGCGGCTGATCGCGCTCATCCGGCGCTCCCGCGGGGTGGCGCATCCTCGCTTCGCTTGCGGGCCGCTGGGCTTCGACGGTGTGAGCCGCCAGTTCCGGCTCAACTCCGAGCCGCTCGCGCTGTCGCGCCGCGAGCACACGCTGCTGATGACCCTGCTGCAGCGCAGCGGCGAGCCGCTCACCCGCCAGCAGATCATCGACCGTGTCTTTGCCGACGATGATGACGTGCAGCCGGGTGCGGTCGACGTGATCGTGCACCGCTTGCGCAAGCGCCTGGCCCATGCCGGCGTGCGCGTCTCCACCTACCGCGGGCTGGGTTTCGTGCTCGAAGAGGAGGGCGCGGCGGAGACCGAAAAAGAGGGGCGTCCATGACCCCCCATGGACGCCCCGAGGACCCGCTCTCACCCGGGTTTCAGAACGCGTGCCGCAGCCCGGCTTCGACGCCGGTCGAATCGCGGCCGCCGGCAAGTCCGGCCGGCCCGCCGGAGACGGCGAAGCTGGCCGCGCCCTTGTTGCTGATGCGGCTGGCCGTGGTGTAGAGCGCCGTGCGCTTGGACAGCGCGTGAACGTAGCCCAGGCCGATCTGCGAGGCGTCGTTCGCGTCGATGCTGGTGGCCCCGACGCGGCCTTGCAGGTTCACGCGGTTGAACGACGCCTTCACCTCACCGGGCCCGATCGGCACCGTCGCGCCCACGAGCAGGTGGGTCTGCTTCGCGTTGCCGTACTTGAACTGCCGCGTGGCCAGGGTCAGCCGCATGAAGGACAGTGACAGATGCCCACCGGCCACGGTGTCGGTGTGCGAGCCCAGCACGGTGAGGTCGTTCTCGACCCGGTCGTGCGCCACCGTGACGCCGAAGCGTGGATGCGTGAACCCGAGCCGCCCGCCCACCAGCTTGTGCTGGCCGTTGGCCGCCGTACCGCCTTCGCCGGCCGCCACCATCAAGGCGCCCTCCACACCGCCCAGGCCCGAGGGCAGCAGGTACTGGATGGCGTTGCTCGAACGCACCGTCGTGTTGCCCCCCGCGCCGTACGCCGACCGGATCGGCCCGACCGGCGTGGCCGAGACGAAGGTGCCGGAGCTTGCGACGCCGACGTAGCCGAAGGGGTCGTGGCGGGCCCAGCTCACGTAGGCCGGCACGAAGTCGCGGCCGATGCGGATCTCGCCCAGGGCCGTGGCGAGCAGGCTCACGGTGGCACGGCGGTCCCAGAACTGCGTGGCCGAGGTGGCTGCGCCGGTGTCGACCAGGATGCCGTGTTCGAGGTGGAAGCCGGCGCTCCAGCCGCCGCCGAGGTCTTCGACGCCGCGAAAGCCCAGCCGGCTGGTCGAGTTGGCGCCCGAGGCCAGGCTCTTGAGCGAGCCGACGTTCTCGTTCTTCACGTAGCGCGCGCTGGTGTCGGCGACGCCAAACACCGTCACGCCGGATTGCGCCGATGCCGGCACGGCGCCAAAGGCACCTGCGACCGCACACGCGGCAAGGGCCAGTTTCTTTTCACTTCGATTCACGCTGCCTCCAGGCTGTTGAGCATGGAAGCCATCGTGCGAGAGCGGATCTTTCAGATCCCTTTCAAATGAAGGGGCTCAACCCTGATCGCGGGTACCGCCGTGTGCGCCTGGCGGCCACCGACGTGCCGTGGGTAGCCGACGCGGCGCCCGGCCATCGTCGGCCGGGCAGAATGCCGCGGGCCATGCACCGCTATTCATTCCGCCAGCTGCTGCTGGTCGCTTTCCTGCTGATCGCCGCGCTGCTGAGCGCGGCCTCCCTGCGTGGTCTCTTCACGCTCGAGAAGCTGCTGCGCCAGAGCGCCGAAGGCGCGCGCCGCGCGGTCGCGCACACTGCCGATGCGCAGCTGCTCGCCGAGCGCACGGTGGCGATGGAGCGCTCGGCCCGCCAGTACCTCGTGCTCGAAGACCCGGTGCTGCGCCAGCGTTTCGAAGAATCGGGCCGCGATGCACGTGATGCCTTGAAGCGCCTGGCCGACAACCTCGTCTCGGCCAACCTCGCCGCCGAGTGGCGTTCGCATGAGTCGGGCATCGAGTCGCAGCTCAAGGGCACACAGGCCGACCTGCGTGACCGCGAGGCCTCGATCACCAACGCCTTCCGCGAGCTCGAGGCCATCAACGACACCATCGCCAACCAAGTGCGCACGACGACCGAGCAGCGCAACCAGGTGCTGATGGACGAGCTGGAGGCCGGCCGGGCCGAGCTGGGCCGGCAGATGCTGATCGCGATCGTCGTCGCGGTCGTGCTGGCCTTCGTCTTCGGCCTCTGGCTCGCACGGCCGCTCAAGCGGCTGGAGCAGGCGGTGGTCGGCCTGGGCGAGAACCGGCTCGACCAGGCCATCGACATCCGCGGCCCGTCCGACGTGCGCCTGCTTGGCCGCCGCCTCGAATGGCTGCGCCTGCGCCTGGCCGAGCTCGATTCCGACAAGTCGCGCTTCCTGCGCCATGTGTCGCATGAGCTGAAGACGCCGCTGGCCGCGTTGCGCGAAGGGGTGTCGCTGCTCGAGGAGGGCGTGACCGGCTCGCTGAGCGACGACCAGAAGGAGGTCGCGCGCATCCTGCGCCAGAACACGGTGCTCCTGCAAAGCCAGATCGAAGACCTGCTGCGCTTCAACGCCGCCGCCTTCGAGGCACGCAAGCTCGTGCGCCAGAAGGTCGAGCTGGTCGACCTGATCCGCGACCTGGTGGCACGCCAGCGCCTGCAGTGGCAGGCCCGCCAGTTGGCGGTGAAGGTGGAGGGCGGGCCGCTGTGGGCCGAGGTCGACCCCGACAAGCTGGGAACCGCCCTCGGCAACCTGCTCTCCAACGCCATCAGGTTCAGCCCCCCGGGCGCTACCATCCGCCTCTCCGTGACCCGGGTGCCGGGCCGCGCCTGCATCGACATCGTGGACCAGGGCCCCGGCGTCGCCGCGGCCGACCGGGCCCGCGTGTTCGAGCCCTTCTACCGCGGCGAGCGGCAGCCGAGCGATGCGGTGCGGGGCACCGGCATCGGCTTGTCGATCGTGCACGAGTACATCACCGCTCACGGCGGTGTGGTCGAACTGCAGGACGACGCACCCGGGGCCCACTTTCATATCGAATTGCCGCATGCGCGTTAAATCAGTCCTGGGGTTGTCGTCGAGCGTGGTGGGGGTGCTGCTGTTGCAGGCCTGCATGACACCGCCACCCAAGCCCGCGCCCGCCCCGGTGACCAAGGTGGCGCCCGCACCTGTGGAGGCGCCCGCGCCGCCCAAGGTGGTCGTGCCCCCGCCGCCACCACCACCCGAGCCGCACGACGTGGCCGCCCGCCGCCTGCTGGCCTACCACGAGCAGATCCGCCAGCTCTCGCCGCAGGACCTGACCAACGAGATCAACCGCCTGAACGCGGCCGTGTCGGCCACGCCCACCGCCGCACCGCCCGACGCGGTGCTGGAGCTGGCGCTGGCGCTGGCCCAGCAGCACAACGGCGGCGACGTGGCGCGCGCCGTGGCGCTGCTGGAGCCGATCGCCAGGTCGAGCGCGCCGGAGCTCGCGCCGTGGCAGCCGCTTGCGCGCCTGCTGCTCGGCCGGGTGCTCGAGCAGCGCCGCCTCGAAGAGCTGGTGAACCGCGAAGCCGCGCGCAACCGCGACCAGCAGCGCACGCTTCAGCAGCTCAACGAAAAACTCGAGGCGCTGAAGGCCATCGAGCGCAGCATGTCCAGCCGGCCGACCGGCGGGGCGCCGACGCCGGGCCCCACGCCGCCCCCTGCCTCGACGCCGCCGGCCACGCCCGCACCCGCGGCCCCCAAGGCCCCCTGAGCACTCAAGGGCGACACCATGGCCAACCTGCTGCTGGTGGACGACGACGCCGACCTGCTGAAGCTGCTCTCCATGCGCCTCAGCGCGGCGGGTCACCGCGTCACCTCAGTCGAGTCGGCCGAAGCGGCGCTCACGCAGCTCGCCGTCGCGCGGCCCCAGCTGGTGGTGAGCGACGTGCAGCTGCCCGGGCGTGACGGGCTGGCGCTCTTCGACGAGATCCACGCGCGCCACCCCGCGCTGCCGGTGATCCTGCTCACCGCGCACGGCACCATCCCCGACGCGGTCGACGCCACCGCGCGTGGCGTGTTCAGCTACCTGACCAAGCCCTTCGATGGCAAGGCCCTGCTCGACAAGGTCAACGAAGCGCTTGCGCTGGCTGCGCCGCCGGTCGACGCGGCCAGCGGCAACGAGGGGTGGCGCGAGGCCATCGTCAGCCGCTCCAACCGCATGGCCGAGCTGCTGACCGAGGCCAAGATGGTGGCCGCGTCGGATGCCAGCGTGCTGATCCGCGGCGAAAGCGGCAGCGGCAAGGAGCTGCTCGCGCAGGCCATCCACCGCGCGAGCCCGCGTGCGGCCAGGCCCTTCGTCGCGGTCAACTGCAGCGCGATCCCCGAGGCGCTGCTCGAGTCCGAGCTCTTCGGCCACGTGAAGGGCTCCTTCACCGGCGCGGTGACCAACCACACCGGCCTCTTCGTCGCCGCCGACGGCGGCACGCTCTTCCTCGACGAGATCGGCGACATGCCGCCCACGCTGCAGGTGAAGCTGCTGCGGGTACTGCAGGAGCGCTCGGTGCGCCCGGTCGGCGCCACGCAGTCGGTGCCGGTCGACGTGCGCATCCTCTCGGCCACCCACCGCGACCTCGACGCGGCAATGGCGCAGGGCCAGTTCCGCGAAGACCTGTACTACCGGCTCAACGTCGTCTCGCTGCACCTGCCCACGCTCGCCGAGCGACGCGAAGACATTCCGCTGCTCGCCAACCACTTCCTGGCGAAACTGACGGCGAAGTACGACAAGCGCCTCACCGGCTTCGCGCCCGACGCGATGAAGGCGCTCACCACCGCCAGCTGGCCGGGCAACGTGCGACAGCTGCACAACGTGGTGGAGCAGGTCTGCGCGCTGACCACCACGCCGCTGATCCCGCTGACGCTGGTGCAGCGTGCGCTGCGCGTGCCGAGCGTGGAAGTGCTCACCTATGCACAGGCGCGAGAACGCTTTGAGCGCGACTACCTGGTGGGCCTGTTGAAGCTCACCGACGGCAACGCCGCGGATGCAGCGCGCCTCGCCGACCGCAACCGCACCGAGTTCTACCGGCTGCTGCAGCGGCATGGGCTGACCCCCGGCCAGTTCAAGGCCGAGCCGCCTGTCGCTGACTAGAGACAGGCCGCGGGCCCAGCAAAATCAAGGACTTGCAGCGGCTCGCGTGAAGAGTTGTCGCTGAGCGGCGACAAAAACGAGGCATTTGGGGGCCGTTGGGAGCGCAGTGCAGCATCAGATGCGGCCAGGCGCTGCCAAGTGCTTGATGCACAAGCACTTTTCTGAATTGGCACGGGCGTTGCCCAAGGAAGCTCGCAGCCTGCGTTCGGGCTGTGCTTCCAACCCCAACACCCCGCGCCTTTGTTCCTCGCCCTCACTCTTTTTGCGCCCACCGAGTCGGTGGTTCGCCGCACAGCGACACGTGCGCTGCTGCTTTTCGTCCTGGCCGTGCTGTGCGTGTGGGACGCGCGCGCCTTCGGTTTCGACGACGTCGCCGAGCGTGCCCGCCAGATCGCCGCCAAGCCCTATGTCGCCCCCAAGGAGCAGCTGCCCGCCGAGCTGAAAGCGCTCGACTACGACGGCTACCGAGACATCCGCTTCAAGCCGGAGCGTGCGCTGTGGAAGAAGGATGGCCTGCCCTTCGAGCTGGCCTTCTTCCACCTCGGCAAGTTCCAGACGCTGCCGGTGCAGATCCATGAGATCACGCCGCAGGGCGTGCGCCACATCGCGTTCGACAAGAACGACTTCGACTACGGCCGGAACAAGCTCTCGCCGTCGAAGTGGGGTGACCTCGGCTTCGCCGGCTTCCGCGTGCACTACGCGCTCAACAACCCGGCCTACAAGGACGAGCTGGTCGTCTTCCTCGGCGCCAGCTACTTCCGTGCGCTGGGCAAGGGCCAGCACTACGGCCTGTCGGCGCGTGGCCTCGCCATCGACACGGTCGGCGGCAGCGGCGAGGAGTTCCCGCGCTTCAGCGAGTTCTGGATCGAGCGCCCCGCGCCCGGCGCGACCTCGCTGGTGATCCATGCGCTGCTCGATTCGCCGCGTGCTGCCGGGGCCTACCGCTTCACCCTGCGGCCCGGCGAGACCTCCGTGGCCGACGTGCAGGCACGCCTGTTCCTGCGTGCCGGCGTGGCCACCCTGGGCATCGCCCCGCTCACGAGCATGTTCCACCACGGCGAGAACACGCCGCGCGTGGCCGACTTCCGCCCGGAGGTGCACGACTCCGACGGCCTGATGGTCGCGAGCGGCGACGGCAAGGGCGGCGTCGAGTGGCTGTGGCGCCCGTTGCTCAACCCCAAGCGCACGCTGGTCACCTCGTTCGCCTCGAAGGACCCCAAGGGCTTCGGCCTGATGCAGCGCGACCGCACCGCGGCCAACTACGAAGACCCCGAAGCGCAGTACCACCAGCGCCCGAGCGCGTGGGTCGAGCCGGTGGGGAACTGGGGCGCCGGCCGCGTCGAGCTGATGCTGCTGCACACGCCCGACGAGACCGACGACAACGTGGTCGCCTACTGGGTACCCGAAAAGCTGCCCGCACCCGGCCAGCCGCTCGACTTCGCCTACCGCCTGCATTGGCAGGGCGACCAGCAGCAGCGCCCGCCCGCCGGCTGGGCGGTGCAGACGCGCCTGGGCCACGGCTTCATCGACCGCAAGGCCAAGCGTGACCCGAACGAAGTGCAGTACGTCGTCGACTTCGACGGCCCCGCGCTGCGCAACCTGCCGCCCGATGCGCCCGTCAAGGCCGTCGTCAGCAGCAACGCGGCCGGCCGCATCGTCGAGCGCAATGCCTACCGCAACCCGCTCACCAACACCTGGCGCATGACCGTGCGCGTCACCCGCCTTCAGCCCACCCAACCGGTGGAGCTGCGGGCCTTCCTCCAGAACGGCGACAGCGCCCTGACCGAAACATGGACCAACATCATTCAGCCGGATTGAGCACCTCTGCGCCCGGCCGCAGCACGCCTGCCATGCTCCGTGGGTCCATGGTCGCGCGACCCTGGCGCGGCTTCTGGCGCAGCCTGGCCGACCGGCTCACGGGCCGGCCGTCGGACATCCCGGCGCCGCCCGCACGCGAGCCGCAGGCATGGGAGCACGCGGCCAAGCTGCGCCGGCGTGTGCTGATGCTGCTGGTGCTGCTGTCGGCGGCCGGCGCGACCACGCTGCTGTCGAACATGCTGCCGAGCGACCAGACCGGCCTGGCCCGCGCGGTGCAGATCGGCCTGTACGGCCTGCTCTTCGCCTGGGTCTCGGCCGGCTTCTACACCGCCATGATGGGTGCCTGGGTGCTGTGGCGCGGCGACAAGCATGCGATGTCGGCCGCCTCGGTGGGCCACGCGCCCATCCACCGCGACGCACGCACCGCGATCGTGATGCCCATCTGCAACGAGAACGTGGCGTCCGTCTTTGCCGGTTTGCGCGCGACCTGCGAGTCGCTCGCCGCGACCGGCGCATCGAGTCTGTTCGACGTCTACGTGCTGTCGGACACCAGCGATCCTGAAATCCGCGCGGCCGAGCTGGCCGCCTGGGGCCAGCTGCGCCACGAGTGCGGCTCGGCGGGTCGCATCTATTACCGCTGGCGCCAGCGCCGCACCAAGCGCAAGTCGGGCAACGTGGCCGACTTCTGCCGCCGCTTTGGCCGCCTCTACCGCTACATGGTCGTGCTCGACGCCGACAGCGTGATGAGCGGCGATTGCCTCGTGAAGCTCGTGCGCCTGATGGAAGCCCACCCCACGGCCGGCATCATGCAGACGGCGCCGCAGGCCTGCGGCCTAGACACCGTGCACGCGCGCTCGCAGCAGTTCTCCGGCCGCGTGGCCGGCCGGCTCTTCACCGCCGGCATGTCGTACTGGCAGCTGGGCGAGTCGCACTACTGGGGGCACAACGCGATCATCCGCGTCGAGCCCTTCATGAAGCACTGCTCGCTCGCGCCGCTCAAGGGCCACGGCGGCCTGTCGGGCACGCTGCTGTCGCACGACTTCGTCGAAGCCGCGCTGATGCGCCGCGCCGGCTACCACGTGTGGCTGGTGCACGACCTGCACGGCAGCTACGAGCAGCAGCCGCCCAACCTGATCGAGGAGCTGCAGCGCGACCGCCGCTGGTGCCAGGGCAACCTGCAGAACGCCCGCCTCATCGCCGAGCCCGGCCTGCACGGCGTGCACCGCGCGATGCTCGGTACCGGCGCGATGGCCTACCTGTCGGCACCGCTGTGGCTGGCCTCGGTGCTGGTCGGTGCAGGGCTGTGGCTCTTCGGCGAGCGGCCCTTGATGGGCGGCGCGCTGCCGATGGAAATCGCCGGCCTCTGGCTCGTCACCGTGCTGATGCTCATGCTGCCGCGCGTGATGGGCGTGGCGGTGATCGTGATGTCGAACCAGCAGCGCCGCTATGGTGGAACGAAGGCGCTCATCCGTGGGGCCGCGCTCGAAGCGGGCCTGTCGGCCCTGCAGGCGCCGGTGCGCATGCTGGCGCACACGGTGTTCGTGATCGTGGCGCTCACCGGCCTGAAGCTCGACTGGAAGTCGCCCCCGCGCGAAGCCAACGACATCGGCTGGCGCGACGCGCTGCACCGCTTCGGCCCGACCACCGGTGTGGTGGCCGCCGGTGCCGCCGCCGTGCTCGCGCTGCAGCCCGAGATCACGCTGTGGCTGGCCCCGATGGCCCTGCCGCTGCTGGTGGCCGTGCCGCTCGCGGTGCTCACCAGCCGCTCGGGCCTCGGCCAGCGCCTGCTCGCCAACCGGCTGCTGCTGATCCCCGAAGAGCACAGCGCGCCGCACGTGCTGCGCCGTGCCTGGGCCTACGCCAAGCGCGCGCAGCCGGCACCGCAATGGCGCGATGCGCTCACCGACCCGTGGCTCTTCGACGTGGTGCGTGGCGCCATGGGCCCGCGCAACACCAGCTGGGGCACGCGCGGCAAGGCGCGCAAGCTGATGTTCAGCAGCCTGCTGGCGAACCAGGACGCCGAGCAGCTCAGCGCCGAGCACCGCATGCGCCTGTTGAGCGAACCGCAGAGCATCGTGCGCGTGCGCGATCAGCTGGCGGCGAACGCCAACCAGATGCGGGCGAGCTGGCGCGATGGTGAGGAAATCGAAGCGCTGCGCGCCTAGTGTGATGCGCGGGCGGACCGTGGCGTGCCGCTGAAGTGGCGGCCCCAGGCGCGCCGCAGCTGCAAGTCCGAACTGAACCCCGCCGCCTCCGCCGCGCGCGTCACGCTCGCGCCGCGCTGAAGCGCCTGGCGTGCCCGCTCCAGGCGGATCTTCTCCACATAGACCATCGGTGACACCATCGCGTGCTCGGCGAAGAGCCGCAGCAGGTGGCGGCTCGTCACATGGGCGGCGTCGGCCAGCGACTCGAGCGTCCACTCCGCTTCGGGCCGCTCGCACACCGCGTCCTGCGCCCGGTGCAGCGCCGGGTGCAGGTGGTGGCGGTGCGCCAGCAGCGGCGAAAGCTCCGGGTCCTGCGGCGTGCGGCGCAGGTAGACCACCATCGTCTTCGCGACGGCCGAGGCCACCGGGTCGCCGCACTCGTCGGCGATCAGGTGCAGCGCGAGGTCGATGCCGGCGGTGACGCCGGCGCTCGACGCGACGCGGCCCTCGACGACGAACACGCGGTTCTCCACCACCTCGGCGGCCGGCGCGAGCGTGCGCAGCATGTCGAGGTAGTCGTGGTGCGTGGTGCAGCGCTGCCGGTCGAGCAGCCCCGCGCGGGCGGCCATCAGCGTGCCGGCGCAGACGGTGAGCAGGCGATGCGGTGTGTCGGGCGCGGTGAGCTGCGGCCGCATGTGGCGCTGCAGCCAGGCGATGGTGGCCCGGCTCGCCGCATCGGGCGTGCGCAGCGTGTCGCTGCTCTGGCCCACGAGCAGCAGCCAGGTCGGCTGCTTCAGCGTGGTCGGCAGCGGCTCCAACTGCGCGAGCGGCAGGCCGACCGAGGTGGTCGCTTCGGGCAGCGGGCCGGCGAAGCGCAGGCGAAAGCGGGCCGGCCCGCTTTGCCGCTCCAGCTGCTGGTTGGCCAGGCGAAACGCCTCCGCCGGCCCGGCCACGTCCAGCAGCAGGCTGCGTGGCGGGACGACGATGAGGACGTCGATCATGCGATCACGCCGCACGCGCCAGCGCCTGCTCGACCGTGCAGATGGTCGCGAAGCGGCCGGTCAGCACGGCGGCCGTGCGCGCCACGACGTCGGCGCTCCTGAAGGTCGACCCGTCGGGGTAGGCGAGGTCGAAGGTCAGCGTGGCCTCGGGCACGAAGTCGACTTCGTAGCCCTCGTCGTTGGCATGGCGCGTGGTCGTCTCGCAGCATTGCTCGGTGCGGATGCCGCTCACGATCAGGCGATGGATGCGCTGCTGCTTCAGCCACACCGGCAGGCCGGTGCCCACGAGCGCGCTGTGCCGCTGCTTGTGGAACTCGGCGGCCGCCTCGTAGCGCGCCAGGCCGTCGAGGGGCCGCACATGGCCCGAGGCGAGCGAGAACGAGGCATCGCCGTCAACGTGCAGGATGCGCACGATGGGCACGCCCCGCGCGATGCAGCCGTCGATCAGCGCGTTGCTGCGCGCGAGGAAGGTGTCGAGGTGCTCGTCCTGCCAGTAGGGGCGGTGGCGGAAGGATTCCTGTACGTCGATCACGAGGAGGGCGGTGTTCATCTCAGCGGGCCTCCGGGGCGATGCCCTCGAGCTGGGCGACCAGTTGCGCGTGCGCGGCAAGGTCCACCGGGCGGTGCTTGCGCTGCGTCGTTGCGGGGTACGCACCGAGGAAGTTGCCGCCCTTGCGGTCTTGCGCCGGGCGCAGCGGCCGCGGGCTGAAGTTGCCGCCGCAGTTGGGGCAGATGCCACTCAGCAGCCCGGTCGCGCAGTCGCGGCAGAAGGTGCATTCGAAGCTGCAGATCATCGCGTCGGTGGCCGCCGGGGGCAGGGCCTTCGCGCAGTGTTCGCAGACGGGTCGCAGGTCGAGCATCGGTTTCTCCGGTCGAGGAATGATGCCGCAAGCGTAGGGCGGGGCGTCAGTTCTGTCGCCGCATGCCCCGACGAGAAACGATCAGTTCCGGACAGGCGCCAGCCCGGCGAGCGCCTGCCCCGCCGCTTCCATCGCCTGCATCACCACCTGGTGCTTCCAGTCGTCGGTGTCGGTGTAGAAGGCATCGCGCATCTGCTGCTTGATGCGGGCCCCGTGGGTGGCGCGCTGCTCGGGGTGGTTCTGCAGCCATTGCTCGGCGCGCAGCGCCTGCAGCGTCCTGAGCAGCGGCTGCGTGCCGTATTCGAGCGCGATGCCGGTGTACTCGGCTTGAGGGCACTCCTCCAGCGCAGCGCTCCAGATCATGCCGGTGATCGGCGCCGAGGTGGAGCTGCCGTCGTAGATGGACGTGATGCGCTCGCCCCACCAGTCACGGGCGCGGGTCAGCATGGCGGCATCGTTCGGCCCGGCGAAGATGCGCTCGCCGACGCCGCTCTTGCCGAGGCCGGTGTGCAGGTCGATCCAGCCGAGCTTCTCGCACGCGCGGCCATGCTCGCGCAGCACGCGGCGCAGCGCCATGTGGCTCCACGTCGGCTCGCGGCCGCCGTAGAAGAGGCCGTCGGCATGCTCGTACTGGCCCGCCGACACCGCCGCCTGCAAGGCCCGCACGCCACGCCTCAGCAGGAAGCCGAGCAGGCCCGCGTTGTCGCGCCAGCGTGCCGGCCAGGTGGGCGGCACCAGCAGGTGCGCGATCTCGTCGTAGGCGGTGTTGCGCGGCAGCGGCTGCGTGAAGTCCTGGAAGTTGCGGTTCAGGTCGACGTTCTCGTGCGTGACACGGCGCCACCATGAGAAGCCGTAGGGGTTCAGCGCGTGGAGGTAGACCACGGCCACGCCGGCCTCGTGTGCCGCGTCCTGCCAGGCCACGTCGTGCAGCATCGCGACCTGGATGCCCGAGCCGCAGAAGCCTTCGACACCGTGGCAGCCGCTGCTGACGAGCAGCACGCGTTTCGCATCGGCTGGGCCATCGCGCACCACGTCGAGTGCGAGCGTCTCGCCATCGCGGCCCCGCAGCGTGTGCACCTCGCTGTGCACGTCCAGGTGGGCCGACTCGGCGGCGTCGAGAAACTTCTCGCGCGCGGCCGCGTAGGTCTGCGCGAAGCAGGCCGTGACCTCGTCAGCCATGCAAGGGGATCAACGCGGCGTGGCCAGCCACTTGTTCGCGAGCCGCACCCACAGCGTGGCGCCGAGCGGGATCAGGTCGTCGTTGAAGTCGTAGCTCGGGTTGTGCAGCATGCAGGGCCCGAGGCCGTGGCCGCCGATGCGGTGGCTGCCGTCGCCGTTGCCGATGAGGAAGTAGCAGCCGGGCTTTTCCTGCAGGAAGTAGCTGAAGTCTTCGGCGCCCATGGTGGGCTCGAACTCCTCCACACCCTCCGGCCCCACCACCTCGGCCATCACCTCGCGCACGAAGGCCGTCTCGGCCGGGTGGTTGATGGTGGGCGGGTAGTTGCGCACGAACTCGAATTCGCACTCGGCGCCGAAGGCCGCGCAGGTGTGCTCGGCCACCTCGCGCATGCGCTGCTCGAAGAGGTCGAGCAGCTCCAGCGTGAAGGTGCGCACCGTGCCTTCCATCACGCAGGAGTCGGGCACCACGTTGGTCGCTTCGCCGGTGTGGATCATGGTCACCGAGATCACGCCCGGGTCGATGGGCCGCTTGTTGCGCGAGACGATGGTCTGGAAGGCCTGCACGATCTGGCAGGCCACCGGCACCGGGTCGACGCCGAGGTGCGGCATGGCCGCATGCGAGCCCTTGCCGCGGATGACGATCTTGAACTCGTTGCTGGACGCGAAGCAGGGCCCGTTCTTCACCGCGAAGTGGCCGACCGGCATGCCGGGCCAGTTGTGCGCGCCGAAGATGGCCTCCATCGGGAAGAGATCGAAGATCCCTTCCTTGATCATCTCGCGCGCACCACCACCGCCTTCCTCGGCGGGCTGGAAGATCAGGTAGACGGTGCCGTCGAAGTCGCGGTTCTTCTCGTTCGAGAAATGCTTGGCCGCCGCCAGCAGCATCGCGGTGTGGCCGTCGTGGCCGCAGGCATGCATGCGGCCGGGGTGCTGGCTCGCATGCGGGAAGGTGTTGTGCTCGGTGATGGGCAGCGCGTCGATGTCGGCGCGCAGGCCGACGGCTCTTGCACTGTTGCCACGCGTTCCCTTGACGATGCCGACGACGCCGGTCGTGCCCAGGCCACGGTGGATGGGAATGCCCCAGTCGGTGAGCGCCTTGGCGATCACATCGGAGGTGCGCTTCTCTTCGAAGCACAGCTCCGGGTGGGCGTGGAGGTCGCGCCGCAGGGCGGTGACCGCGGCGGCGTCGGCGAGGATGGATTCGATCAGCTGCATGCCGGGCTCCTGGAAGCGGATCAGTGTACTGACCCGTCCATCTTGAGGAGCCCGCGTGGGCTTAACGGCGGACCTTGCCGTCCTCCGTCAGCATGGAGAGCTCGACGAAATGCGAGGCGACGTGGTCGCGTGCGCCGAAGCTCACGTTGAAGCCGCCCAGGTTGAGGTTCTGGACCGACTCCATCGCGGTGATGAACGACTCGCGCGTGGGGTTGCGGCCGGCACGCTTGAGGCCTTCGGCGAACACCTTGGCGGCCACGTAGCCCTCCATGCTGGAGTAGTTGGCGTTGGCATCGCCGCCGGCCTTGGCCACGGCGTCGAGGTACTCGCGCGAGAGCGGGGCGGTCGTGCTGAAGGGCGAGGGCATCACCTGGCTGATCATGATGCCGCGGGCGTCGCGGCCCAGCTCGTCGGCCAGGGCCTGGGTGCCCACGAAGGACACGTTGTAGAAGGTGCCGCCGTAGCCGGCCTTGCGCGCTTCGCGGATGAAGGCCGCAGCCGACTTGTAGGCGGTGATCTGGACCACGGCCTCGGGCTTGGCCGCAGCGATGGTCTTGACCGCTGCCGCCACCTCGACGGTGTTGCGCTGCACGGTGCCGGTCGCCACGGGGGTGAGGTTCAGCCCTTTGAGGGCTCGGTTCACGCCGTCGAGACCGGCCTTGCCATAGGCGTCGTCCTGGTAGAAGACCGCGATCCGGGTCAGGCCCAGCGAGGTGAGCTGCTTGACGATCAACGCGGTCTCGTCGAAGTAGGAGGCGCGCACGTGGAAGACGTTGCGGCTGAAGGGCTCGCGCAACGATTCGGCGCCGGTGAAGGGGCCGAAGAAGATCGTGCGGTTCTCCTGCACCACCGGCATCGCGGCCAGGCAGGTGGGCGTGCCCACGTAGCCGAACAGCGCGAAGACGTTGTCCTTTTCGATGAAGCGTTCGGTGTTGGCCTTGCAGCGCTCGGGCTCGTAGCCGTCGTCCAGCGTGCGCAGCTCCACGGTGTGGCCGTTCACGCCGCCGGCGGCGTTGAGCGCGTCGAAATAGACCTTGGCGCCACGGTTCAGCTGCGTGCCGAGGTAGGCGGCCGGGCCGCTGAAGGCAGCCGACTGGCCGAGCACGATGCGGCGCTCGGACTGGGCAAAGGTGGAGGGCAGGGCGAGGGCGGCGCTCGTGGCGGCCAGGTGCTGGAGCAGGTGTCGGCGTTTCATGGAATTGTGAGTCCGGAAAAAGCGAAACCCAGCGGATCGCGCCAGGCGAATTCAGTGTAAACCCTAGGTATTCGCCGGCCCAGCCCCGCACGACGCGCTGCGGACACCCTTGTGCAATAGTTCCTCGCATGAGCAGCACCACCGCGTTCGACCGAACCGCCATTCGCACAATCCACGCCGCCTGTCCGCACGATTGCCCCGACACCTGCGCGATCCGCGTGACGGTGGAAGACGGCAAGGCGATCAAGGTGCAGGGCGATCCCGACCACCCGCCGACGCACGGCGCGCTGTGCACCAAGGTTTCGCGCTACCCCGAGCGCACCTACCACCCCGAGCGGGTGCTGCACCCGCTGAAGCGCACCGGCCCGAAAGGCAGCGGCCGATTCGTGCGCGTGACCTGGGAGGAAGCGCTGGCTGACATCGCCTCGCGCCTGAAGGCCATCGCCGCACGCGACCCTGAGGCCATCGTTCCGTACAGCTACGCCGGCACCATGGGCCTGCTGCAAGGCGAGAGCATGGACCGGCGCTTCTTTCACAAGCTCGGCGCCTCGCTGCTCGACCGCACCATCTGTGCCTCGGCCGGCGGCGACGCGCTCGCTGCCACTTACGGCGGCAAGGTCGGCATGCACCTGGAGCACTACGCCGACAGCAAGCTCATCCTGATCTGGGGCAGCAACTCGATCGCGAGCAACCTGCACTTCTGGACCTTCGCGCAGAAGGCCAAGCGCGAGGGCGCCAAGCTCATCTGCATCGACCCTCGCAAGACCGAGACGGCGGACAAGTGCCACCAGCACATCGCGCTCTTGCCCGGCACCGACGGCGCGCTGGCACTCGGGCTGATGCACGAGCTGATCGTTCACGACTGGCTCGACCAGGACTACATCGACCGCCACACCGAAGGCTGGCCGCGCTTGCGCGATCGAGCGCTGCAATGGCCGCCCGAGCGTGCCGCCGAGGTGTGCGGCATCACGGCCGAAGAAGTGCGCCAGCTCGCACGCGACTACGCAACGACCAAGCCCGCGGCCATCCGCCTCAACTACGGCATGCAGCGTGTGCGTGGGGGCGGCAACGCGGCGCGACTCATCGCGATCCTGCCCTGCCTGGTCGGCGCCTGGCGCCACCCGGCGGGCGGCTTGCTGCTCTCGGCCTCGGGCTGGTTCCCGCGCAACAGCGCGCACCTGCAGCACCCCGAGCTGATGCCCGCGAAGCCGCCCCGCACCATCAACATGAGCACCATCGGCAATGCGCTGCTGGAAGAGAACTCGCCGAGCTTCGGCCCGAAGATCGAAGCGCTCGTCGTCTACAACAGCAACCCCGTGGCGGTGGCGCCCGAGTCGCCGAAGGTGGTGAAGGGCTTTGCGCGCGACGACCTCTTCACCGTGGTGCTCGAACACTTCATGACCGACACCGCGGACTACGCAGACTATGTGCTGCCGGCGACCACGCAGCTGGAGCACCTCGACGTGCACACGAGCTACGGCCACACCTACGCGATGTTCAACGAGCCGGCGATTGCGCCGCTCGGTGAAGCGAAACCCAACACGCAGGTCTTCCGCGAGCTCGCCGAGCGCATGGGCTTCACCGAGCCCTGCTTCCGCGAGAGCGACGAGTCGATGGCGCGGAACGCGTTGAAGGGCGTCGACTTCGACACCCTGCGCGAGGTGGGCTGGGTCAAGCTGCCGATCGCCGAGGCGCCGTTCGCCAACGGCGGCTTTCCCACGCCCACCGGCAAGTGCATGGTCGACGCGCCCGGCTTGGGCGTGCCCGACCACGTGCCCAATTACGAATCGGTGCAGTCGTCGCCGCAACTGGCGCGTGACTACCCGCTCGCGATGATCTCGCCCCCGGCGCGCAACTTCCTCAACTCCACCTTCGTCAACGTGAAGAGCCTGCGTGACATCGAGGCCGAGCCGCTGCTCGAGATGCACGCCGACGATGCCGCCGCGCGCGGCCTGCAGGGCGGCGAGATGGTGCGCGTCTTCAACCAGCGTGGCGAGTACCGCTGCCGCGTGCAGGTGAGCGCGCGCGCCCGGCCCGGTGTCGTCAACGGCCTGGGCATCTGGTGGCGCAAGCTCGGCCCGAGCGGCACCAACGTCAACGAAGTCACGCACCAGCAGCTCACCGACCTCGGCCGCGCGCCGGCGTTCTACGACTGCCTGGTCGACGTGCGGGCGGTTTGAAGCGCCGGCTGCTGATGGGGGTGGCGAGTGTCATCGGGATCGCGGCCCTGGCCGCGGGCACGGTGTGCCTGACCGCAGGTTGCAGCACCCTGGGCTACTACGCGCAAGCCGCCGGCGGCCACTTCTCGCTGCTGAACAAGGCCAGGCCGGTGCCCGAGTGGCTGGCCGACGAGAAGACCGCCGCGCCGCTGAAGGAGCGACTCGCGCTCAGCCAGCGCATGCGCGACTTCGCCGTCAGCGAACTCAAGCTGCCCGACAACGCCAGCTACCGCCGCTACGCCGACCTCGGCCGCAACGCCGCGGTCTACAACGTGGTGGCCGCGCCCGAGCTGAGCCTCACGCTGAAGACCTGGTGCTTCCCGGTCGTCGGCTGCGTGGGCTACCGCGGCTACTACGACAAGGCCGATGCCGATTCGTTGGCCGCCGAGTTGCGCAGCCAGGGCTTCGAGGCGGTGGTGCAGGCCATCCCCGCCTACTCCACGCTCGGCAAGGTGCCGGGCGACTACTTCAGCGACCCGCTGCTCAACACCTTCCTGCGCTGGCAGGAAGGCGACCTGGCGCGGCTCATCTTCCACGAGCTGGCGCACCAGGTGGTCTACGCCAAGGGCGACACGATGTTCAACGAGTCCTTCGCCACCGCCGTCGAGCGCCTCGGCGGCGAGCGCTGGATGCAGCAGCACGCCTCGCCCACGGCGCGCGAGGAGCTGGCGCGCGCCGACCAGCGCCGCATCGACTTCCGGCGGCTGGCGATGCAGGCGCGCGCCGACCTGGAGGCGATCTACAGGGACGACACCCTGAGCCTGGACGCCAAGCGCGCCGCCAAGGCCGAGCGCTTCGCAAGGCTGCGCGCCGAGCACGCGGCGCTCAGGGCCGGGCCCTGGCAGGGCTGGACGGGCTACGACAACTGGTTCGCCACCGCCAACAACGCCTCGCTCGGCGTGATGGCCGCCTACAACGAACTCGTGCCGCAGTTCGAGCGGCTCTACGAACGCGAGGGCCGTGACTTCGAGCGCTTCTACGCCGAGGTCAGGCGGCTGGCCGCCTTGCCGCAGGCGGAGCGCCGCGCGACACTCGCCCGCTAAGGAGACACCACGACATGCCCGACATCAAGATCCACCGCGAGCACACGCTTGGCCTTGCCAAGGCCCGCAAGGTCGCCCTCAAGTGGGCCGAAGACGCGGAGAAGAAATTCGACATGGAGTGCACCATCCTCGAAGGCGACGACAGCGACACGGTGGAGTTCAAGCGCAGCGGCGTCAACGGCCAGCTGCACGTGGCGGCCGACCACTTTGAGCTGAACGCGAAGCTGGGCTTCCTGCTCGGCGCGTTCGCCAAGACCATCGAGAGCGAGATCGAGAAGAACCTCGACGCGATGCTGGCCGGCAAGGGCGCCCGCCGCAAATGAAAGGCACGGCGTAGAGGCACGGCGGGCGACGCCGGGAGGCCGCGGCACAGGACTTGCGTACGGCCGCGGCGATGCCGACACGCGCCACGGTGGCGCGCGGCACTTTCCTGGAGACAGCCGCCATGACACCCTTTGTCCAACGCCTCATTGCCCTCGGCCTCGCGGCGACGGGCACCCTGTTCGCCCCCTCCGCTTCGGCCCAGAACGCCCTCGACGAGGTGCTGAAGGCGAAGAAGATCGTCATCGCCGTGCCCACCGACTTCCCGCCCTACGGCTTCGTCGGCATCGACCTCAAGCCCCAGGGCCTGGACGTGGAGATGGCCAACCTCATCGGCGCCAAGCTCGGGGTGGCCGTCGAGCTGGCACCGGTCACGAGCGCCAACCGCATCCCCTACCTTCAGACCAAGAAGGCGCACCTCGTGATCTCGACGCTCGGCAAGAACCCGGAGCGCGAGAAGGTGATCGACTTCACCTCGGCCTACTCGCCGTTCTTCCAGGCGGTGTTTGCCGCCAAGTCGCTGACGGTCAAGGGCTTCGGCGACCTGGCCGGCAAGTCGATCGGCGTCACCCGCGGCGCCATCGAAGACCAGGAGCTCACCAAGCTCGCGCCCCCCGGCACCGACATCAAGCGCTTCGAGGACAACAACGCCACCGTGTCCGCGTTCGTGTCCGGACAGACGCAGCTCATCGCCACCGGCGCGTCGGTGGCGGGCAACATGATGACCAAGAACCCGAAGCTGGGCGCCGAGTTCAAGCTGCTGCTCAAGGACAGCCCCAACTTCATCGGCGTGGCCAAGGGCGAGGACGCCCTGCGCACCCGGGTCAACACCATCATTGCCGAGGCCAAGAAGAGCGGCGAGCTCGACAAGATGGCCGTGAAGTGGCTCGGCCGGCCCGCGGGCGACCTGCCGCAGTGAGCCGGGCGCCGGCCGCATGCGCGTCACGCTCGATTTCCTCGCCGTCCTCGCCGACTGGCCGCTGCTGCTGAAGGGCGTCGCCTGGACGGTGGCGCTCACCGCGGTGTCGGCCGTGATCGGCGTCGTGCTCGGGGTGGCCTGCGCCTGGGCGCGCAGCCATGGTGCGCCGTGGCTGAAGTTGCTCGTGGGGGCGTACGTGGAGCTGATCCGCAACACCCCCTTCATCGTGCAGCTCTTCTTCGTGTTCTTCGGGCTGCCGTCGGCGGGCATCCGGCTCTCGCCCGAGCTGGCCTCGGTGATCGCAATGGTGGTGAACCTCGGGGCCTACGCCACCGAGATCATCCGCGCCGGCATCGACGTCACGCCGCGCGGCCAGATCGAGGCGGCGCTCAGCTTGGCGCTCAACCGGCGGCAGGTCTTCCTCAAGGTGGTGCTGCCGCCGGCGCTGCGCAAGGTGTGGCCGGCGCTCGTGAGCCAGATCATCATCGTGATGCTGGGCTCGGCCGTGTGCGGCCAGATCTCCACGCCGGAGCTGAGCTACGCGGCCAACCTGATCCAGAGCCGCAACTTCCGCGCGTTCGAGGCCTTCATCGTGGCGACCGCGCTGTACCTGCTGCTGTCGCTGGCGGTGCGGCGGGTGCTGAACTGGCTCGGGCCGCGCTTTCTCTTCGGCGGGCGCTGAGGCAACACGATGGTCGAGTTCAGCCTCTGGGACATCCTGCGCAACCTGCTGCTCGCCGCACGCTGGACGGTGGTGCTGTCGCTGATCGCGTTCGTCGGCGGGGGAGTGGTGGGCCTCATGCTGCTGCTCGCACGCCTGCGCGGCGCGGGTGTGGCGGCGCGCGTGGTCGGCGCCTACGTGGCCCTCTTCCAGGGCACGCCGCTGCTGATGCAGCTCTTCCTCGCCTACTTCGGGATGGCGCTCTTCGGCGTGGAGACCTCGGCCTGGTTCGCGGCGGCGCTCGCGCTCACGCTCTACACCAGCGCCTATCTCGCCGAGATCTGGCGGGGTTGCGTGGCGTCCATCCCGCGGGGCCAGTGGGAGGCGGCACAAAGCCTGGCCATGAGCTTGGGCGAACAACTGCGCCACGTCGTGCTTCCGCAGGCCACGCGCATCGCGATCGCGCCGACGGTGGGCTTCCTGGTGC
The DNA here is from genome assembly GCF_016735515.1 of Piscinibacter sp. HJYY11. NCBI lineage: Bacteria > Pseudomonadati > Pseudomonadota > Betaproteobacteria > Burkholderiales > Sphaerotilaceae > Piscinibacter > Piscinibacter sp. HJYY11. The sequence goes on along the minus strand of NZ_JAERQZ010000001.1, from coordinate 2,518,333 downwards.
AGGTCATCAAGGGCACGGCGCTCGCCTCGGTGATCGGCTTCGTCGAGCTCACCAAGGCCGGCACCATGATCACCAACGCCACCTTCCAGCCCTTCGTCGTCTACAGCTTCGTCGCGCTGCTGTACTTCGCGCTGTGCTTCCCGATCAGCCTGTACGCCAAGCACCTCGAGAGGAAACTGGCATGAAGCCCATCGTCCAGATCACCGCCTTGCGCAAGTCCTTCGGTGCCAACGAGGTCCTCAAGGGGATCGACCTGCAGGTGGCCGCCGGCGAGGTGATCGCCATCATCGGCAAGAGCGGCTCGGGCAAGAGCACGCTGCTTCGCTGCATCAACGGCCTGGAGCAGTTCCAGGACGGCGCGCTCACCGTCGACGGCAAGCCGCTCATCTACGAGAGCGCGATGGCGATGCGCGAGTTGCGCCAGCGGGTGGGCATGATCTTCCAGGGCTTCAACCTCTTCCCGCACCTGTCGGTCGGCCGCAACATCATGCTGGCCCCCACGCTGGTCAAGAAGAAGGACCAGGCCGCCGCCGCCGAGCACGCGCGGGCTCTGCTCGGCCGGGTGGGGCTGGCCGACAAGTTCGACGCGATGCCCGATCAACTCTCCGGCGGCCAGCAGCAGCGCGTGGCGATCGCACGCGCCCTGGCCATGGAGCCGGCGGTGCTGCTGTGCGACGAGATCACGAGCGCGCTCGACCCCGAGCTCGTCGGCGAGGTGCTGCGTGTGGTGGAGAGCCTGGCCGAAGAGGGCATGACGCTCCTGATGGTCACGCACGAGATGAACTTCGCGCGCAAGGTGAGCGACCGCGTGATCTTCATGCACCAGGGCCGGGTGCACGAGATGGGGCCGCCGGCCGAGGTCTTCGGCAGCCCCCAGACGCCTGAGCTCAGGCAGTTCCTGTCGTCACTGAACGACTGAGGCCGTCGTCACTTCAGCGATTCGATGAGGTCGATGTAGGCCTGCATCGCCTCTTCCTTCGACTTGCCCTTCTGCGTGGCCCAGGCGTCGTACTTGGCGCGCTCCACCATCTCGGTGAAGCCGGGGCGCTTGCCTTCCACGTCGCCCACGCTGCCCTGCTTGTACAGCGCGTAGAGCTGCAGCAGCGTCATGTTGTCGGGGCGCTCGGGCAGGTTCTTCGATTCGTCACGGGCTTTTTCGAAGCGGGCCTGAAGGTCGGACATGGGCGTCTCCTGGTGGGTATTAGAGGGCATTGACGGGGAGGATGTTACCCAGCATCGTCCGCGCCATCACTAGAAAAAGGGCTCCAAACATGGCCGTAGCAGCAAGCGCCGAACGCATGTCCCGTGTCGACACCGCGTGGCTGCGCATGGACAACGAAGTCAACCTGATGATGATCGTCGGCGTGTGGCGCATCGAGCCGGGCATCCGCCATGCGGCGTTGACCGAGCGGGTGCAGGACAGGCTGCTCAAGTACAGCCGCTTCCGCCAGAAGGTGGTGGAAGACGCGATGGGCGCGCAGTGGGTCGACGACGACGCGCTCGACCTCGCGCACCACGTGCGGCTGGAAAAGCTCAACCGCAAGCCCGGCCAGGGCGAACGCGAGGCCCTGCAGGAACACGTGGGCGAGCTCTGCATGAGCCCGCTCGACCGCACCCGGCCGCTGTGGCAACTTCACTTCATCGAGCAGTACGACGGCGGCAGCGCGCTCATCGCGCGCATCCACCACTGCATCGCCGACGGCATCGCGCTGATCTCGGTGCTGCTGTCGATCACCGATGGCGGCCGCGAGCCGCCGCAGCGCAGGAAGCGCGAGCGGGAAAGCGATGCCGAGTTCGACTGGTTCGCCGAAGCCATCATGCGACCGCTGACCGACGTCACGGTCAAGGCCATCGGCCTCACGGGCACCGGCATGGCGAAGTCGGTCGAGCTGCTGGCCAACCCGCAGCAGCCGCTGCAGGGCACGGTGGAGCTGGCCCGCATGGGGGCGCAGGTGGTGTCCGACGCCGCCTCGATGCTCCTGATGCCGGACGACTCGCCCACCGCGCTCAAGGGCAAGCCCATCGGCACCAAGCGCGTGGCCTGGGGCGAGCCGATCCCGCTCGACGTGGTGAAGGCGATTGGCAAAGGCCTCGGCTGCTCGGTCAACGACGTGCTGCTCGCCTGCGTGGCCGGTGCCATCGGCGGCTGGCTGCGCGAGCAGGGCGAAGACACCACGGGCAAGGAGATCCGCGCGATGGTGCCGGTGAACCTGCGCCCGATGGAGAAGGCCTACAAGCTCGGCAACCAGTTCGGCCTGGTGCCGCTGGTGCTGCCGATCGGCATCGTCAACCCGATCGAGCGGGTGTACGCGGTGCGGCAGCGCATGCAGGAGCTGAAGGGCAGCTACCAGCCGCTGCTGGCGTTTGCGGTGCTGGCGGTGGCGGGGCTCCTGATCAAGCCGATGCAGGATGCGCTGCTCAACCTCTTCGCCAAGAAGGCCACGGCGGTGATGACCAATGTGCCGGGGCCAGGGACGCCGCTCCAGATCTGCGGGTCGACGCTGTCGCAGGTGATGTTCTGGGTGCCGCAGTCGGGGGAGATCGGGGTGGGGGTGTCCATCCTTTCCTACGGCGGTGGGGTGCAGTTCGGGCTGATCACCGATGCGAAGTTGTGCCCGGAGCCGCAGAAGATCATTGAGCGGTTTGAGCCGGAGTTTCAGCGGTTGCTCTTGGTGACCTTGATGTTGCCTTGGGAGTGAGCTTTGGCTTGCCGTCGCTTTCGGCGGCGCCAAGGGGATGGGGTGGGCGAATTCCTCCATGTCCCCCGCAGTTGATCGCTCCCGCGATCAACTGCTCCTCCTAATACTTACGGAATTCGCCCACCCCATCCCCTTGGCGCGATACATCGCGGCATGCAGAGAAGAGGGGATCGGGGCCCGTTTGTGCGTGTCGCGAGAAGGGCTTGGGGGCAGCGGATTCCGGAAGTATCAGGAGGAATTCCTCGACCCGGGAGGGTCGAGGAAGGGGGACATGGAGGAATCCGCTGCCCCCAAGCCCTTCTCGCCGCCGAAGCCCAGCCCCAGGCAAAGCCCGCACCACTTTGTATACAAAGTAGCGCTCCAGCAAGCGCCTCAGCAAGACCTTTGCCCCAAAGGCGTGCGATGAAGGCCCCCAACGGCATGGCACATGCATTGCATACACGCCGCCGCATGAATCCCGTCATCGACTCGTCCCTGGTGCTGACCTCGCTCGTCAAACGCTATGGCAACACCGTGGCCGTCGACGGGATCAACCTCACCATCCCGTCGGGCAGCTACTGCTGCCTGCTCGGCCCCTCGGGCTGCGGCAAGACCTCCACGCTGCGCATGATCGCGGGCCACGAGCTGGCAAGCGATGGGCAGATCCTGCTGGGCAACAAGTACATCACCTACAGCGCCGCGGCCGACCGGGGCACGGCGATGATGTTCCAGAGCTATGCGCTCTTTCCGCACCTGAGCGTGCTCGACAACGTGGCCTTCAGCTGGAAGATGCGCGGCAAGGCCGTGGCCGAGCGGCATGCGCGGGCCAAGGAGCTGCTGGCCCTCGTCTCGATGACGCCCTATCTGCAGCGCCTGCCGAGCGAGCTCTCCGGTGGCCAGCAGCAGCGGGTGGCACTGGCGCGCGCGCTGATGACCGAGCCGCGCGTGCTGCTGCTCGACGAGCCGCTCTCCGCGCTCGACCCCTTCCTGCGCGTGCAGATGCGCGCCGAGTTGAAGCGCTGGCAGCAGGAGCTCGGCTTCACCTTCGTGCACGTGACGCACTCTCAAGAGGAGGCGATGGCCCTCGCCGACCAGGTGGTCGTGATGAACCACGGCCGCATCGAGCAGACCGGCTCGCCACGCGAGGTGTTCAACGCACCACGCTCCGAGTTCGTCGCCCGCTTCATGGGCGCCCACAACGTGATCGCTTCGGGCAGCGGCCCCATCGCCGTGCGCTCCGACCGCATGCAGCTCGCGCGCAGCGCCAACGGGGTGACCCGCCCTGCCGCCGTGAAAGCCATCGAGTACCAGGGCACCTACGTGCAGCTGAGCCTGGTGCCGCAAGGCGAGGCCGCCGATGCGCAGTGGACCGCGACCCTGCCCGATGCCGATTTCGACGCCGCGCCCTGGCAGCCGGGCGACACGGCGCACGTCTCCTGGCTGCCGCAGGCTGCCCACGCGCTGCAGCCCAGCCCCTGAGTTACCCCCACCCCAACCACATCCTGTACCGAGGAGCCCACCATGTCCGACCCGCAAGACAAGACCGCCCAGCCCGATGCCGCACGCCGCACCCTGCTCAAAGGTGCCGTTGGAGGCGCCGTGGCCACTGGCGGCGCGATGGGCTTCCCCTTCGTGCACGCCCAGGAAAAGATCACCCTGCGCTACCTCGGCACCGCGGTGAACCAGGACAAGGCGATCGCCGAGAAGTTCGAGAAGGACACCGGCATCAAGATCCAGTACATCCCGGTCACCACCGACGACGTGACCAAGCGCGCGGTGACCGCGCCCAACAGCTTCGACCTGATCGACACCGAGTACTTCTCCCTGAAGAAGATCCTGCCCACCGGCAACCTGCTCGGCATCGACACCAAGCGCATCAAGAACGCCGACAAGATCACCACGCTCTTCACCAAGGGCGAAGTCGCCGGCAAGAAGGTGGGCGACCAGGGCACCGCACCGAAGAAGGTCATGTACGTGGAGAAGCCCGATGCGAAGACCTTCGCCTCGTCGCCCACGCAGTTCATGACGCTGATCCCCACCGTCTACAACGCCGACACGCTGGGCATCCGCCCCGACCTGATCAAGCGCCCGATCGAGTCGTGGAAAGAGCTGCTCAACCCCGAGTTCAAGGGCAAGGCCGCCATCCTCAACATCCCCTCGATCGGCATCATGGACGCGGCGATGGTCGTGGAGGCTGCGGGCATCTACAAGTACCCCGACAAGGGCAACATGACCAAGAAGGAGATCGACCTCACGATCAAGACCCTGATCGATGCCAAGAAGGCCGGCCAGTTCCGCGCGCTGTGGAAGGACTTCAACGAGAGCGTGAACCTGATGGCCTCGGGCGAGGTGGTGATCCAGTCGATGTGGTCGCCGGCCGTGACGGCCGTGCGCACCAAGGGCATCCCCTGCACCTTCCAGCCGCTGAAGGAAGGCTACCGCGCCTGGGCCGCGGGCTTCGGCGTGCCGAAGTCGGTGACGGGCAAGAAGGCCGATGCGGTGTACGAGTTCATCAACTGGTTCCTCGACGGCTGGGCGGGCGCCTACCTCAACCGCCAGGGCTACTACAGCGCGGTGCTCGAGACGGCCAAGGCCAAGATGGAGCCCTACGAGTGGGCCTACTGGATGGAAGGCAAGCCGGCCACCAGCGACATCAAGTCGCCCAACGGTGACCTGCTCGCCAAGGCCGGCAGCGTGCGCGACGGCGGCAGCTACGAGCAGCGCATGGGCGGCATCGCCTGCTGGAACGCGATCATGGACGAGAACGCGTACATGGTGCAGAAGTGGAACGAGTTCGTCGCCGCCTGACAGGCTGAGCACGCATGAGCACGAAGACCTTCCGACTGAACGCGTGGCTGCAGGCCACACCCTTCACCCTCGTCTTCGTGCTCTTTCTCGTCTTGCCGCTGGTGCTGGTGGCGATCGTGAGCTTCTGGCGGGCGACCGACTACGAGCTGATCCCCGCCTTCACCGCACAGAACTACATCGACGTCTTCAACGGCTGCGGCAGCACGAGCGAACTGTGCGTCACGCTGAAGACCTATCTCTCCACGCTCAAGTTCTGCTTCCTCGTCTGGCTGATCACGCTCGTGATCGGCTTCACCGTCGCGTATTTCCTCGCCTTCCACGTGCGCTCGGTGGGCGCGCAGACGCTGCTCTTCATCCTGTGCACCATCCCGTTCTGGACGTCGAACGTGATCCGCATGATCTCGTGGGTGCCGCTGCTGGGGCGCAACGGGGTGATCAACCAGGGCCTGCAGGGCGCCGGGCTGATCGACACGCCCATCGAATGGCTGCTCTTCAGCGACTTCTCGGTGGTGCTGGCCTTCGTGCACCTGTACACGATGTTCATGATCGTGCCCATCTTCAACTCGATGATGCGCATCGACCGCGCCCTGCTCGAAGCCGCACGCGACAACGGCGCCACCGCCTGGCAAACGACCTGGAACGTGATCGTGCCGCTCAGCCGCACCGGCATCATCATCGGCTCGATCTTCGTCATCACCATCGTGATGGGCGACTTCGTGACCATCGGCGTGATGGGCGGGCAGCAGATCGCCTCGGTCGGCAAGATCATCCAGGTGCAGACCTCGTACCTGCAGTTCCCGATGGCGGCGGCCAATGCGGTGATCCTCCTGATCGTCACGCTGATGATGATCTGGGGGCTGACCAAGCTCGTCGACATCCGCAAGGAGCTGTGAGATGAACGAAGGCAAACGCCCCGGGAGCTTCTACGCGCTGGCGGCCGTCTTCGGCCTCTTCGTGCTGTTCCTCTACGGCCCGATGTTCACCATCTTCGTGCTGAGCTTCCAGGGGCCCGAAGGTGGCTTGACCTTCCCGATGCGCGGCGTGTCTTTCCACTGGTTCGGCAAGCTGTGGGAAGGCATGGGCGTGGTCGACATCGCCGCCGCCTTCCGCCGCTCGGTGGCGCTCGGCACCGTGGTGATGCTCTTCACCGTGCTGCTGTCGCTGGGCGCGGGGCTCGCGTTCCGCAAGAGGTTCAAGGGCTCGGGGCTGCTCTTCTACACCTCGGTGGCCAGCCTCATCATGCCGTCGATCGTGGTCTCGCTCGGCATCGGCCTGCAGTTCCGCCTCATCGACACCGCGCTCAAGAGCGGGCTCGAGGCCATCGGTCTCGGCGGCTGGCTCGAAGGCTACGGCACCGCGATGGGCCTCTACACCTCGGCGCTGGGCGCGCACCTCACCTGGACGCTGCCCTTCGGCCTCCTGATCATGCTGGCCGTCTTCAACCGCTTCAACCCGGCGTACGAGGAAGCGGCCGACGACCTCGGCGCCACGCCCTGGCAGAGCTTCCGCCACGTGGTGCTGCCGCTGATCGCGCCCAGCCTCGTCGGCGTGGGCATGTTCGGCTTCACGCTGAGCTGGGACGAGATCGCCCGCACCTCGCAGGCCATCGGCGACGTCAACACCCTGCCGCTGGAGCTGCAGGGCCTCACCAGCACCGTCACCACGCCGGCCATCTATGCGCTGGGCACGGTGACGACGGTGGTGTCGTTCGCGGTGATGGGCGGCACGCTGCTGCTCATCCGGCTGCTGAAGAAGAAGCCCGCCCGCACCTGACAATGCGGCATGCCTCGACCGCGCAACGCCATTGCCCGTGACACCGTCGCCGAAGCGGCCGCGCCCGTGATGGCCGCCGACCGTGTCTACGACGCAATCTATGCCGCCGTGATCGACCACCGCCTGCCGCCCGGCACGCGCCTGCGCGAGGAAGAGCTGGCCGAGACCTTCGCCGTGTCACGCACGCTGGTGCGCCAGGCCCTGCACAAGCTCGCGCAGGACAACGTGATCGTGCTGCGCCCCAACCGTGGTGCCCAGGTGCCCGAGCCCACGCGGCGCGACGGCGAGCATGTGTTCGACGCCCGCCGGGTGGTCGAGTGCGAGGTGGCACGCCGCCTCGTCGGCAAGCTCACGGCGGGGCAGCTGGCCGAGCTGAAGCAGATCGTCGAAGCCGAGGCGCGCGCCACCCGGTCGCAGGACAAGCAGGAGGCGATCCGCCTGTCGGGCGAGTTCCACCTGAAGCTCGCGCAGATGAGCGGCAACCCGATCTTCGTGAGGCTGCTGGAAGAGCTGCTGCCCACCACCTCGCTGCTGATGGCGCTCTACAAGGCCCCGGGCGAACCGATGTGCGTGGCGCACAGCCACCGCACGCTGCTGCAGGTGATCGGCAAGGGCGACTCGGCCACGGCCGCCGCCACCGAGATGAAGCGGCACCTGAACGAGATCGAACGTTCGCTCTCGCAGCCCATGCCGCGCGCCGCGGTGCCCCTGCTCGACGTCTTCAAGGGCTACCGCGAGGCCTGATCACGCCGCCAGCTTGAAGGCCTGCGTCAGCTGCGCCAGCTGGTGGGCCTGCTGCTTCAGGGTCTCGGCGGCGGCGGCCGCCTGCTCCACCAGCGCCGCGTTGCGTTGCGTCGACTGGTCGAGCTGGCCCACGGCCGTGTTGACCTGACCGATGCCCTCGGACTGTTCGTTGGCGGCATTGTGGATCTCGCCCACCATCGTGGTCACCTGCTCGATCTGGCGGCGCACTTCCTTGATGGTGCGCCCGGCATCGTCGACCAGGCGGGCGCCGTTCTCGACCTTCTCGCCGCTTTCCTGGATCAGCGCCTTGATCTCGCGCGCCGCCTGGGCGCTGCGCTGCGCCAGCGAGCGCACCTCGCCGGCCACGACCGCGAAGCCGCGGCCCTGCTCGCCGGCGCGTGCCGCTTCCACCGCGGCGTTGAGCGCGAGGATGTTGGTCTGGAAGGCGATGCCGTCGATCACGCCGATGATCTCGCCGATCTTGCGGGCCGAGGCGCTGATCTCGCCCATCGTGCCCACCACGTCGTCGACCACCTGGGCGCCTGCGCCCGCCACGCCGGCCGCGCCGATGGCCATGGTGTTGGCCTGCTGGGCGGTGCCTGCGCTCTGACGCACGGTGGCGGTGAGCTCGGTCATCGAGGCCGCGGTCTGCTGCAGGCTGGTGGCCTGGGCCTCGGTGCGGCTCGACAGGTCCTGGTTGCCGGCGGCGATGTCGCTGGCCGCGCTGTTGACCTGGTCGCTGGCATGGCGCAGCTCGCTCACGATGCGGCGCAGGCCATCCTGCATGGTCGAGAAGGAGCGCATCAGCTGCCCCAGCTCATCTTCGCCCTGGGGATGGATGTCGTGCGACAGGTCGCCGTTGGCCACCCGCGAGGCGGCATCGATCACGTCGCGCAGCGGCCTCACGGTGGCGCGGGTGATGGTGAAGGAGATCACCGCCCCGCCGAGCACCATGGCGGCGGTGATGGCGATGACCACCGCCAGCACCGTGTGGTACGTGCGCTCGGCGCGCTGCACCGATTCGCGCGAGGTCGTCACGTTGTGGGCCGAGGCGGCCTGCACCGCCTGGCTCAGCGCGTCGCCGGCGGCGCTGGCTTCGCCCATCACGACGCCGCGCAGGTCCTGCGCCTTGGCGATGTCGAGTGCCAGCGGCTCGATCTTGGCGAAAGCAGCCTTCGAGGCTCGCAGCTTCTCGTCGATGGCCTTCCACAACTCGGCGGCACGCGCATCCGACAGCAGCGTCTGGTGCGCCTGGTGGTGCTGCGTGAGGGCGGCGAACGCTGTCGCGGCGCGCGCGAGCTGGTCCTTGCGGGCCTGCGGGTCGAATTCAAGCAGGATCTGCAGCTGCGCCTGGCGGATGCGCTGCAGCTCGCTGTCCATGGCGGCGAAGGATTCGAGCGAGGGCACGGTCTTCAGCGCCACCTCGTCGAACTCGTGCTTGAAGCTGCCGAACTGCAGCAGGGACACCCCGGCCAGCACGCCGGAGGTGAGCAGGATCACCCCGAAGCCCAGACCCATGCGGGTGCCGATCTTGAGGTTGGAAAGGAGCTTCATCGGTTTGCCCGGTTGTCGTGGTATCGGTCTTATCGAACCGCGGGCGCATTGCTTGAGGGCGCCTCCGGGAAACCCCCGGTCGCCCGTGTGCGGTATGGCGCGGTTCAGGGCGACGCCGGGCTGAAGCGGTACACGCCGTCGGCGTCGAGCCGGCGGACGAGCTTGCCGGCGTGCCACAGCGCGTGCAGGTGCGCGATCGACTCGCCCATCGCAAACGTGGTCTGGTGCAGGTCGAGCTTGCGCTTGAAGAGCACGGTGAGCAGATCGGCCGCGCTTTGCGGCGCCTTGGCACAGGCGGCCATCACCTCGGCGAGCCGCTCGTCGTGGTGGGCCTGCAGCTGGTCGATGCGGGTGTGCAGGCCGGTGAAGGGCCGGCCGTGCGAGGGCAGCACCAGGCTGTCGGCCGGCAGGGCGCGCATGCGTTCGATCGAATCGAGGTAACGCTTGAGCGGGTCGCCTTCGGGCTCGTTCTCGTGCACGCCGACGTTGGTGGAGATGCGCGGCAGCACCATGTCGCCCGAGATCAGCACGCCAAGCTTCGGGCTGTGCAGCGAGATGTGCTCCGGGGCGTGGCCGTAGCCGACGTGGCAGCGCCACTCTGCTTTTTTGTCACCCGTGCCGATGCGGATCACATCGCCGTCGACCATGCGGCGGAAGCGCTCGGGCACCTTCGGCACCATGGTCGCGTAGTGGCCGCCGCGGGTCTGGATCATCTGCAGCGCTTCGGGGTCGGTGATGCCGTGGCGCTTGGCGAAGACGGGGGTGATGACACTCGCCTTGGCCGACGGGTTGCTCGACATGCGGGCGCCGTTGTAGTCGGTGCCGCTGATCCACAGGCGGCACTCATGCTCGGGCGTGGTCCAGCGCTCGGTGAGCCAGGCCGAGAGGCCGATGTGGTCGGGGTGCAGGTGGGTGACGATCACCCGCAGCACCGGCAGGCCCTGCAGCTCTTGGGCAAACACCTGCTCCCAGGCGGCGCGCGTCGCGTCGTTGGCGATGCCGCAATCGACGATGCTCCAGCCTTGCCGACCGTCGATCTCGTCGCGCAGCAGCCAGAGGTTGATGTGGTCCAGCGCGAAGGGCAGGGCCATGCGCACCCAGCGTACGCCGGGCGCCACTTCCATCGTGCGCCCCGGCTCCGGCATCACCTCGCCATGGGGGTAATTCAGCTCGTGTTCAAGGGCGTTCATGGAAAGGTTCTGCTCCTCGGTACACTTTACGTATACGTCAATTGAAGAGGCATTCTAGGGAGCCATGTCTGCCGCTGCTGTCACCCAGGTTTCAAGCCCTCCTGCGGGGCAGGCCACCACGTTCACCATCGGCGAGCTGGCGAAGGAGTTCGACCTCACCACCCGCGCCATCCGCTTCTACGAAGACTGCGGCCTGCTGCAGCCGCAGCGCCAGGGCCGCAACCGCATCTACACCCCGCGCGACCGCACGCGGCTCAAGCTCACGCTGCGCGGCAAGCGCCTCGGGCTCACCTTGAGCGAAGTGAAGGAGCTGGTCGACATGTACGAATCGCCGCGCGACACCGTGCCGCAGCTCAAGAAATTCCTCAGCGTGCTGGCGGTGCACCGCGCCCAGCTCGAACAGCAGATGGCCGACCTGAGCGTCACGCTCGACGAGGTGCGCAGCCACGAGAAAGAAGCCAAGCGGCTGCTCGCCCGCGGCGACAAGCGTTAACAGGAGACCCCCACATGAACCTGCCCGGCCTCAACTTCCAGCTCGGCGACGACATCGACGCCCTGCGCGAGAGCGTGCATGACTTCGCGCAGGCCGAGATCGCCCCGCGCGCCGCCGAGATCGACAGGAGCGACCAGTTCCCGATGGACCTGTGGCGCAAGATGGGCGCTTTGGGCGTGCTTGGTGTGACGGTGGGCGAGGAATACGGCGGCGCCGGCATGGGCTACCTGGCGCACATGGTGGCGATGGAAGAGATCAGCCGCGCCTCGGCCAGCGTGGGCCTGTCGTACGGCGCGCACAGCAACCTGTGCGTGAACCAGATCCGCCGCAACGGCAACGAGGCCCAGCGCAGGAAATACCTGCCCAAGCTCATCAGCGGCGAGCACGTGGGGGCACTCGCGATGAGCGAGCCGAACGCCGGCTCCGACGTCATCAGCATGAAGCTGAAGGCGGAAGACAAGGGCGGCTATTACCTGCTCAACGGCAGCAAGTTCTGGATCACCAACGGGCCCGATGCCGACACGCTCGTGGTCTACGCCAAGACCGAGCCCGAGCTCGGTGCACGCGGCGTGACCGCCTTCCTCATCGAGAAGGGCATGAAGGGTTTTTCCATCGCGCAGAAGCTCGACAAGCTGGGCATGCGCGGCAGCCACACCGGCGAGCTCGTGTTCCAGAACGTGGAGGTGCCGGCCGAGAACGTGCTGGGTGCCTTGAACGGCGGCGCCAAGGTTCTGATGAGCGGCCTCGACTACGAGCGCGCCGTGCTGGCCGCCGGGCCGATTGGCATCATGCAATCGGTGATGGACAACGTGGTGCCCTACATCCACGACCGCAAGCAGTTCGGCCAGAGCATCGGCGAGTTCCAGCTGATCCAGGGCAAGGTGGCCGACATGTACACCGTGCTGCAGGCCGCACGTGCCTACTGCTACACCGTCGGCAAGAATCTCGACGCGCTGGGCGAACAGCACGTGCGCCAGGTCCGCAAGGACTGCGCGAGCGTCATCCTCTGGTGCGCCGAGAAAGCCACCTGGATGGCCGGCGAAGGCATCCAGATCTTCGGCGGCAACGGCTACATCAACGAATACCCCCTCGGCCGCCTGTGGCGCGACGCCAAGCTCTACGAGATCGGCGCCGGCACCAGCGAAATCCGCCGCATGCTGATCGGGCGCGAGCTCTTCGCCGAGACGATGTGACAGACTGACAACCCTTCTGATGCACTGCAGCACTCTATGAGCCACGAACTCTCAGAACTCTTCGGCAACAACCTGCGCTGGGCCCGCGACGTCGAATCGCAGCGGCCCGGCTTCTTCACCAGCCTGCTCGCCCAGCAGGCCCCGCAGTACCTGTGGATCGGCTGCGCCGACAGCCGCGTCCCGGCCAACGACCTGGTGGGCCTGCTGCCCGGCGAGCTCTTCGTGCACCGCAACGTGGCCAACGTGGTGGTGCACTCCGACCTCAACTGCCTGTCGGTGATCCAGTTCGCGACCGACATGCTCAAGGTCAAGCACATCATCGTGGTCGGCCACTCCAATTGCGGTGGCGTCGCGGCTGCCTTGCGCGACCAGCGGGTCGGTCTCGCCGACAACTGGATCCGCCACGTGCAGGACGTGCGCAACCGCCACCAGAACTGGCTCGACACGGTGGACGCTGCCCAGCGGGTGAACGCCTTGTGCGAGCTCAACGTGATCGAGCAGGCGCTCAACGCCTGCCAGACCACCATCGTGCAGGATGCCTGGCGTCGCGGGCAGGAGCTGGTGGTGCACGGTTGGGTCTACGGCCTGCACAACGGCCTGCTGCAGGACCTGCACATGACGGTATCGAGCGCCGAGGAGGCCGTGCCGGCCTACGAGAAGGCCATCACCGAGGTCCGGGTGCGCTACACGCCCGACACGGCGGCTGACCTGGCCCCCGTCACCGCGCACGGCGCCCTATGAAGCGCATGGCGGTCTTCCCGCAGGAGCTCAACGACCTGCGCGCCTTCGACATCGCCAACGCGATGCTCGACGGCTTCGACCGCCACTACACGCTGTTCCGCGAGACCAGCGCGCAGGCCAAGAAGCGTTTCGAGTCGGCCGACTGGCACGGCCAGCAGCGGGCCCAGCGCGAGCGCATCGAGTTCTACGACATGCGGGTCGACGAATCGGCCGAGCGGCTGCAGACCGAGTTCAAGGCGAGCTCGCTGTCGATGAACGTGTGGCAGCAGGTCAAGCTGCACTACATCGGCCTGCTCACCAACCACCACCAGCCCGAGCTGGCCGAGACCTTCTTCAACTCGGTCACGACCAAGATCCTGCACCGCAGCTACTTCCACAACGACTTCATCTTCCTGCGCCCTGCGGTCAGCACCGAGTACATCGAGAACGAAGAGCCCTCCTTCCAGCCCACCTACCGCGCCTACTACCCCACCAAGGAGACGATGCGCGACACCTGGCTGCGCGTGGTCAGCAACTTCCAGCTGGCGCGCGACTTCGAAGACCTGGGCCGCGACGTCGACCATGTGCTCACCGCGGTGTCGCGCGAGCTGGGCGACTTCCGCCCGCGCGCCAACTTCCAGCTGCAGGTGCTGAGCTCGCTTTTCTTCCGCAACAAGGGCGCCTACATCGTCGGCAAGATCATCAACGGCTTCAACGAGACGCCGTTCGCGCTGGCCGTCCTGCACTCGCCGAGCTCGGGCCTGCTCATCATCGACACCATGCTCTTCGGCGAAGACGAGTTGCAGATGCTGTTCAGCTTCGCGCGCGCCTACTTCCTCGTCGACATGGAGATCCCCTCGGCGTATGTGCAGTTCCTGCGCTCGCTGATGCCGAGGAAGCCCCGCTCCGAGATCTACAACGCGCTGGGCTTGCAGAAGCAGGGCAAGAACCTCTTCTATCGCGACTTCCTCGCGCACCTGCGGCATTCGTCCGACAAGTTCCGCATCGCGCCCGGCATCAAGGGCATGGTGATGCTGGTGTTCGACCTGCCCTCGTTCCCCTTCGTCTTCAAGGTCATCAAGGATTTCTACCCCGCGCCGAAGGAGACCTCGCGCGAGCTCATCAAGAGCAAGTACCTGCTGGTGAAGACGCACGACCGCGTGGGCCGCATGGCCGACACGCTGGAGTACAGCAACGTGGCCTTCCCGCGTGCGCGTTTCGAGGAAGAGCTGATCGCCGAGCTGAAGCACTTCTGCCCGAGCCTGCTCGAGGAAGACGGCGACGACCTGGTGATCCGCCACGTCTACATCGAGCGGCGCATGATCCCGCTCAACATCTACCTGCAGGAAGCCGAACCCTCGCGCATGGCGCATGCGGTGGTGGAGTACGGCAACGCCATCAAGGACCTGGTGGCGGCCAACATCTTCCCCGGCGACATGCTGTGGAAGAACTTCGGCGTCACGCGCAACGGCAAGGTCGTGTTCTACGACTACGACGAGATCGAGTACCTGACCGACTGCAACTTCCGCAAGGTGCCCACGCCGCGCAACGAGGAAGAAGAGATGTCGGGCGAGGTCTGGTACAGCGTCGGCAAGCACGACGTCTTCCCCGAGACCTTCGGCCCCTTCCTGCTCGGCAACCCGTCGGTGCGCGAGGTGTTCATGAAGCACCACGGCGACCTGCTCGACGTGGCCTTCTGGCAGGGCCACAAGGACCGCATCCTCGCGGGCCATGTGCACGACGTGTTTCCCTACGACCCGGCCAAGCGCTTCAAGAACCAGCGCCGCCTGCGCGACGGCGCGCCGCCCGACGGGCGCGAACGGCGCCGCACCGAGCTGCAGCCCGAGAACCCCTCGGCGCTGGACAACAGCCTGGCCTAGCCCGAGGTCGAGCCATGAACTTCCGTGACTTCTTCGAGCTCGCAAGCTTCGTGGTCACGGTCGTGGGCTTGCCCTTTGCCATCGGCGTCTTCCTCTTCGAGCAGCGCCGCGAGCGCGAGAACGAAGAGGAAGAGGGCTACCAGCTGCTCTCGGACGCGTACAACGATTTCCTGAAGATCGTGCTCGCGAACTCCGACCTGCAGCTGCGCACCAACACCGCGCTGCCCAACCCCACGCCCGAGCAGAACGAGCGCATGCTCGTCATCTTCGACATGCTCATTTCGCTCTTCGAGCGCGCCTACCTGGTGGCGTGGAAGGACGACATGTCGCACACCGAGCAGCGCCGCTGGAACTCGTGGGATGACTACATGCGCGAGTGGTGCCGTCGCGATGATTTCTACAACGCCCTGCCGCTCTTGCTGCGTGGCGAGGACCCGGGTTTCCAGAGTTACATCAAGCGTGTCGCGCAGGAAGAGCGCGGCACCGTCATCCTGTCGTGAAGGAGCAGTTCCATGTCCACCGATTCCATCGTCATCGTTTCCGCCGCCCGCACGCCCATTGGCGGCATGCTGGGTGATTTCTCGGGCCTCGCCGCGCACGAGCTGGGCGCCGTCGCCATCCGTGCCGCGGTCGAGCGCGCCGGCATCCCCGGCGATGCCGTCAACGAAGTGCTGATGGGCAACTGCCTGATGGCCGGCCAGGGCCAGGCGCCGGCGCGCCAGGCGGCGCTCGGCGCGGGCCTGCCGCAATCGGCCGGTGCCGTGACGCTGTCGAAGATGTGCGGCTCCGGCATGCGCGCGATGATGTTCGCGCACGACATGCTGAAGGCCGGCAGCGCCGATGTGATGGTGGCCGGCGGCATGGAGAGCATGACCAACGCACCGCACCTGATGTTCGCGCGCAAGGGCGTGCGCTACGGCGCGGCGCAGATGTTCGACCACATGGCGATGGATGGCCTGGAAGACGCCTACGAGCGTGGCCGGGCGATGGGCGTGTTCGCCGAGGAGTGCGTGGCCAAGTACCAGTTCAGCCGCGAAGCGCAGGATGCGTTCGCCATCGCCTCCACCCAGCGCAGCAAGACGGCGAATGAAGACGGCAGCTTCGACTGGGAGATCGCGCCCGTCACGCTCAAGGGCAAGGCCGGCGACACCGTGGTCAAGCACGACGAGCAGCCCTTCAAGGCCAAGCTCGACAAGATTCCCGGCCTCAAACCCGCGTTCAAGAAGGACGGCACCATCACCGCCGCCAATGCGTCGAGCATTTCCGACGGCGCCGCTGCGCTGGTGCTGATGCGCGAATCGACGGCGAAGCAGATGAAGCTTTCGCCCGTGGCCCGCATCGTCGGCCACACGGTGCATGCGCAGGCCCCCGCCTGGTTCAGCACCGCGCCGGTGGGGGCGATCGACAAGCTGCTCAAGAAGAACGGCTGGTCGGTGAAGGACGTGGACCTGTGGGAGGTCAACGAAGCCTTCGCCGCGGTCACGATGGCCGCGATGCACGAGTTCAAGCTGCCGCACGAGATCGTCAACGTGCACGGCGGCGCCTGTGCGCTCGGCCACCCGATCGGCGCCAGCGGTGCGCGCATCGTGGTCACGCTGCTCGGGGCCTTGCGCAAGCAGGGCAAGAAGCGCGGCGTGGCGGCGCTGTGCATCGGCGGTGGCGAGGCCACGGCGCTCGGTGTGGAGCTCGTCTGAATGAACGTCCTCATCATCGGCGCCTCAAGGGGCATCGGCCTCGAGTTCGTGCGCCAGTACCGGGCCGACAAGGCCCAGGTCACCGCCACCGCGCGCAGTGACGAAGGCCTGCAGGCGCTGCGTGAGCTCGGCTCCACGGCGCTGCAGCTCGACGTGGCGAGCACCGAGAGCGCATCGCGCCTCGGCTGGCAGATCGAAGGCGCGGCCTTCGACGTGGCCATCGTGGTGGCAGGCGTCTATGGCCCCCGCACGCACGGCCTGCAGCCGCCCACCGAAGCCGACTTCGACGCCGTCATGCACACCAACGTGCTGGGCCCCATGCGCGTGATCCCGCAGATCGCCGATGCGCTTGCCCCGAATGCGAAACTTGCGGTGCTCTCCTCGCGCATGGGTTCCATCGGCTCGCGCAGCTCGGCCAGCGGCTGGCTGTACCGCGCGTCGAAGGCGGCGGTCAATTCGGTGCTGAAGGATGCATCGATCGTCCTGCAGGGCAAGGCGACCTGCGTGAGCTTCCACCCCGGCTGGGTGCGCACCGACATGGGCGGCGCCGGCGCCGACCTCGAAGTCGACGCGAGCGTGCGCCACATGCGCCGTGTGCTGGCCGGCCTCACGCCTGCCGACAACGGCAGATTCTTCGACCACGACGGAACCCCCATCGCATGGTGAGCCCTTTCTGGAGCCCGGTCGTCCGCGGCCTCGTGCCCTACGTGCCGGGCGAACAGCCGCAGATTGCCGGCCTCGTCAAGCTCAACACCAATGAGAACCCGTACCCGCCCAGCCCGCGCGTGCTGGCCGCGCTGCGCGCCGAGGTGGGCGAGGGCCTGCGCCTCTATCCCGAGCCCACCGGGCGCCGTTTGCGCGAGACCATCGCGCAGCACCATGGGCTCACGCCCGAGCAGGTGTTCGTCGGCAACAGCTCCGACGAGGTGCTCGCGCATGTGTTCATGGCGCTGCTCAACCACGCGCCGCGTCCGCTGCTCTTCCCCGACATCACCTATGCCTTCTACCCGGTGTACTGCGGGCTCTACGGCATTCCCTACCGTGCGGTGCCGCTCGCCGATGACCTGAGCCTGCAGCTCGACGACTACCTGCAGGCCGAGGCCGGCGCGATCATCTTCCCCAACCCGAATGCGCCGACGGGCCGAGCGCTGACACGCGCCGAGATCGAACGCCTGCTTGTCGCGCGGCCCGACACGCTGGTGGTGATCGACGAGGCCTATGTCGACTTCGGCGCCGAGTCGGCCGTGCCGCTGATCGCGCAGCACGCGAACCTGCTGGTGGTGCACACGCTGTCGAAGTCGCGCTCGCTCGCCGGCCTGCGGGTCGGCTTCGCGATGGGCCAGGCGCCGCTGATCGAAGGCCTCACGCGGGTGAAGGACAGCTTCAACTCCTACCCGCTCGACCGGCTGGCGACGGCGGGCGCCATCGCGGCGATCGAGGACGTGGCCTACTTCGAGCACACGCGCGATGCGGTGATCGCGACGCGCGAATGGCTGGTCGCCGCGCTGCACGCGATGGGTTTCGAGACCTTGCCCTCGCAGGCCAACTTCGTCTTCACCCGCCACCCGCAGCACGGCGGCGCCGCGCTCGCGGCGGCCTTGCGCGAGCGCGGCGTGCTGGTGCGGCGCTTCGCCCAGCCCGAGCGCATCGCCGACCACCTGCGCATCAGCATCGGCGACCAGGCGCAGACCGAGCGCCTGCTGCAGGCCTTGAAGGAAGTGACCCATGCGGCTGTCTGACGACCACCGGGCGATCCAGGAGGCCGTGCGCGCCTACGTGCAGGACCGCATCGCGCCCCAGGCAGCGCAGTGGGACAAGACCCACCACTTCCCCGCCGATGAACTGAAAGGCCTGGCGGCGCTCGGCTGCTACGGCGTGGCGGTGCCCACCGAGTGGGGCGGTGCGGGGCTCGACTACCTGAGCCTCTCGCTCATCCTCGAAGAGATCGCCGCCGGCGACGGTGCGACGTCGACGGTCGTGAGCGTCAACAACTGCCCGGTGTGTTCGATCCTCATGGCCTGGGGCAGCGAGGCGCAGAAGGCACAGTGGCTGAAGCCGCTTGCGAGTGGCGAGCTGCTCGGCGCCTTCTGCTTGACCGAGCCGCACGTGGGCTCGCAGGCCGATGGTTTGAAGACGACGGCCACGAAGGACGGCGGCGACTACGTGCTCAACGGCGTCAAGCAGTTCATCACCAGCGGCAAGAACGGCGACGTGGCGATCGTGATGGCGGTCACCGACAAGGCGGCGGGCAAGAAGGGCATCAGCGCGTTCATCGTGCCGACCACGGCACCCGGCTACATCGTCGCCCGCCTCGAAGACAAGATGGGCCAGCACGCGAGCGACACCGCGCAGATCCTGTTCGAGAACTGCCGCGTGCCGGCGGCCAACCTCATTGGCGAAGAGGGGCAGGGCCTGAAGATCGCGCTCTCGGGCCTGGAGGGCGGCCGCATCGGCATCGCCTCGCAATGTGTCGGCATGGCACGTGCAGCCTTCGAGGCCGCGCTGCGTTATGCGAAGGAGCGTGTCGCCTTCGGTGTGCCGATCTTCGAGCACCAGGCGGTGCAGTTCTCCTTGAGCGAGATGGCCACGCAGATCGAAGCGGCGCGCCAGCTCATCCACCATGCCGCGAGCCTCAAGGACGCCGGCCAGCCCTGCCTGAAGGAAGCCGCGATGGCCAAGCTCTTCGCCAGCGAGATGGCCGAGCGGGTGTGCTCGGCCGCGATCCAGGTGCATGGCGGCTATGGCTATGTGAGCGACTTCCCGGTCGAGCGGCTTTACCGCGACGTGCGCGTCTGCCAGATCTACGAAGGCACGAGCGAGGTGCAGAAGATCCTGATCGGGCGCGCGCTGGCCTGAGGCCGCGCGTCAAGCCACGCGCCGCCGCGCGCGTGTCGTCGCGGGACGTGCGCGCCCGTCGGGCCGGTGCGCCTTGACCCACTCGGAAAAGCCCTGCGCCGCCACCGACAGGCTGCGGTCGCGCGGGCGCACGAGGTAGAGGTGGCGCTTCAGCCCCGGCCACGCGAGAGGCCGCGTCACGAGCCCGGGCTGCTGGAAGTGGAAAAGCGTGAGCCAGGGCACGATGCTGATGCCCAGCCCGGCGCGCACCAGACCGGTCACGGTGGCCAGTTGTTCGACTTCCAGCAGCGTGTTCATCACCTGCGGGTGGGTGGCCGCATCGAGGTACTGCCGCACGCTCGACGTGCGCGACAGGTGGATGAAGGGCCAGGCCGCCACGTCACGTGGCTTCACGTCCTTCTGCTTCGCGAGCGGGTGATCGGCCGGGCAGACGAGGTGGAAGTCGTCGCTGCAGAAGGGCTCGGCCGCGAGCTCGGGCGTGTCGGCGCGGGTGGCGGCGAGCGCGAAGTCGGCACGGCCCGCGCGCACGAGCTCGATGCAGGGCTCGGAGAGCACGTCGGCCACCTGGATCTCGATGCCCGGGTGCCGCTCACGAAAGCCCGCCAGCACCTGGGGCAGCCACCCGGCCGCCAGCGAGGGCAGCAGCGCGATCGACACACGACCGCGGCGGCGTGCCGCCTGGTCCTGCACGCCGGCAAGCGCGCTGTCGAACTCCTCCAGCACGCGCCGCGCCGAGTGCTCGAACTCGCGGCCCTCCGGCGTGAGCTCCACTGAACGGGTGCTGCGGTCGAAGAGGCGCGGCCCGAGCGTCTCTTCGAGCTGGTGGATCAGCGCGCTGAACGCCGGCTGCGACAGGTGCGAGAGCGCCGCCGCGCGCGTGAAGTTGCGCTGCTCGGCGAGCGTGAGGAAGGCACGGAGCTGGCGGGTCGAGACGTTCATGGACAGGCGCGGGCAATTGATCTGGATTTTGGATCAACTGATCCGAAAGAACGAATTCTCAGCTCAATCGCATCTGCCTACATTCGCGGCAGGACGACACCCATCACCGCCGCGCGAGCGCGTGGCCGACAGGAGACTCATGACCCGCGTGCCCCTGCACATCGGCTGCGCCGCCGGCTTTTCAGGCGACCGCACCGATGCCGCCGCCCCGGTGGTCGATGCGCTGGTCGCATCGGGCGCTCCGTCGGTGCTGATCTTCGAGACGCTCGCCGAACGCACGCTCGCGCTGGCCCAGCTCGCGCGCCGCGAGCAGCCCGACGCCGGCTACGAGCCGCTGCTCGACGAGCTGCTGCGGCCGGTGCTCGCGCGCTGCCTGCAGCATGGCGTGCGCATCGTCAGCAACTTCGGCGCGGCCCATCCGATGGGCGCGACGCGCCGCATCCTCGCGCTCGCCGCCGAGCTGGGCCTCAGGGCGCCGCGCGTGGCGGTGGTCGAGGGCGACGACCTGATGGGCGACGCGCAGCGGCCGGTGCTCGCGCAGGCGCTGGGCACGCGCGGCGAGGGCCTGCGCATCGTCTCGGCCAACGCCTACCTCGGTGCCGAAGCGATTGCCGACGCGCTCACCGCGGGTGCCGAGATCGTGGTCGCGGGCCGGGTCGCCGACCCCTCGCTCACCGTGGGCCCGGCCCTCGCGCACTTCGGCTGGGCCCGTGACGACTGGGACCGTCTCGCGCGCGCCACCATGGCCGGCCACCTGCTCGAATGCGGCGCGCAGGTGAGCGGCGGTTACTACGCCGACCCGGGCTACAAGGACGTGCCGGGCCTGGCCACGCTCGGCTACCCCATCGCCGAGATCGACGCCGACGGCGGCTGCGTGATCACCAAGCCCCCCGGCAGCGGCGGGCGCATCGACGAACACACGGTGAAGGAGCAACTGCTGTACGAGTTGCACGACCCGGCCGCCTACCTCACGCCCGACGTCGTGGCCGACATCACCCAGGCCCGCGTCGAGCAGCTCGCGCCCGATCGCGTGCGCCTGTCGGGTGTGCGCGGCCATGCACGGCCCGCGGCGCTCAAGGTCAACGTGTGCCACGAAACCGGCTGGCTTGCCGAAGGCGAGATCTCGTACGCCGGCCCGCGCGCCGCCGAGCGCGCGCGCCTGGCGGCCGCCACGGTGCGCGAGCGCCTGCAGGGCCTCGGGCCATTGCGCGCCGACCTGATCGGCGTGGCCAGCGTGTTCGGCGACGACGCGGGCACCTGGCTCGAGGCCCACGCCGGCAGCGGGTCGCACGATGTGCGGCTGCGCCTCGCCCTGCACCATGCCGAGAAGCCACAGGCCGAGCGTCTGCTGCGCGAGGTGGTGGCGCTCTACACCTGCGGCCCGGCCGGCGGCGGCGGCGTGCGCACCGCGCTGCGCCGGCGCCTGGGCACGGTGAGCTGCGAGGTGCCGCGCGAGGCGGTGCCGTCGCGCCATGTGTTCGCCCATGAGGGAGGCCCGCATGACTGAGCACGCCACCCCGGTCGCCGTGCCGCTCTATCGCCTGGCCCATGCGCGCGCCGGCGACAAGGGCAACCGCTCCAACATCGGCCTCGTGGCCTGGCATGCCGAGCTCTGGCCGGTGCTGGTGGAACAGGTGACCGAAGACGCGGTGCGCCGGCACTTCGCGCACCGCCGCCCGAGCCGCGTCACACGCCACCTGCTGCCCACGTTGCACGCGATGAACCTCGTGCTCAACGACGTGCTCGACGGCGGCGTCAACGACTCGCTCAACCTCGACAGCCACGGCAAGGCGCTGTCCTTCCTGCTGCTGGAGATGACGGTGCTGCTGCCGCCCGCGCTGCAGCGCTTCGTCGTCGGCCCGCCCGACCGCGGCTGATCCCTGATTCACATGACAAACCTGGAGACAAGACCATGACGCGTTGGACCCTCACCTTCACCCTCGCCCGCCGGACGGCCATGATCGCGACGACGCTCGTCGCCTTCGGCGCTGCACACGCGCAGAGCTACCCGGCCAAGCCGGTCATCTTCGTCGTGCCCTTCGCGGCGGGCAGCGCGACCGACCAGCTCGCGCGCGCGATCGGCGAGTCCTTCACCGAGCAGACCAAGCAGCCGGTCGTGGTGGACAATAAGGCCGGCGCGAGCGGCATGATCGCGGCGCAGCAGGCGGCGCGCGCGCCGGCCGACGGCTACACGGTGCTCATCACCACCAACACCACGCATGCGGCCAACGAGCACCTCTACAAGAAGCTGGCCTACGACCCGGTGAAGGACTTCATGCCCGTGACCGGCCTCGGCAAGGGCGGGCAGGTGATGGTGGTCAACCCCTCCTCGCCGTTCAAGAGCGTGGGCGAGCTGGTGGCCTTCGCGCGCCAGAACCCCGGCAAGCTCAGCTTCGGCAGCGGCAGTTCGTCGAGCCGCGTGGCCGGCGAGATGCTCAAGCAGCTCGCGGGCGTGGACATCCTGCACGTGCCCTACAAGAGCAACCCGTTGGCCATCACCGACCTGCTGGGCGGCCAGATCGACCTCATGATCACCGACACCGCCACCGGCGTGCCGCAGGTCAAGGCGGGCAAGCTGCGCGCGCTCGGCTACTCCACGCAGAAGCGCAGCGCGCAACTGCCCGACGTGCCCACCATCGCCGAAGCCGGCGTGAAGGGCTACGACATGGGCTACTGGTTTGCCGCCTATGTGCCGGCCGGCACGCCGCCGGCGGTGGTGTCGCGCCTGAACGCGATCCTGGTGCAGGCCACCAAGGGCGCGGCCGCGAAGAGCTTCTACGAGAACGGCGGCAG
The DNA here is from genome assembly GCF_016735515.1 of Piscinibacter sp. HJYY11. Taxonomy (NCBI): domain Bacteria; kingdom Pseudomonadati; phylum Pseudomonadota; class Betaproteobacteria; order Burkholderiales; family Sphaerotilaceae; genus Piscinibacter; species Piscinibacter sp. HJYY11. The sequence goes on along the minus strand of NZ_JAERQZ010000001.1, from coordinate 2,495,018 downwards.
CGAGGCCTGGACCACCACACCGCAGGAACTCGCGAAGTTCCAGGCCGAGGAAACGCTGAAGTGGGGCAAGGTGATCAAGGCCGCCGGCATCGAGGCCGAGTGAGCACGGTCCGCCGCATTTCCGTTCGCATCCACATCCGCTGATCTCCGGCGCGTCGCGCGCCCCTCGACACCTCATCCACCCGCACCCCGACGGCGAGCGCACGCCGTCGTGGGCGGAGCCTTGCCCTCACACATTGCGCCAGGAGACACGACATGAACTCATTCGATTCGCGCCCGCCGCGCCGACGCCGCAGGCACGGGCTCGGCTTCCTCGTCGCACCGCTGGCCGGCCTCGGCCTGCTCGCCGCCTGCGGCGGTGGCGACAGCGCACCGCCCGCGGCCGCCGCGCCGCTCGCCTGCGACGCCACGGCGCTCGCGTCGGTCGGCCTGCGCGATGCCGCGCTGCTCTCGGCCACGCCGTTGCCTGCGGGCAGCTACACACCGCCCGGTGCCGGGCCGCAAGCCAACCTGCCCGCGTTCTGCCGCATGACGGCGCGCGCCACGCCCACTGCCGATTCGCTCATCCACTTCGAGGTCTGGGTGCCGAGCGGCACGGCCTGGAACGGCAAGATGGTGGTCACGGGCAATGGAGGCTACAGCCCGTCGCTCAACTACGGCGACATGGCCTATGCAATGCGGCAGGGCTATGCGGTGGTCGGTGGCGACACCGGGCACCAGGGCGACCCCAACGCGATGTACTGGGGCGTGAGCCACCCCGAGAAGATCGTCGACTGGGGCACGCGCTCCATCCACGCGATCACCGGGCCGGCGCGCTCGCTCGTGGGCGCTCTCGCGGCACGCGACCCGAGCCGTGCCTACTACTACGGCTGCTCCACCGGCGGGCACCAGGCCTATGCGCAGATCCAGCGCTACCCCGCCGATTTCGACGGCGTGATCGCCGGTGCACCGGGCAACAACCGCACGCGGCTGAACGTCGAGTTCCTGCACCGCTTCCTGTCGAACCGGGCCACCGGCACCAACTCGCCGGTGATCCTCACGCCGGCCAAGGCCACGCTCATCACGCAGCGCGCGGTGGCCGCCTGCGACGCGCTCGACGGCGTGAGCGACGGCGTGATCAACGACCCACGCGCCTGCGACGCGACCCGTTTCGACGTGGGTGCGCTGCAGTGTGCCGGCGCCGATGACGCGAGCTGCCTCACCGCCGAGCAGGTCGAGGTGGCCCGCAGGATCTACGAAGGCCCGCGCAACCGCCGCACCGGCGCTCAGATCTACCCGGGCCTGCCGGTGGGCAGCGAAGCGGGCTGGCCGGGCTACTGGGGCGGCAGCGAGCCGGTGCGTGCCGACTACTGGCGGCTGTGGGTGTTCGAGAACCCGCAGTGGAACTGGTGGACCTTCGACTACGACCGCGACCTCGCGTTTGCCGACGCCAAGATCAGCCCGCTGGTCGACCAGACCAACGCCGACATTGCGGCCTTCAAGGCACGCGGCGCGAAGGCCATCGTCTATCAGGGCTGGCAGGACCCGGTGGTGAACGCCCTCGACACCATCGCCTACTACGACCGCGTGCGCACCCTGCAGGGTTCGCAGGCCGAGACGGACGCGTTCTTCCGCCTGTTCATGGTGCCCGGCATGGGCCACTGCTCCGGCGGCAGCGGCGCGACCCACTTCGGCAACCAGGGCGGCCCGTCACCGACGCCGAGCGCCGACCACGACGTGCTCATGGCGCTCGACCGCTGGGTCGAGACCGGTGCCGCGCCCGATCGCCTGATCGCCAGCCGCGTGGTGGGCGGGGCCACGGTGCGCACACGCCCCTTGTGCCCGCATCCGCAGGTCGCGACCTACAGCGGCACGGGCAGCACCGACGACGCCGCCAGCTTCACCTGCCAGTGACGCTGCCAATGACGGCAGCCCGACAAGGAGACATGACATGAACCGAACCTTCCTGCGCTGGAAGCCGATGCTGGCCAGCGCGCTCGCGGCCGTGCTCACGGCCTGCGGCGGCGGCAACGACGGCGAGGCCCCGCGCCCCACACCGCAGATGCGCCTGACCATCAGCGCCACCGAAGACATGCCCGGCAGCTACGTCACCGTGGGCCAGTACGAGCGCCTCACCGGCAGCCTCGCCGGCGAGGTGGACCCGGCCGACCCGAAGAACGCCATCATCCAGGACCTGCAACTCGCGCCGCGCAACGCACGCGGCATGGTCGAGTACAGCGCCGAATTCGTGATGCTCAAGCCCAAGGACATGAGCCGTGCGAGCGGCGTGCTGCGCTACGACGCACCCAACCGCGGCAACATCCTCACGATGGTGAACCCGGCCGCGACGCCCAGCGACGCGGTCTACCTCGAGCGGGGCTACGTCTTCCTCTATTCGGCGTGGCAAGGCGACGTGCCCAAGAGCAGCCCGGCGCGCCTCACGCTCACCGTGCCGGTGGCGCGCCACGCCGATGGCTCGTCGATCACCGGGCCCTACCGCAGCGAGCTCGTGCCCGCCACGGCCACGCCGGTGATGACGCTGCCGGGCGGTGTCTTCAACGGCTCGATGATCCCGTACGAGCCGGCGAGCCTCGACAACACGCAACCCGGCTACTCGCTCACGCGCCGCGTGAACGAGACCGACGCGCGCGTGCCCATCCCGCCGGCCGACTGGAAGTTCGCCAACTGCGACAACGCGGCCAATCCCTTCCCGGGCACGCCCGACGGCACGCGTGTGTGCCTGCGCGGCGGCTTCGACCCACGCTATCTCTACGAGCTGGTCTACGTGGCGCGCGACCCGAAGGTGATGGGCGTGGGCCTGGCGGCACTGCGCGACACGGTGAGTTTCTTCCGTGGCGCGGCGGCCGACGCTGCCGGCACGCCCAACCCGGTGGCCGGTGCGATCACACAAACGCTCGGGCAGGGCACCTCGCAGTCGGGCAATGCGATGAAGACCTTCCTGCACCTCGGCTTCAACCAGCGACTCGATGGCGGGCGTGTGTTCGACGGGCTCTACGCCCATGTGGCCGCACGCCAGACGAACATCAACACACGCTTCGCGGTGCCGGGCGGGGGTGGTGCCATCCGCACCGACCACACTGCCTTTGGCCAGACCGCGCCACGCGCGCTCGACAAGGACTACGTCGACCCGCTCACCGGCCGCCGCGGCGGCGTGATGACACGCTGCGCCGCCACCGGCACCTGCCCGAAGTTCTTCCTCGGCCTCTCGGGCACCGAGTTCTGGCAACTGCAGGGCTCGCCGGTGCTGACCGATGCCGACGGCTTCACCGACCTCGTGCAACCCGACAACGCACGCATCTACTACTACGCGAGCACGCAGCACGGCGGCGCCGGCGGCACGGCGAGCATCAACTACCAGCCCTCGACAGCGGTGTACCCGCGCGGCACGGTCACGCAGTTCAACGACACCTTCCGTGCGCTCTTCATCGCGCTCGAAGACTGGGTCGTGCGCGACGTCGCGCCGCCGGCGAGCCAGGTGCCGTCGATTGCCGCGGGCACGCTGGTGCGCCCCGAGCAGCTCGCCTTTCCGGCGATGCGCGGCCTCACCTGGCCGGTGGCCGGCACGCCGACCGCGATCCCCGACTTCAGCTACCGCGGCTGGTACAACGGCTACCGCGTGCTCGACTACGGGCCGCAGTACGTGCCGCAGGACGAGTCGGGCATCGCGACGCTCCTGCCGCCGCTCGTCGGGCGCGACTACGCGATCATGGTCCCGCAGGTCGATGCGCAGACGGGCCTGGCCACCAGCGGCATCCGCGGCATCGAGGTGCAGGCGCCGCTCGGCACGAGCCTCGAGTTCAACTACGTCGCCGCGCCCGGCATCGTCGACCTGGTGAGCCTCACCGGCAGCTACATCCCCTTCCACACGACGGAGGCGGCGCGACTCGCCGCGGGCGATATGCGCACATCGCTGGAGGCGCTGTACGGCAACCAGGCGGGCTACGTGGCCGCGGTGACGAACGCCGCGAACGCGCTCGTCGCGCAGCGCTTCCTGCTGCAGCGTGATGCCGATCTGCGCATCCAGCAGGCGGCGAGTGCCAACGTGCTGCCGCCCTGAACGCACCACCTCCACGTCACGCGAGGTGCGCCGTGGCGCGTGCCTCGCGTCCCGCTTTGGCGCAACGTACGTAGTTCCCACAAGCGCTCGTCCGCGGGTTTCCGCCATCAGCGGGGCCACGGTGCCATCCCTAGGATAAGAGTTCGCTCCGCACCCGAAGAGGGCGGGCATTCAGGTCCATCCGACCACACCCTAAGGAGACTTACGTGAGCACACCCGCACCTCAACGTCGCCGCTTCCTCAAGCACGCCACCGCCGCTGCCGCCGGCGCTGGCGCTCTCGCCACCCCGATGGTGTCGAACGCGCAGACGACCTCGCTGCGCTTCCAGAGCACCTGGCCGGCGAAAGACATCTTTCATGAATACGCCAACGACTTCGCCAAGAAGGTGAACGACATGGCCGGCGGCCGCCTCAAGATCGAGGTGCTGCCCGCAGGCGCCGTCGTGCCTGCCTTCCAGTTGCTGGAGGCCGTCAACAAGGGCACGCTCGACGGCGGCCACGGCGTGGTGGCCTACCACTACGGCAAGAACTCGGCGCTCGCGCTGTGGGGCTCGGGCCCGGCCTTCGGCATGGACCCGAACATGGTGCTCGCCTGGCACAACTACGGCGGCGGCAAGGCCCTGCTGGAAGAGATCTACAAAGCCATCAACATGGACGTGGTCTCCTACCTCTACGGCCCGATGCCCACGCAGCCGTTCGGCTGGTTCAAGAAGCCGATCGCCAAGGCGGCCGACGTGAAGGGCATGAAGTTCCGCACCGTCGGCCTCGCAGTCGACATGTACACCGCGATGGGCGCGGCGGTGAACCCGCTGCCCGGTGGCGAGATCGTGCCCGCCCTCGACCGCGGCCTGATCGACGGCGCCGAGTTCAACAACGCCTCGAGCGACCGTGTGCTCGGCTTCCCGGACGTGGCGAAGAACTGCATGCTGCAAAGCTTCCACCAGAGCGGCGAGCAGTTCGAGATCCTGTTCAACAAGGGCAAGTACACCGGGCTGCCCGCCGAGCTGCGCGCCATCATCGACTACGGCGTGCAGGCCTCGAGTGCCGACATGAGCTGGAAGGCCATCGACCGCAACTCGAAGGACTACGAGGAGCTCAAGAAGGCCGGCGTGAAGTTCTACAAGACGCCCGATGCCATCCTGCAGGCGCAGCTCGATGCGTGGGACGACATCATGAAGAAGAAGGGCGGCGAGAACCCGCTCTTCCAGAAGGTGCTCGACTCGCAGAAGGCGTTTGCCCAGCGCGCCAAGCAATGGCAGAACGACTACATGGTCGACTTCAACATGGCCTACAACCGCTACTTCAAGCGCGGCGGCACCAAGAAGGCCTGACGCGGCAGCGTTACACGGGGCGCCCCAACCGGGGCGCCCCTTTTTCCTCTCGTGAAGGTGCAGGACGATGCAGAAGCTGCTGCTGGCGGTGGACCGGTTTTCCACCTGGGTGGGCAAGTTCTTCGCGTGGGCAGCGGTTGCGCTCACGCTCTTGATCACCTGGGAAGTGTTTTCGCGCTATGCGCTCAACAAGCCGCACGGCTGGGTGCTCGACGCGCAGATCATGCTCTACGGCGCGATGTTCATGACGGCCGGCGCCTACACGCTCGCGAAGAATGGCCACGTGCGCGGCGACGTGCTGTACGGCTTCTTCCGACCGCGCACGCAGGCGAGCATCGACCTCGTGCTCTACATCGTGTTCTTCCTGCCCGGCATCGTGGCGCTCACCTGGGCCGGCTGGACGTTTGCGCAGGACTCGCTCGCCATCCGCGAGCAGACCTTCAACGCAGACCCGCTGCCGCTGTACCCCTTCAAGTTCATCATCCCCCTCGCCGGTGCGGTGCTGCTGCTGCAAGGGCTGGTGGAGATCGCGCGCTGCGTGATCTGCCTGCGCGACGGCGCCTGGCCCTCGCGTGAGGAAGACGTGGAAGAAGTCGACGTCGACAAGCTCAAGGAAATGGTCAACGTGAAAGACGAAGACATCGCCGCCCTCGACACCTACGCGCAGCGCCAGTCTCGCGAGGAGGGCCGGTCGTGATCAAGCTGCGACGCGAACTGTGGTTCGGCTTCATCCTGATGGGGATCATCATCGCCGGCGCGCTGGCGATGCTGGCCAGCGCCCCCGTCATCACCAACGGGCACATCGGCCTCCTGATGCTCTCGCTGGTGGTGGTGGCGATCATGCTCGGCTTCCCCACCGCCTTCACGCTGATGGGCATGGGCATGCTCTTCACCTGGCTCGCGTATGACCGCGACTGGCACAAGACGCTCGACCTGATGGTGCAGTCGGCCTACAAGGTGATGGCCAACGACGTGCTGATCTCGGTGCCGCTCTTCGTCTTCATGGGCTACCTGGTCGAGCGGGCCAACCTGATCGAGAAGCTCTTCAAGAGCCTGCACCTCGCGCTCGCGCGCGTGCCGGGCTCGCTGGCGGTGGCCACGCTCGTGACCTGCGCGGTGTTCGCCACGGCCACCGGCATCGTGGGCGCGGTGGTCACGCTGATGGGCCTGCTCGCCTTCCCGGCGATGCTGCGGGCCGGCTACAGCGTGTCGCTGTCGGCGGGCGCGATCACCGCGGGCGGCTGCCTGGGCATCCTCATCCCGCCCTCGGTGCTGCTGATCGTCTATGGCGCAACCGCGGGCGTGTCGGTGGTGCAGCTGTATGCGGGCGCCTTCTTCCCCGGCCTGATGCTCGCGGGGCTGTACATCGTCTACGTGATCATCATCGCCAAGCTCAAGCCGAGCATCGCGCCACCGCTCTCGGCCGCCGAGCGCGCGGTGCCGCTGCCGGCGCCCTTGGTGCAAGCGGGCCTGTCTGGCGAGCAGCGCGCGCTGCCGGCGCTGCTGAATGCGCTCAAGGGCCAGCGCAACCACGGCGTGCCCACCGGCTACCTGCTGCGCCAGCTCGCCGTGGTGCTGTTGCCGCTGGCAGTCTTCGTGCTCGCCTCGCTGTGGGGCCACCACCTCGCCACGCGGGCTGCGCCGGTCGAGGGCGCGACGGAGCTGCAGCAGATGGGCGTCGACAGCGCTGCGCCGTCGGCCACCGAGCGCAGCGGGCTGCAGGAGCCCGGCGGGCTGCAGGAACCCCAGAGCGAGGGCGGGCTGGCCGAGCCGCCGTCGGACGACAAGCCCGGTGGCCTGGCCGAGCCGCCATCGGAGCCGCAGGCGCTCTCGGAGCCTCCGGGCGCGCAGGCTTCCGAGCCCGCCAAGAGCGAGCCGTCCGCCAGCGTCAGCGAGCCGCCCGGGGCGGCGGCCGAGGCGGCCTCGCAGCCCGCCGCGGGTGCGGCCAGCGAGGCGCCGCGCGGCTACTGGGTCGGCTTCGGCATCGGTGCCGCCGCACTGCTCGGCTTCTACGTCCTGCTGAGCTTCAGCCGGCTCGAGATCTTCAAGATGCTGCTGTCGAGCTTCTTCCCGCTCGTGATCCTGATCCTCTCGGTGCTGGGCTCCATCGTCTTCGGCCTGGCCACGCCCACCGAGGCGGCGGCGGTCGGGGCCTTCGGCGGATTCATCCTCGCGGCGGCCTACCGGCAGCTCAACCTGCGCATGGTGAAGGAGTCGGTCTTCCTCACCGCCAAGACCTCGGCGATGGTGTGCTGGCTCTTCGTGGGCTCGGCGATCTTCTCGGCCGCGTTCGCGCTGCTGGGTGGGCAGGAGCTGGTCGAGCGCTGGGTGCTCGGCATGAACCTCACCAAGACCGAGTTCCTGATCCTCAGCCAGTTCATCATCTTCATCCTCGGCTGGCCGCTGGAGTGGACGGAGATCATCGTGATCTTCATGCCGATCTTCATCCCGCTGCTCGACAACTTCGGGGTCGACCCGCTGTTCTTCGGCCTGCTCGTCGCGCTGAACCTGCAGACCGCCTTCCTCAGCCCGCCGGTGGCGATGGCGGCCTTCTACCTGAAGGGCGTGAGCCCGCCGCACGTGACGCTGAACCAGATCTTCGGCGGGATGCTGCCCTTCATGGCGATCCAGGTGCTTGCGATCGTGCTGCTGTACATGTTCCCCCAGATCGGCCTGTGGCTGCCGCAGCTGCTCTACAAGTGAGCCGCGGGCGCATACTGCCGAGACGATGAGCCGCACGCCGATCGACTTCTACTTCGACTTCTCGTCGCCGTATTCGTACGTCGCGTCGGAGTGGATCGGCGCCCTCGCGGCGCGGCATGCGCGCACCGTGCGCTGGCACGCCATCCTGCTCGGCGCAACCTTCCAGGCGGCCGAACTGAAGAGCCCGGTGTCGCACCCGATCAAGCGCGAATACGCCATGCTCGACTTCGAGCGCTCTGCACGCTTTGCCGGCGTGCCGCTCACGATGCCGCAGCCTTTTCCGATCGCCACGCAAAACGCCGCCCGGCTCTTCTGGTGGCTGCAGGCGCAGGACGAGGGCCGCGCCATCGCGTGGGCGCACCACGCGTTTCGCGCCTACTTCACGCGCGGCGTGAACCTCAACGACCCGCCGGTGCTCGCCGCGCTGGCGCAGGAATTCGGTTTGCCGCAAGGGGAGGCCGAGGCCGTGTGGAGCGATGCGGCCTGGAAAGACAAGCTCAAGCAGGCGAACGAACAAGCGATCGCCGCAGGGGTGTTCGGGGCGCCGTTCTTCGTGATCGACGGCGAGCCGTTCTGGGGCAACGACCGGCGTGCGCAGATGGAGCGCTGGCTGGAGAAAGGCCCTTTCTAGACCTTGCGATCACGAATCTTCTGGAGGCATGTGCGATGAAGAGAACCGCCAAGGCCCTGGTCGATGACACGATGGCCCGCGTCACCACCTACACGGTGGAGCAGGCGCGCGAGATGCATGGGCAACCCGGTGTGCAGGTCGTCGATGTGCAGGATGTGCGCGAGCTGGAGCGCGAGGGGGTGATCCCCGGCAACGTGCCCGAGCCCGCCACCGACACCGAGTTCGTGCTCTTCGGCGACTCGGGCTGGCACTCGGCCCAGACCACGCAGGTGCTCACCGAGACCGGCGTGGCCCACACGCCGGCGCGCAAGGGCGCCGGCTGACCGTCAGGCCACTCAGGTCGCCCGCGCGGCCTGGGTGTCGACGCCGCACCAGGCGGCGTGCATGGTCTTCGGGCCGTCTGCGCCGCACCAGGCCGCCGGTGACCGGGGGGCGTCGGCGCCACACCATGCGGCGTTCTGCTGCGGCGCATCGGCACCGCACCACGCGGCCTGCTTGGCCTGGCGCTCGGCGCCACACCACGCCGCCAGGCCCTGGGCGCTCTCGGCGCCGCACCAGGTGGCCTGGCCGCCTGCAGCGTCACCGAACTCCCGGGCATACAGCGACTGCGTCATCTCGAAGGCCGACTGCAAGGCCATCGCATCCTCTTCGCCGCGCAGCCCGAAGTAGGGGTAGTGGTGCAGGAAGTAGCCGAAGATCGCCTCGCAATCGGCCGCGTACTTGCGCGTGTCGAGGATGTGCAGGTGCCAGAAGTGGTCCACCTCCTGGTCGGGCGCGAGCATCAGGTCGGGGTACTTCGCGTGCAGCGTCAGGTAGCGCTTGTAGGCCAGCGCGATGCGCTCGGCGTGTTCGGGCGTCCAGCCGTAGCCGTCTTCCTGGCGCGTCGCCTTGAACTTGATCGGGGTGAGATCGAGGGCGTCGATGGCCGAGAGCGTCTGCGCGAGGAGCTGGGGGTTCAGAGCAGTCATGTGTCCTCCATTGGCGATGTGTCGCACGCCATCGACACGACGACGTGTGACCGGGCCATGATGCGCCGCGTCGCACCGCAATAGCCACCCCCTAGAATTGACGTATACGTCAATCAGCATCCCTGGACGGTCCATGCCTGCACTCACTTCCAAGCTCAGCCCGAGGTCCGAGGAATTCAAGGTCAACGCCAGGGCCATGCGTGTTCTGGTGGACGCGCTGAATGCCCTGCTCGCAGAGGTGGCATTGGGCGGCGGCACGGGGCCCCGCGTGAAGCACGTGGCGCGCGGCAAGCTCTTGCCGCGCGACCGCGTGGAGATGCTGCTCGACCCCGACACGCCCTTTCTTGAAGTCGCGCCGCTGGCGGCGCATGGCATGTATGGCGGCGACGCGCCGGCCGCGGGTGTCATCGCCGGCATCGGGCGTGTGTCGGGTGTCGACTGCATGATCGTCTGCAACGACGCCACGGTGAAGGGCGGCACCTACTACCCGATGACGGTGAAGAAGCACCTGCGCGCGCAGGAGATCGCGCAGGCGAATCGACTGCCCTGCATCTACCTGGTCGACAGCGGCGGCGCCAACCTGCCCAACCAGGACGAGGTCTTCCCCGACCGCGACCACTTCGGCCGCATCTTCTTCAACCAGGCGCAGATGAGCGCGCAGGGCATCCCGCAGATCGCGGTGGTGATGGGCTCGTGCACCGCGGGCGGCGCGTATGTGCCGGCGATGAGCGACGAGTCGATCATCGTGAAGGAGCAGGGCACGATCTTCCTCGCCGGCCCGCCGCTCGTGAAGGCCGCGATCGGCGAGGTGGTGAGCGCCGAAGACTTAGGGGGCGGCGACGTGCACACGCGCCTGTCCGGCGTGGCCGACCACCTGGCGCAGAACGACACGCACGCGCTCGCCATCGCACGCAACGCGATGGCCCGCCTCAACTGGAAGAAGCCGCAGCCGCTCGCCTGCATCGCGCCGCGCGAGCCGCTCTTCGATGCAGCCGAGCTGCACGGCGTGATCCCCACCGACACCAAGAAGCCCTTCGATGTGCGCGAGATCATCGCGCGCATCGTCGACGCGAGCGAGTTCGACGAATTCAAGGCGCGCTATGGGCAGACGCTCGTCACCGGCTTTGCGCACATCGAGGGCATGCCGGTGGGCATCGTCGCCAACAACGGCGTGCTGTTCTCGGAGTCGGCGCAGAAAGGCGCGCACTTCATCGAGCTGTGCTGCCAGCGCAAGATCCCGCTCGTCTTCCTGCAGAACATCACCGGCTTCATGGTCGGCAGGAAGTACGAGAACGAAGGCATCGCCAAGCACGGCGCGAAGATGGTGACGGCGGTGGCCACGGCCAACGTGCCGAAGTTCACCGTCATCATCGGCGGCAGCTTCGGCGCCGGCAACTACGGCATGTGCGGCCGCGCCTACGACCCGCGCTTCCTCTGGATGTGGCCCAACGCGCGCATCTCGGTGATGGGCGGCGAGCAGGCCGCCAGCGTGCTCGCCACCGTGCGGCGCGACGGCATCGAGGCCAAGGGCGGCACGTGGAGCCTTGAAGAAGAGGCCGCGTTCAAGCAACCGATCCGCGAGCAGTTCGAGCGCCAGGCCGACCCGTACTACGCCACGGCCCGCCTGTGGGACGACGGCATCATCGACCCCGCCGACACACGCCGCGTGCTGGCGCTCGGCTTGAGCGCGAGCCTGAACGCGCCGATTCCCGATGCGAAGTTCGGCGTGTTCCGCATGTGAAGGAGGCCTGAGGTGAGCAGCTTGGACATCCAGCGCGACGGCACCGTCGCCCGCGTCTTCCTCAACCGGCCCGAGGTGCGCAACGCGTTCAACGACACGGTGATCGCCGAGCTCACCGCCGCCTTCACGACGCTCGGGCAGGACGGGCGGCTGCGCGCCATCGTGCTCGGCGGCCATGGCAAGGCCTTCTGCGCCGGGGCCGACCTGTCGTGGATGCGCGCGATGGCCGACTACAGCTGGGAGCAGAACCGCGCCGATGCGCAGGCGCTGGCCGACATGCTCTACACCGTGTGGCGTTGCCCGGTGCCGGTGGTAGGCCGCATCCATGGCGACTGTTATGCCGGCGGCGTGGGCTTGGCGGCGGTGTGCGACGTGCTGGTGGCCTCTGACGCGGTAGCGTTCTGCTTGAGTGAGGCCAAGCTCGGCCTGCTGCCGGGCACGATCAGCCCGTACGTGATCCGCGCCTTGGGTGAGCAGGCCTCGCGCCGCTACTTCGTGACGGCCGAGCGCTTCAGCGCAGCACAGGCGCACGCACTCGGCTTCGTGCACGAGCTGTGCAGCGCCGAGGCGCTCGATGCCAAGGTCGACGAGATCGTGGCCGCGCTCTGTGCCAACGGGCCGATGGCGCTGCGCGCCTGCAAGCAGCTCGTGCAGGACGTGGCCGGCGTGCCCGTCGACGAGGCCCTGCGTGCCGAGACCGCGCGCCGCATCGCCGACATCCGCGCGAGCGACGAGGGCCGCGAAGGGGTGCAGTCCTTCCTCCACAAACGCAAGCCTTCGTGGCTTGACGGAATGTGAACGGGTTGGATACCACGCAGCTTTTTGCCATCGCCGCGGCCCTGGGCTGGGCCAGCGGCCTGCGCCTGTACGCGGTGGTGTTTCTCACCGGCCTGGCCGGCACGCTCGGTTGGGTGCCGCTGCCGCCGGGCCTGCAGGTGCTGCAGAACCCGCTGCTGCTCGGCGCGAGCGGGCTGATGATGTTCACCGAGTTCTTCGCCGACAAGATCCCCGGCATCGACACCGTGTGGGACGTGCTGCACACCCTCGTGCGCATCCCCGCCGGTGCGGCGCTCGCCGCGGGCGTGTTCGGCATGGACGAGGCCTCGACGGCCGCGGCCGCCGCCGTGCTGGGCGGCCTGCTTGCGGCCACCAGCCATGCGGCCAAGGCCACCACGCGCGCGGCGGTCAACACCTCGCCCGAGCCGTTTTCGAACTGGGGCCTGTCGCTCGCAGGCGATGGTGCCGTGCCGCTGATGCTGTGGTTGTCGTGGGTGCACCCGTGGGTGTTCTTCGCGGGCCTCGCGCTCGCGGTCGTCGCGATGTTGGTGCTGATCTGGGTGCTGGCCAAGTTCCTGCGGCAATTGCTGCGGCGTTTCGCGCGCGCGATCCCAGCCTGAATGGAGACACGATGTTCAAAAAAATTCTGATCGCCAACCGCGGTGAGATCGCCTGCCGCGTGGCCGCGACCGCCAAGCGCCTGGGCATCCGCACGGTGGCGGTGTATTCCGATGCCGACGCGCGCGCCAAGCATGTGGCGGTGTGCGACGAGGCCGTGCACATCGGCCCCTCGTCGCCGAAGGAGAGCTACCTGCGCAGCGAGCGCATCCTCGCGGCCGCGAAGGCGACGGGTGCCGAAGCCATCCACCCCGGCTACGGCTTCCTGAGCGAGAACGAAGACTTCGCGCAGGCCTGCGCGGAGGCTGGCCTCGTGTTCATCGGCCCGCCCGCGTCGGCGATCCAGGCGATGGGCCTGAAGGCCGAGAGCAAGCGGCTGATGGCGAAGGCGGGCGTGCCGCTGGTGCCGGGGTATCACGGCGCCGACCAGGATCCTGCGCTCCTGCAGCGCGAGGCCGAAGCGATCGGCTACCCGGTGCTCATCAAGGCGAGCGCGGGTGGCGGCGGCAAGGGCATGCGCATCGTGGCGGCCGCGGGCGAATTCGCGCAGGCGCTCGCGTCGTGCCAGCGCGAGGCGCAAAACAGCTTCGGCGATTCGGCGGTGCTGATCGAGCGCTACGTGACCAAGCCGAGGCACATCGAGATCCAGGTGTTCGGCGACACGCAGGGAAACTGCGTCTACCTCTTCGAGCGCGACTGTTCGGTGCAGCGCCGCCACCAGAAGGTGCTGGAAGAAGCACCCGCGCCCGGCATGACCGAAGCACTGCGCCGCCAGATGGGCGAGGCTGCGGTGGCGGCGGCCAAGGCGGTGGGCTATGTCGGCGCGGGCACGGTCGAGTTCATCGCCGAACCCGCCACCGACGGCGGCCTGCGCTTCTACTTCATGGAGATGAACACCCGCCTGCAGGTCGAGCACCCGGTGACGGAGGCCATCACCGGCTTCGATCTCGTCGAGTGGCAGCTGCGCGTGGCGAACGGCGAGCCGCTGCCGGTGAAGCAGGAGGACCTGCGCATCCACGGCCACGCGATCGAGGCGCGCATCTGTGCCGAGAACCCCGACAAGCAGTTCATGCCGGCCACCGGCACGCTGCAGGTCTACCGCACGCCGCTGAGCAGCAGCTTCGAGCGAGCCGATATCCGCGTCGACGCCGGCGTGCGCGAGGGGGATGCGATCTCGCCCTACTACGACTCGATGATCGCCAAGCTGATCGTCTGGGGCGCCGATCGCGAGCAGGCGCTGGCCCGGCTGGATGCGGCTCTCGCCCAGACGCACATCGTGGGCCTGCACACCAACGTGGCCTTCCTGCGCCGTGTGGTGAAGAGCCGATCGTTCGCGCAGGCCGATCTCGACACCGCGCTCATCGAACGCGAAAAGGCGGTTCTCTTCGACACCCCACCGCTGGCCGCCGAGGTGGCCGCCGCCGGCGTGGTGGCGCATGCGCTGGCCGCCGAGCAGGCCTTGCAGGGCGACGACCCGTGGTCACGCCGCGATGGCTGGCGTCTCTTCGGTGGCGCACGGCGCCGCTTCGAGCTCGAGATCCAGGGCACGCACCAGACGGTGACCCTCGAGCGCGCCCACCGCGGCGGCGCGATGACGCTGGCCCTCGGCGAGCAGCGCTGGGCCTTCGCCGTGGCCTCGTCGGACGGTGAGCGCCACGAGGTGCAGCTCGGCGAGCGCCGCGTGCCGCTCGCCGTCTATGCCTTCGGCGAACGGGTGAGCGTGTTCGCACCCGACGGCGCGGCCACGGTGTCGGAAGTGGACGTGCTGGCCCACGCCGGTGAAGGCGCGGTGGAAGGCGGCAGATTGACGGCGCCGATGCCGGGCAAGGTCATCAGCTTCCTCGTGCAACCCGGCCAGGCGGTGACGCAGGGCCAGGCGCTGGCGGTGATGGAGGCGATGAAGATGGAGCACGCGATCGTCGCGCCACGCGATGGCAAGGTCGAGGCGCTGCTGTACGCGCCGGGCGATCAGGTGCCCGAAGGCGGCGAGCTCTTGAAGCTCAGTGCGTGAACGCTCAGCGGGTGACGACGCGCGGCCCGCGGCGCAGCCACTGCGTGGCACTGCGCCAGCTGCTTTCTTCCGGCTCTTGCGCGGGCGGGCGCGAAACGCCGAAGCCCGAGGTGTGGCGCGCCCATGCGGCGTCTTGCGGTGCATCGGCCTTCACGGCCACTTCGGGAGCGGCCAGCTTGCCGGCCTGCACGAACTGCCGTGCGAGCGAGACCAGTTCGCGGTTGCCCGAGGCCTGGCAGACGAAGAGCACCTCGCGGGCTTCGCCGGCATCGGACAGCATGGCCGGCACGTTGATCCCTTCTCCCAGGTCGCGCTTGAGGATGAAATGGATGCGTGCTGCGATGCGCAATTGAACTTGGTTCGACACAGGTCACTCCAGCAGTTGGAGTATCTTCATCCCGTGAGACAGGGGTCGCCATCCCTACTCGTGGGGGTCCGTGACTTCAGTCACCCATATTGAGGATTTGGTCATGTTTCCTAGCCATGTGACGCTCGTCGAGGTGGGCCCACGGGACGGTTTGCAGAACGAGAAACAACACGTCGCCGCAGCGCACAAGATCGAGCTGGTGCACCGCTTGCAGGCCGCGGGCCTGCGTGAGATCGAGGCCACCAGTTTCGTGAGCCCCAAGTGGGTGCCGCAGATGGCCGACAACGCCGAGGTGATGGCGGGCATCGTGCGCCAAGGCGGTGTGCGCTACGCCGTGCTGGTGCCCAACATGAAGGGGCTCGAAGCGGCGTTGCCGACCAAGCCCGATGAAGTGGTCGTCTTCGGTGCGGCGAGCGAAGCCTTCAGCCAGCGCAACATCAACTGCAGCATCGCCGAGAGCATCGAGCGTTTTGCACCGGTGGTCGCCGCGGCACACGACGCCGGCCTCAAGGTGCGCGGTGCGATCTCGTGCGCGCTCGGCTGCCCCTACCAGGGTGAGGTGAGTGCCGACGAGGTCGAACGTGTGGTGCGCCTGATGAAGGAGATCGGCGTCGACCATTGCGGTGTGGCCGACACCATCGGCGTGGGCACACCGCGAAAGGTGCAGCGCGCGATGGAGCGTGCGTTGAAGCACTACCCGCTGGTCGAGGTCAGCGGCCATTTCCACGACACCTACGGCCAGGCGCTCTCCAACATCTACGCCTGCCTCGAGCTCGGGGTGCACACCTTCGACGCGAGCGTGGCCGGCCTCGGAGGCTGCCCCTATGCGAAGGGTGCGACGGGCAACGTCGCCACCGAGGACGTGCTCTTCATGCTCAACGGGCTCGACATCTCGACCGGCATCGACCTCGATGCGCTGGTCGACGCCGGGGCGTACATCTCCGGGGTGCTGGGCCGCCCGCCGGTGTCGCGCGTGGGCCGTGCGATGCTGGCAAAGCGAGAGAAAGCGAACGCATGAGCGACATCGAACTGAACGACAAGCCGGAGGGCTTTCGCCGCGTCACGGCCCTGCTTGCCGAGAAGGGTCATCCGCACGCGCCGGTCTACCTCGACGTCACCGCACGCACTGCGCAGGAGGCCGCCGATGCGCTCGGCGTGCAGCTCGGCCAGATCGCCAAGAGCGTGATCTTCAAGCGCAAGCACGACAGCGCGCCGGTGCTCGTCGTCACCTCGGGCGACCTGCGCGTCGACGTGGAGAAGGTCGCTGCGCTCACCGGCCCGCTGGGGCGTGCCGATGCCGACTTCGTGAAGGCTGCGACCGGCTACTCCATCGGCGGGGTGTCGCCGGTGGGCCACCTCACGCCGCCGGTGATGCTGATCGACCGCGAGCTCGCACGTTTCGACGAGATCTGGGCTGCCGCCGGCCACCCCAACGGTGTCTTCAAGCTGACCCCCGCGCAACTGCAGGCGATGACCGGCGCACCGATGGCCGACGTCACGCCCTCGCCCTGACATGCCCGCCGCCACCGCACCCGTGCCGAGCCCCTGCATCAGCGTGTGCCGCATGCACCCGCAAAGCGGCCTGTGCGAAGGTTGCCTGCGCACGATCGACGAGATCGCCGCCTGGTCCACGCTCGACGACGACGCCAAGCGCCGGGTGTGGCGCCTCATCGAGCAGCGCCAGGCCGAACAACCCTTCTTCGACCTGCCCGCGCCATGAAGCACCTGCGTTTCAGCTTCGACCCGATCTCGCCTTACGCCTACCTCGCCTTCGAACGCTTGCCTCAGGTGCTCGAAGGCCTGAGCTACAGCGTGAGCCACGAGCCCATCCTGCTCGCCGGCCTGTTGCAGCACTGGGGCCAGAAAGGCCCGGCCGAGATCGCCCCCAAGCGCGACTGGACCTACCGCCAGGTGCTGTGGCTCGCCCATTCGCTGCAGCTTCCGCTGCAGATGCCGGCGGCGCACCCGTTCAACCCGCTCGCGCTGCTGCGCCTGCTGGTGGCCACGGCGCCGGCGGGCGGCACGCCCAACCGCTGGGCCTGCGAGCAGGTGCTGCACCACGTGTGGCGCGGCGGGGCCGATGCGACCGATGCCGGCCGGCTGGAAGCCCTGGCGCAGCGCCTCGCGCCGCAGCGTGACGTGGCGAGCGCGGAGGTGAAGGACGAGCTCAAGGCCGCGACCGCCGCGGCCGCCGCGCGGGGCGTCTTCGGCGTGCCGACGGTCGAGGTCGACGACAAGCTCTTCTGGGGCCTCGACGGCCTCGCGCTGCTGTCGGCCTACCTGCGCGGCGAGCCCTGGTTCGACGGGCCGGACTGGGCCTCGGTGTCAGCCATCCCGGCTGCCGTTCAGCGAAAACACTGATCTCGCAAGCCCTCGGGTTCTCGCATGAAGAAATGAACACTCAGGGTTGCCCCTGAGTTTGTCAGTTTCGTATCAGCGTCGTGTCAGGGCGGGGTCAGAGCCCGCCGTGACACTGCCTGATCCTCATCAATCGGGTGGGGTTCAATCGAGGAGAAATTCATGGCAGCTGCAAGCGCATCGAGCGCGCCGATGACCGGAGAGGAAAAGAAGGTCATCTTCGCCTCCAGTCTCGGCACGGTGTTCGAGTGGTACGACTTCTATCTGTATGGTTCGCTGGCGCCGATCATCGCCAAGCAATTCTTCGCGGGCCTGGACCCGACCTCCGCCTTCATCTTCGCGCTGCTCGCGTTCGCAGCCGGCTTCCTGGTGCGCCCGTTCGGCGCGCTGGTGTTCGGCCGCCTGGGCGACATGATCGGCCGCAAGTACACCTTCCTGGTCACCATCCTGATCATGGGTCTCGCGACCTTCATCGTCGGTGTGCTGCCGACCTACGCCTCCATCGGCGTGGCCGCGCCGGTCATCCTGATCGGCCTGCGCCTGCTGCAGGGCCTGGCGCTCGGCGGTGAGTACGGCGGTGCCGCCACCTATGTGGCCGAGCACGCGCCGCACGGCAAGCGCGGCGCCTACACCTCGTGGATCCAGACCACGGCGACGCTGGGCCTCTTCCTGTCGCTGATGGTGATCCTGGGCACCCGCACGGCGATGGGCGAACAGGCCTTCGGCGACTGGGGCTGGCGCATCCCGTTCCTGGTGTCGATCTTCCTGCTGGCCATCAGCGTGTGGATCCGGCTGTCCATGAACGAATCGCCCGCCTTCAAGAAGATGAAGGAAGAGGGCAAGACCTCCAAGGCGCCGCTGACCGAGTCGTTCGGCCAGTGGAAGAACCTGAAGATCGTGATCCTGGCGCTCGTCGGCCTGACCGCCGGCCAGGCCGTGGTCTGGTACACCGGCCAGTTCTACGCGCTCTTCTTCCTGACGCAGGCGCTGAAGGTCGACCCGTCGACGGCCAACATCCTGATCGCGGTGTCGCTCCTGATCGGCACGCCGTTCTTCATCGTGTTCGGCACGCTGTCCGACAAGATCGGCCGCAAGCCGATCATCATGGCGGGCTGCCTGCTGGCCGCGCTGACCTACTTCCCGCTCTTCGGCGCGCTGACCAAGGCCGCCAACCCCGAGCTGGCCGCGGCGCAAGCCAAGACCCAGGTGATCGTGACGGCGGACCCGAAGGAGTGCTCGTTCCAGGGCAGCCCGATCGCCCGCGAGATCGACTTCCGCACGTCGTGCGACATCGCCAAGCGCTACCTGGCGCAAAGCTCGGTCTCCTACGAGAACAAGGTCGGCACCGGCCCCGCCACCATCACCATCGGTGACAAGGTGATCACCGCGCCGGTGGGTACGGTGGTGAACTCGAAGTTCGACGAGGCCAGCGTCAAGTCGATCGCCGCCTTCAAGAAGGACGTGACCGACACGCTGAAGGCTGCGGGCTACCCGACCAAGGCCGCGCCGATCGCGTTCTTGAGCGGCCAGTGGTGGACCATCGTCGGCATCCTGACCATCCTCGTGATCTACGTGACCATGGTCTACGGCCCGATCGCGGCGATGCTGGTGGAGCTCTTCCCGACGCGCATTCGCTACACCTCGATGAGCCTGCCGTACCACATCGGCAACGGCTGGTTCGGCGGCCTGATGCCCACGACCGCGTTTGCGGTGGTGGCGGCCACCGGCAACATGTACAACGGCCTCTGGTACCCCATCATCGTGGCGCTCATGACCTTCGTGGTCGGCGTCCTGCTGGTGAAGGAAACCAAGGACGTGGACATCTACGCGAAGGACTGATGTCACCCCCGCGGCCCGTGCACCTGTCGTGCGCGGGCCGTTGAATCCCAACTCAAACTCAACTACCCGGAAGTACTCAGCATGTGGAAGATCGTTGTGGGTTTCGTCGCGATCGCGGCGCTGACGTTGTGGCTGCTCAGCAAGGGCGGCGACATCGACATGAGCGGTGAGAAGCACGGCATCGACACCTCGCACGCGCCTGCGGCGGCTTCCGCTCCTGCTGCTGCTTCTGCCGCTTCTGCCCCCAGCTCGGCCGCGTCGCAGTAACCAGAGAGCGACTCGCGCCTTCGGGCAACGCCGGCCAGTCCGATGGACTGAGCCGGCTTTTTGTTGCCTCGGCCCGTCTCAGGACGGCGCCGGCTTTGTCATGTCTGCACGCAACGCGTCGGGTGAGAGCCGCGCGACTTCACGCAGGCAGGGCAGGCACAGGCAGGCGCTGTAGTGCTCGCGCAGCAGCTGCAGGGTTTCGGCCGACAGGTCGATCGTGCCGCAGGCGCACGGCGTGGTGTCTCGCACGCCGCAGTGGAAGCCTCCGCCGCAGCGTGGGCAGCTTGCGTCGGCGGTGGAGCTCACCTCACGCGCGGCGACGGGCCAGCGCGGCTGTGGCGAGCGCCAGGCCGGCCAGCCAGACGAGGCCCAGCCCACCGCCGCCGGAGTCTCCGCCACCCCCACTGGCGGGCGGCGGCGTGGTGGCCACCTGGCCGGAAAGGGGCAGCACGCGGGTGAAGGTCGTGGCGCTGCCTTGCACGCGCATCGTCAGCGTGAGCGAGGCGGTGTAGGTGCTGGTGTTGGGCGCCGAGAAGCGCACCGAGACGCGGCAGGTGCTGGCCGTGGACACCGTGCTGGCCGCAATCGTCTGCGAGGTGCAGTTGTCAGACGTCACGTTGAAGCGTGCCGCGCCGCTGCCGGAAAGGGCCACGTTGGTGATGGTCAGCGTGCCGTTGGTGACGGCGTTGCTGAGGTCGACGTTCTGCGACAGCGTGTTGGTGTTGATGGCGCTCGGGCTGAAGCTGAGCGAGTCGACGCTGAGCTTGGGCGTGTCGGCGATGTAGGCCGCGATGTCCTGGAACTGCGTGGTGTTGAGCGCGCTGAACTGGCCCATCGAGCCGTTGTAGTTGCCGGCGATGGCGGCACCGAAGCGACCGGTGGCGCTGTTGAAGCTGACGGCGGTGAAGGGCGGGGTGGCCGTGATGGTGCCGGTCGCGATGCGGTTGCGCCGGTCGTGGATGGAGTGGCAGTTGGTGCACGAGCCGAGCTGCGCGTTGCCGGTCTCGCCGGGCGTGTCTTCGAAGAGCGCGCGGCCGGCGACCGGGTCGCCCGTGGTCTGGGCCCATCCGGGGCCAGCCCACAGCAGAAGGCACGCGAAGGCGGCGCCAGTCAGCAGCCAGCCGGTGGGAATGCGTTCGAGGAAGTTCATGCGAGCGGCGCACAGCGGCCGGTGATCGACGGTCCCCGGATTTCATCGCGCGCCCGATGCGGCGTCTGCACCAGGTTGTTACGCGGTGTTCGGGGCAGGGCGGGCATGTCGGTTGCCCGGTGTCACGCCCGGATGCGTCTGCTTACGTGGAGTGGCGGCCTGCCAACGCCTCGCAGCCCGCCGCTGGGGCTTTGTGCCGGAATCGCCAGGTGGCGTGCGTAAGCTCGCCCTTCGCTGCGGTCAGGTCGACCGGCGGCGCTTTCTCCCAGGAGTCACACACATGAACAAGATTTCTCTCGCCCTCGCCTCCTTCGTCGCCGCCGGCCTGCTGGCTGCCGGGCCTGCAGCGGCCCAGTCGTTCAGGCCGTCGTGGGCGGGTGCGTCGATCGGCAGCACCGACTACGGCACCGGCCTCAAGGTCTTCCTCGGCGGCAAGGTCACGCCCATCTTCGGCTGGGAAGGCCAGGTGGTGAGCCACGGCTCGGAAGACCTGCCGCTCGGCCGCAAGCACTCGGCCATGTCGCTGGGCGGCTCGGCCGTCGCGCGCTTCCCGCTCAACGCGCAGTTTGGTGCCTTCGGCAAGGCCGGCGTGCACTACCTGCGCGTCAAGCGCAGCGGCCCGGGCGTCAGCAGCGACAGCGACCTCGAGCTGGGCCTGGGTGCCGGCCTGCTCTTCAACTTCACGCAGACCGCCGCGCTTCGGCTCGAATACGAAAACATCGGCGGTGGCGATGGAGATTTCTTCTCCATCGGCCTCCAAGTCGGTTTCTGACAGCCCTCGGTCGACGAGCACGTCGACCGATCCCCGCGGGGATGCGGGCCGGCTTGGGACCGGCCCGGCGCTCGGCCAGCCGCGCTAGGTGAAGAGCGTCTTGTGCTGATCGCGCAGCACGTTCTTCTGCACCTTGCCCATCGTGTTGCGCGGCAGTTCGTTCATCACGAACACACGCTTGGGCACCTTGAAATTGGCGATGCGGCTCTTCAGCAACTGGAGCACCGCCGCATCGTCGAGTGAGGCGCCGGGCTTGGGCACCACGAGGGCCACGCCCACCTCGCCGAAGTCAGGGTGGGGCACGCCCACCACCGCGCTCTCGGCCACGCCGGGCATCTCGTTGATGAAGCCTTCCACCTCGGCCGGGTAGACGTTGTAGCCGCCCGAGATGATGAGGTCCTTGCTGCGGCCGACGATGGTGACGTAGCCACGTTCGTCGATGCGGCCGACGTCACCGGTCTTGAACCAGCCGTCTTCGGTGAATTCTTCCTTCGTTTTCTCGGGCATGCGCCAGTAGCCGGCGAAGACGTTGTCGCCCTTCACCTGGATGCCGCCGACCTCGCCGACGGGGCATGGGCCCTTGTCGTCTTGCACCCGCAGGCCGATGCCCGGCAGCGGGAAGCCGACCGTGCCGCCGCGGCGTTCGCCGTCTTCAGCGCGGTACGGGTTCGACGTGAGGATCGAGGTCTCGCTCATGCCGTAGCGCTCGACGATGGTGTGGCCGGTGCGCTCGCGCCATTCGTTGAAGGTCTCGATCAAGAGCGGCGCCGAGCCGGCCGTGAAGATCCGCATGTTGGAGCACGCTTCGCGCGTCAGGCCGGGTTCGGCCAGCAGGCGCACGTAGAGCGTGGGCACGCCCATGAAGACCGTGGCCTCCGGCAGGCGTGACACGACGAGCTTGGGGTCGAACTTGGAAAGCCACAGCATCTTGCTGCCGCTGATCAGCGCCGCCTGCGCCGCAACGAAGAGGCCGTGCACGTGGAAGAGCGGCAGCGCGTGGATCAGCACGTCCTTGCCCTGCTGCCAGCCCCAGTAGGCCGCGAGCGTCAGCGTGTTGGAGAGGATGTTGCCGTGCGTCAGCATCGCGCCCTTGCTGCGGCCCGTCGTACCACTGGTGTAAAGGATGCAGGCCAGGTCGTCGGCTTCACGCTCCACCGGCCTGTGCTGGTCGCTATGGTGCGCGGCGCGGGCGAGCAGGCTGCCGCTGCGGTCGTCGTCGAGCGTGTACACGTGCGTGGTGCCGGCCTTGAACGCGAGCTGGCTGATCCAGCCGAAGTTCTTGCTCGCGCAGACCACCACCGCCGGCTCGGCGTTGCCGATGAAGTACTCGATCTCGGCGGACTGGTAGGCGGTGTTGAGCGGCAGGTAGACGAAGCCGGCGCGCAACACCGCGAGGTAGAGCATCAGCCCTTCGACCGATTTCTCGGTCTGCACCGCCACCCGGCTGCCCTCGGGCAGGTTGAGCGAGGCGAGCAGGTTGGCCATCATCGCGCTGCCGCGCTCGAGGTCACGCCAGGTGTAGAAGCCCGGTGTGTCGAGCGTCTCGATCGCGGTGCGGTCGAGGTCCTCCGGAAAGCCGCCGCGAATTGCGGCAAAGATGTTGGAGTTGTGGCTCATGTCGCTATCTATTTCATTCGAGCGTGGCGCCTGACTTCTTCACGACCTCGCCCCAGCGTTTCACTTCCGCGCTCACGAAGCGGCCGAAGGCGTCGCCATAGAGGTTGGGCGTGTCGGTGCCGAGGCCGTTCCAGGTCTTCTTCAGCTCGTCGGAGCCGAGGGCCTTCTGCATCTCGGCGCGCATCGCGTCGATCAGCTCCTTGGGTGTGCCCTTGGGCGCCCACAGGCCGTACCAGGTGGCCACCTGGTAGGTCGGCACGCCGCCTTCGCCGCTGGTCGGCACGTCGGGGAAGCCGGGCGCGCGCTTGTCGCTCGCCACCGCCAGCGCCTTGATGCGGCCGCCCTTGATGTGCGCGGCCGAGGAGCCGAGGCCGTCGAACATCAGGTCGACCTGGCCGGCGATCAGGTCCTGCAGCGCCGGGCCGGCGCCGCGGTAGGGGATGTGCGTGATGAACGTCTTGGTCTGCAGCTTGAAGAGCTCGCCGGCCAGGTGGTGCGAGGTGCCGTTGCCGGCCGAGCCGTAGTTGAGCTTGGCCGGGTTCTTGCGCACGTAGTCGAGGAAGCCCTTGAGGTCGTTCACCGGCACCTTCTGCGGATTTACCACGATCACCTGCGGCACGCTGGAGATCAGGCCCACCGGGATGAAATCGGTCTCGATGTTGTATTCGAGCTTGGGGTACATGGCCGGCGCAATCGCGTGGTGCACCGCGCCCATGAAGAAGTTGTAGCCATCGGGTGCCGACTTGGCCGAGAGCGTGGCGCCGACGGTGCCACCGGCGCCGCCCTTGTTGTCGATGACGAACTGCTTGCCGGTGTTGCGGCTCATCGTGGCGAACAGCGGGCGGGCGAAAGCGTCGGTGCCGCCGCCGGCCGGGAAGGGCACGATGATGGTGACGGGCTTCGTCGGCCAGCCCGCCGCGGACTGCGCACGCACGAAGGGTGCGGCGAGCATGGCGCCGGCGCCCAGCGAGCCGAGGGTGATGAGGCGCCTGCGGCGCAGCAGGGGGTGCTCAGGGTGGGTCATGGTCGTCTCCTGTGGGGTGCGTGTGAGAGAGATCAAATCAAGGCGGCGACGGCGCGCGAATGCGCCACCTCGCCGTGCACGAACTGCTCGTGGCTGGCTTCGATTTTGTGAAGGTCGTAGAGGTAGTTGACCATCATGCCGAAGGATTGCTTCAAGCCTTTGCGCGACAGGTCCCCCATGGGGTTGAGGCGCTCCAGGCGCGCGC
The DNA here is from genome assembly GCF_016735515.1 of Piscinibacter sp. HJYY11. Lineage (NCBI taxonomy): Bacteria > Pseudomonadati > Pseudomonadota > Betaproteobacteria > Burkholderiales > Sphaerotilaceae > Piscinibacter > Piscinibacter sp. HJYY11. The sequence continues at coordinate 2,470,582 of NZ_JAERQZ010000001.1, read as the reverse complement.
CGTTGTCGAGGTGGAAGCGGGCCACCGAATCACCGTGCGTCGTGGCCGCATGGTGCACGAGGTACGAGGCGCACAGCCGCGACAAGGCTTCGCTTGCCGGCTCGTCGAGCGCTTGCAGCTTGTTCGCGCTTGCGAGTGTCGAGAGGTCGCCGCCAGTTGCTTTGAGGAGCAGCTCGCGTGCGTCTGCCAGGCGCTCGGCCACGCTGCGCTTCAGGCCCTCGGGCGGCGGCGTGCCGGCCTGCAGCCACTTGGCGAAACCCGGGATGGGCGACAGCGTGCAGTAGCGGCGGATCTGCGGCAGCTCGCGGTGCAGCTGCTCGGCCACGCGCTTGATGAGGAAGTTGCCGAGCGACACGCCGCGCAGGCCGGGCTGGCAGTTGCTGATGGAGTAGAAGGCCGCGACCTTGAAGTCGCTCGGCGGCAGTGGCTGCGCGCGCTTGTCGATCAGCGGGGCGATCGCATCCGGCATCTCGGGCAGCAGCGCCACCTCCACGAAGATCAGCGGCTCGTTGGGCAGCTGCGGGTGGAAGAACGCGAAGCAGCGGCGATCGGGCTGCAGGCGGCGGCGCAGGTCGTCCCAGCCGTCGATCTCGTGCACCGCCTCGTGGCGGATGATCTGCTCCAGCAGCTCGGCGGGCGAGCGCCAGTCGACCTGCTGCATCTGCAGGAAGCCGGGGTTGAACCAGGACGAGAGCAGGTGGTGGAAGTCGCTCTCCAGCGCGCTCAAGCCCGGTTGCGCAGGCAGACGCGACAGCAGCTTGCGCCGCATCGCGACGATCTGTGCCGTGCCCCCCGGCGTGCGGTTGATGCGGCGAAGCAGCTCCTGCCGCGGCGGCTCGGCCAGGCGTGTCAGGCGGATCAGATTCTCCGGCGTGGGCTCCTGCGCGTAGGCCTGGGCCCCGTCGAGCACCGCCTGCGGGTCGGGGCTGAAGTCGGTGGAGAGCTTGTCGAAGAAGCCGGCCTGCTGCTCCTCGGGCAAGGCGCTGAAGCGCGAGACCAGCTGGCGCGCGATGGCCACGCTGTTGGCCTCGCCGCGCTCGGAGAGCAGGCGGTGGCAGTCGAGCAGCAGGCTGCGCAGCTGGCGGCCATCGGTCGCGCGGCGCGCGGCGGTCTTCAGTTCTTCAAGCATGTTGACTCCCCGTTTGATGAGCGCTTGCCTCCTGCTCGTCGGCGCGCAGGGCCTTCAACGCGGCCAGCTGCGCCATCAGGTGGTCGTGCATCAGTCGCTCGGCACGCGCGGCATCGCGCTGTTCGAAGGCGGCCATCAGCACGCGGTGTTCGTTGATCGAGTCCTCGATGCGGCCCGGCCGGTTGAGCTGGCGGCCGCGCAGCAGGCGCAGGAACGTGCGCAGCTCGTTGGTGGCGCGGTCGAGCCAGCGGTTGTCGGCGAGCGACTGCACCGTGCTGTGGAAGTCGTGGTTGGCGCGGTAGTAGCCGTCGATGTCGTGCGCGGCGGCGTGGCGCTCGAGCGTCTGGTGCAGCTGGCGCAGCCGGGCGATGTCGGCCGGCGTGGCCTTGCGCACCGCTTCGAAAGCGCAACGACCTTCCAGCAGGGCCATCACGGGGAAGAGCTCTTCGGCATCGTCTTCCGACATCTCGGTCACCCGGCAGCCCTGCCGCGGCACCAGTTCGACCAAGCCTTCGGCGGCCAGGACCTTCAAGGCCTCGCGCAGCGGCGTGCGGCTGATCTGCCATTGCTGGGCCAGGGCCAGCTCGTCGATCCAGTCGCCGGGTGCGAGCTGTCGCTCGAACACCATGTTTCGAAGGCGAGTAGCCACTTCTTCATGAAGTGATGATCGGCGTAGCGGTGTGACATCGACCATGGCATCGCCTGGGCAGGACCGGCTGATTCGGTGTCGCCAATCTACGCCTGGAAATTAATAATTACAACGAGGGTGAACCCCAAAACCCTGTTTGAGGCGTCAGTTCGGCTTGTGCTCCTGCCGGCGAGTTCTATGCTTGGTGCACTGCAACAAGAACCCGCCTCCCCATGGATGACCTGCGTGTGAGCGGCCCTGAACCCCAGGGCACCGTTCTCTACATCGAAGACCAGGACCTGAACTTCCTGCTGGTCCAGGCGCAGCTGGCGGCCACGCTGCCGGGGATCCACCTGATCCGCGCGGCGACCGGGGCGGAGGGTGTGGAGAAGGTCCGCAGCGAACGCCCTCAGCTGGTCCTGCTCGACATGCACCTGCCCGACACCGGCGGCCTGGAGGTGGTGCGCGCGCTCAACGTGGAGATCTCGCAGGGCCTGAAGGTCGCGCTGCTGACGGCGGACCACTTGTCGATGGACATCCTCAAGGCGATGAGCCTGGGCGCCTACGAATACTGGGTGAAGCCGATCAGCGCCACGCAGCTGGAGAAGGGCGTGCGCCGCGGGCTCGCCGCGGCGGGAGGGATTGACCCCGTCACCGGGGCGCGCCGCAATGGCGCCTCGCAGGGCGGCAGCGCGTCGCGCTATTGACGCTGTCGAGGGTGTGAACCCGGCCGCGCCGGCTCAGCGCAGCAGCGAGGCCTCGAGCCGCGTCACCATGTCGATGAGGCGTGGCCGCACCTCGTTGAGCAGGAAGTCCTTCGACAGGTTGAACGACGGCCCGCCGCAGTTGATGGCCATCGGCGGCAGCCCGCCGCCCGGCTGGAAGGCACGTGCGATGCCGTTCACGTCTTTCTGCCAGTCGCCGAAGGAGCAGGTGACACCGAGCGTGTTGTACTCGTCCATCGCACGGTTGATGCCGTCGCGGATGTCGGGCCAGGCCACTTCGTCGAGCTCTTGCACACGCTCCATGAAGTCCTGTCGTTCGCGGTCGGGGATGGCGGCGAGCCAGGCACGGCCGATCGCCGAGGTGGCAACCGGGATGCGCGAGCCCACGTCGAGGCTGAGCGTGAGGGCCGCCGAGCTGCGGCAGTTTTCCACGTAGATCATCGACAGCCGGTCGCGCGTGCCGAGCGACACCATCGAGCGCGACGCATCGGCCAGCTCCTGCATCATGGGCCGGGCGATCTGGCGCACGTCGAGCCGCGCGAGCATGGCGCTGCCGAGCGACAGCGTGGCGGTGCCCAGGCGGTACTTGCCGCTCTCCTCGACCTGGATCAGGTAGCCGAGCTTGGTGAGCGTGGAGGTGAGCCGCGACACCGTCGACTTGGGCAGCCGGCAGCGGGTGGCGATCTCCTGGTTGCCCAGCGCCTTGTCGCCCGAGCGGAAACAGGCCAGCACCTCGAGCCCGCGCGCCAGCGCCGTCACGAAATGGCGGTCTTCCTTCGGTTTGGGGGCGGAGCGGCTGCGTTCGATCCGGGCGTTCTTGGTCAGTGTGTCCATCGTCTGTCGGTCCCTGCAAAAGCGTCCAAAGTGGAACACAAATCCACAAATAGGAGCTTCTCGGATTCCCCAGTCCACCCGGGATGGGGTGGCGGGGAGCCTCGCGCTCCCGGGCTGAACGATCGCTTTTCGTCGGTGGAGACCACAAGTTGACAGCCTGCAGGCGTGAATGAACAATCGCCGTTCTGTTTTTACTTGCGGAATCTTGTTCCGCATTGCAGCACATCTCGCCGGGCGACGCAAGCACCCCGACCGAGGGCTGCGCCTCCCTAACGAGACGTCTGCATGGACCTGACCTTCACCCCCGAAGAACAAGCCTTCCGCCAGGAGGTGCGCGCCTTCGTGCGCGACAAGCTGCCCGCCTCGCTGCGCCACAAGGTGGTCAACAGCCTGCGCCTCACGCGCGACGACCATGTGATGTGGCAGCGCACGCTCCACGAGCGGGGCTGGGGCGGGCCCGGGTGGCCCAGGGAGCACGGCGGCCCCGGCTGGAACGCGGTGCAGCAGTACATCTTCGAAGAGGAATGTGCGGCCGCGGGCGCGCCGCGGCTCATCCCCTTCGGCATCAAGATGGTGGCGCCGGTGATCATGGCCTTCGGCTCGCCCGAGCAGCAGAAGCGCTTCCTGCCTGACATCTCGTCGGCCCGGAAGTGGTGGTGCCAGGGCTACTCGGAGCCGGGTTCGGGCTCCGACCTCGCATCGCTCAAGACCCGCGCCGTGCGCGGCTTCGACAAGGACGGCGACCACTTCGTCGTCAACGGCCAGAAGACCTGGACGACCCTCGGCCAGCACGCCGACTGGATCTTCTGCCTGGTGCGCACCGACCCGCAGGCCAAGGCGCAGCGCGGCATCAGCTTCCTCCTCATCGACATGAAGTCGCCCGGCATCACCGTGCGGCCCATCATCACGCTCGACGGCGCGCATGAGGTGAACGAGGTCTGGTTCGAGAACGTGCGGGTGCCCGCCGAGAACCTGATCGGCGAAGAGAACAAGGGCTGGACGTACGCGAAGTTCTTGCTCGGCCACGAGCGCAGCAACATCGCCGGCATCGGCATCAGCAAGCGCGAGATCGAGCGCTTGAAGCGTGTGGCGGCCACCGAGATGAAGAACGGCAAGCCTCTGCTGGAGGACCCGCTCTTCTCCGCCAAGGTCGCGCAGATCGAGATCGACCTGATGGCACTCGAGATGACCAACCTGCGCGTGCTCTCCGACGAGGCCAACGAGAAGGCCCCCGGCCCGGCCGCGTCGATCCTCAAGATCAAGGGCACGGAAATCCAGCAGGCGATCACCGAGTTGCTGGTGGCGGCCGTCGGCCCCTACGCCTTGCCCTTCAAGGCGGAAAACGAGAGCGACGAAGAGGGCGACATCGGCCCGCGTTATGCCGCCGGCCTCGGCGCCCACTACTGCAACATGCGCAAGCTCTCGATCTTCGGCGGGTCCAACGAGATCCAGAAGAACATCATTTCCCAACAACTGCTGGGACTGTAAACATGGACTTCTCCTTCAGCGAAGAGCAGCACCAGCTGCAAGACGCCATCAGCCGTTTCGTTCAAGGCGACTACAGCTTCGAGCGCCGCCACAAGATCCTGAAGAGCGCGGACGGTTGGAGCCGCGAGGTCTGGCAAGGCCTGGCCGACCTGGGTGTGCTGGCGATGAACATCCCCGAGGCCGATGGCGGCCTGGGTTACGGCCCGATCGAGACGCTGCTCGCCATGCAATCGGCCGGCCCGGCGCTGCTGTGCGAGCCGCTGCTCGACAGCGCCGTGATCGCGACCGCGCTGGTGCGTGACTTCGGCTCGCCCGAGCAGCGCGCCGAGCTGCTGCCCGCGATGGGCGGTGGCGAGCGCATCGTCGTGCTCGCGCATACCGAAGCGGCCGGGCGTGGCCAGCCAGTGTGGGTCGAGACGAGTGCGAAGAAGAGCGGTGATGGATACCTGCTCAACGGCCACAAGGCCGTCGTGTCGCTGGCACCTGCCGCAGACGAGCTGCTGGTCTCGGCGCGTATGAGCGGCCAGCCGGGGGAAGCGGACGGTGTCGCTGTGTTCCGCGTGTCCAAGGATGCGCCGGGCCTCGTGCTCAAGGCCTTCAAGACACTCGACGGTCGCCGTGCCGCCGACGTCGTGCTCACGGATGTGAAGGTGCCGGCCGCATCGCTGCTGGGCGCGCCCACGACCAGCGCCACCGCCGCGATCGATCGTGCCCTCGACATCGGCCTTGCCGCCCTCTGCGCCGAATCCCTCGGCGTGATGGAAGCCACCGTCAACGCCACCATCGAGTACCTGAAGACGCGCCAGCAGTTCGGCCAGCCCATCGGCCGTTTCCAGGCCTTGCAGCACCGCACCGCCGACATGCTCCTGCACCTGGAGCAGTCGCGCTCGATGGCCTACCTCGCCGCGATGCACTGCAACGTGGCCGACGACACCCAGCGCCGCAAGACCCTCTCGGCCGCGAAGGTGGTGATCGGCAACGCCTGCCGCTTCATCGGCCAGCAGTCGGTGCAGCTGCACGGCGGCATGGGCATGACCGAAGAGCTCAACGTCAGCCACTTCTTCAAGCGGCTGATGGCGATCGAACTCAGCTTCGGTGACACTGACACACACCTTCAACGGTTTGCCGCTCTCACCCAGCGCGACATCCCGCTCGCAGCTTGACGACAGGAGACAGACACATGGCCAACAAAGCCGCATTCCAGTGGGACGACCCCTTGCTGCTCGACCAGCAGCTCACCAGCGACGAACGCCAGATCCGCGATGCCGCGCGGGACTACTGCCAGGGCAAGCTCGCACCGCGCGTGCTCGAGGCCTTCCGCCACGAGAAGACCGACCCTTCGATCTTCCGCGAGATGGGCGAGCTGGGCCTGCTCGGCCCGACGATCCCCGAACAGTACGGCGGTGCCGCGCTCAACTACGTGTGCTACGGCCTGATCGCACGTGAAGTGGAGCGAGTCGACTCCGGCTACCGCTCGATGATGAGTGTGCAGAGCTCGCTCGTGATGGTGCCGATCAACGAGTTCGGCAACGAAGCGACCAAGCAGAAGTACCTGCCCAAGCTCGCGAGCGGCCAGTGGATCGGCTGCTTCGGCCTCACCGAGCCCGACCACGGCTCCGACCCCGGCAGCATGGTCACCCGCGCGAAGAAGGTGCAAGGCGGCTACAGCCTCACTGGCGCCAAGATGTGGATCAGCAACAGCCCGATCGCCGACGTGTTCGTGGTGTGGGCGAAAGACGAGGAAGGCGCGATCCGCGGCTTCGTGCTCGAGAAGGGCTGGAAGGGCCTGAGCGCCCCGGCGGTGCACGGCAAGGTCGGCCTGCGCGCCTCGATCACCGGCGAGATCGTGCTCGACAACGTGTTCTGCCCCGAGGAGAACGCCTTCCCCGAAGTGCGCGGCCTGAAGGGCCCGTTCACTTGCCTGAACAGCGCGCGTTACGGCATTGCGTGGGGCGCGCTCGGCGCCGCCGAAGACTGCTGGTTCCGTGTGCGCCAGTACGTGCTCGACCGCAAGCAGTTCGGCCGCCCGCTCGCGGCGAACCAGCTGATCCAGAAGAAGCTGGCCGACATGCAGACCGAGATCACGCTCGGCCTGCAGGGCTGCCTGCGCCTGGGCCGCATGAAGGACGAAGGCACGGCCGCGGTCGAGATCACCTCGATCATGAAGCGCAACTCGTGCGGCAAGGCGCTCGACATCGCCCGCCTGGCGCGCGACATGATGGGCGGCAACGGCATCAGCGACGAGTTCGGCGTGGCCCGCCACTTGGTCAACCTCGAAGTGGTCAACACCTACGAGGGCACGCACGACGTGCATGCGCTGATCCTCGGCCGGGCGCAGACCGGCATTGCCGCCTTCGCGAACTGAGGCGGCTCAGAGCGGGAGCTGGTAGCGCAACACCAGCCCCCGCCCTTCGGTCGACGGGTTGTCGGGGCCGAGACCGCGGCCGTTGGAGATGTGCAGCCAGCGCGCGCCGAGCGTCCAGCGGCCCGGCCCCATCTGCCAGGTGATCGACGGACCGGCCTGGAACATCCCGTTGTAGTGGGTGCCGCCGGCCGGGAAGCGGCGGTCGTAGAGCATCGGCGCGGCGCTCGCGTCCAGGTGAAAGCCACTCCGCACCCGCCAGCGCGCTTCGGCGCTGATGCCCAGCCCATGGCCGGGGCTGTGCAGGGTCTGCTCTGACAGCGTGTCGGTGAGCTGGGTGATCTCGCCTCGCGCGTGTTGCGCGACCAGGCCGAGGCGCAGCGTGAGCGGCCAACCGGCCACCTGCTTTTCGCGCAGATGCGCGGTGGCATTCGTGAGATGAAGCTGCCGGTTGGCGTGCAGGGGCTCGAAGCGTTCGAGCCCGACCTCCTGGATGTGCGTGGCCGGCGCATCGGCCAGCGTGAAGCCGCCGAACAGGCCGGTCAGCGTGAGAAGACCCCATGCCATGACAAAAGAACTCCGTGGTTGAGAGGCCTGCAGGGTGCCGGCAGGCGGCGCGGGGGTCTTGCCGCGTTTGAACGCTTGCTGGCCGAATTCGAAATCGGAACCGGGTTTCTAGAATTCCGCGGCGTTTCCACTCCCTCGGCGCCGCATGTCTTCGATCGAACTGCTGACGTTCCTGGCCGGCGCCTCGGTGGCCTTGTCGGTGGCCGTGGGGGTGGCGATGGCGGTGATGCCGGGCGTGTCACGCGCGGTGGTGGCCGTCGGCTGCCTGGCGGTGAGCGGCGCGGCCTACAGCCTCTTGCCCCTGCCGGCGGTGGTGCAGTCGACGGAAGAGCTGCGCTGGGCGCTGCGGGCCGTGGCCTGCTGCGGCGTGCCGCTGCTCTGGCTCGTGCTGCGCTTCCTGTTCGACGGGGTGAGCGACGCCCGTCCGGCGCTGGTGGGCAGTGCCGGCGTGGTGCTGCTCGTGGCGCTGGCCTCGGCCTGGCCGGGCCTGCGGCCGCTCTGGCTCGGGGCGCTGTCGGTGGGGCTGGCGGGCTTCGTGGTCCACATGCTGTGGCACCTGGCGGGGCGCCGCCGTGACGACCTGGACGAGTTCCGCCGCCGCATGCGCACGGCGCTGGCGCTGGCCTGCGTGGCCTATGTGGCGCTGGTGCTCGTGGTGTGTGCCGCCGGCCTGCGCAGGCTCGCACCGGTCGACGTGGCGGCCGCCTCCATCGGTGCCCAGACCTTGTTCAAGCTGTTCTGGCTGGCATTGGCCGTCGGCCAACCGAGCCCCTGGCGGCGCGTGCTGGACGTGGCGCGTGCCCCCGAGCCCCCGGTGCAGCAGGACCTGAGCACGGTGGGCGAGCACCGCAGCAGCGTCAACCAGGCGCTGGCCGCGCGGCAGGCCGAGTACGTGCTCGACACCGTGCGGCGCGAGGCGCTGTACCGCCGCCATGGCCTGGGGATTGGGGAACTCGCGACCATCGTCGAGCTTCCCGAGCACCGGTTGCGCAGCGTCATCAACGGCCACCTCGGCTTCAAGAACTTCGCGGCCTTTCTCAACCACTTCCGCCTGCGCGAGGCGGCCGAGCGCCTGCGTGACCCGGCGTTCGCACATCTGCCGGTGCTGACCATTGCGATGGACGCCGGCTTTGCCAGCATCGGCCCATTCAACCGCGCCTTCCGAGACGCCTTCGGTGCCACGCCCACCGACTACCGGCGCGCCGCGGCCTCTCCATCCGACGCCTGAACAAAGCGAAACCTTGGTGCGAATTGGGGTATTGCGCCAATAACTATACGTTCGTATAGTTACGGCCATGCCACGCCCGTCCCAAAACGTCGACCAGCTCCTGCTCGACGCCGGCCTCGAGCTCCTCCCGCAGACCGGCTGTGCCGGCCTGTCGGTGCGCAAGCTCGCCGACCACGCGGGGGTCAACCTCGGCATGTTTCACTACCACTTCAAGAACAAGGACACCTTCATCCGCGCCGTCCTGCAGCGGGTCTACGAAGAGATGTTCTCGGCGCTCACCTTGAAGGTGGACCAGAAGCGCCCGGTGCTCGACAACCTGCGGGCGGTGCTCGCGGTCCTGGCCCGCTTCGGGCGCGAGCAGCACCCGCTGTTGTTGCGCATGGCCGCCGACGCGATGGCGGGCGAGGCCGCGGTGATCGAGTTCTTCAGTGCCAACCTGCCGCGGCATGTGGCGGTGGTCTTGAGCCTGGTGATGCAGGCGCAGCGTGAAGGCCTGATCGTCGACGCCCCGCCGCAGGAGGCGATCGCCTTCCTCGCCGGTGCGGTGGGTGCGCCGGTGCTGATTGGCGGTGCGCTGGGCTCGCGCGCGCCGGCGCCGGTGGTGGCCGCCATCGAGCACCACGTGCTCTCGGATGCCGCAGTGGCGCGGCGCATCGACTACGCACTGCGCGGCCTGGCTGCGTGAGGAGGTTCACGATGACATGGCTCTTCAAACACCTGCTGAGCGGCGCGGCCGTGGGCGCCATTGCTGCCTGCACGGCCTCGGCACCCACGGGTTTTGCCGGTTATGCCGAAGGCGAGAGCGTGCGACTGGCCGCGCCCATCAGCGGCACGCTCACCAAGCTGCACGTGCAGCGTGGCGATGTGGTCGCGGCGAGCGCACCGGCCTTCGTCCTGGAGCAGGACAGCGAACGTTCGGCGCGCGAAGAGGCGCAGGCGCGTGTGCGCCGCGCCGAGCAACAGCTGGGCAACCTGCAGTCCGGCAAACGCCCCGACGAGATCGCCGCCCTGCGCGCGCAACTGGCGCAGGCGCAGGCGGCCTTCAACCTCTCGACGCGCGAGCTCGCCCGGGCCAGCGAGCTGGTGGCACAGAACTTCACCTCGCCCGCCAGCCTCGACGAAGCGCGTGCCGCGGTCGCACGCGACCAGGCGCGCGTGAACGAACTCCAGGCGCAGATCCGCCTCGCCGGCCAGGGCAGCCGCGTGCAGGAGATCGCCGCCGCGCAGCAGGAGGTGCTGGCCGCCAAGGCGCAACTCGCGCAGGCCGACTGGCGCGTGCAGCAGAAGACCCAGCGCATGCCCACGGCCGGCGACGTGACCGACGTTCTGTACCGCGAAGGGGAGTGGGTGCCGCAGGGCAGCCCGGTGCTCACCTTGTTGCCACCATCACAGGTGAAGGCGCGCTTCTTCGTGCCCGAGCCCGTGCTCGGCAAGCTGCAGCTCGGCCAGGCCGTCACGCTGCATTGCGATGGTTGCCCCGCGCCCATCAACGCCAAGGTGAGCTACATCGCGCGCGAAGCCGAGTTCACCTCTCCGCTCATCTACAGCAAGGAAAACCGGGCGACGCTCGTGTACATGGTCGAAGCTCGACCTTCGTCGCCGGATGACGCCAGGCGCCTGCACCCTGGGCAACCGCTGGAAGTGCGCCAGTGAACGCTCCACCGGTCATCGACGTGCGTGGCCTGACCAAGCGCTTCGGCGACCGGGTCGTCGTCAACCAGTTCGACATGCGCGTGCCACGCGGCCGCATCTACGGTTTCCTCGGCCCCAACGGCAGCGGCAAGACGACGACGATCCGCATGCTGTGCGGCTTGCTCACGCCCGACGAAGGCGAGGGCACCTGCCTCGGCCATGACATCCGCACCGAGGCCTTGAAGATCAAGCGCGAGGTCGGCTACATGACGCAGCGCTTCGGCCTCTACGAAGACCTGAGCATCGAGGAGAACCTCGACTTCATCGCACGTGTCTACGGCGTGGCCGACCGCAAGCGCCAGGTTGCCGAGACGCTGGAGCGCCTGGGCCTCACGACACGCGCGCAGCAGCTCGCCGGCTCGCTCTCGGGGGGATGGAAACAGCGCCTCGCCCTCGCCGCGTGCCTGATCCATGCGCCCCAGCTGCTGCTGCTCGACGAGCCGACGGCCGGTGTCGACCCTGCGGCGCGCCGTGATTTCTGGGACCAGATCCACGACCTGGCCGCCGATGGCCTGACGGTGCTCGTCTCCACGCACTACATGGACGAGGCCGAGCGTTGCCACGAGCTCGCCTACATCTCCTACGGCCGACTGCTCACGCGCGGCACGGTGGCCGAGGTGATCGCCGGTGCCGGCCTCGTCACCTGGGCGATCAGCGGGGAGCGGGTGGTCGACGTGGGGCATCGACTTCGGGCGGCGGCTGGCATCCGCACGGTGGCTCCTTTCGGCGCGACGCTGCATGTGAGCGCCGACAGCGAAGAAGCGCTGAAAGCCGCCACCGCCACGCTCGGCGAGGGCCTGCGCATCACGCCCATCGAACCCAGCCTCGAGGACGTGTTCATCGCGCTGATGCAGCAGGCGCAAGACAACTTCGCTGCCCCGCCATCATGAGCTGGGCGCGCCTGCTGGCCATCCTGCTGAAGGAGCTGCGCCAGGTGCGCCGGGACCGGCTCACCTTCGGGATGATGGTCGCCGTGCCCATCGTGCAGCTGATCCTCTTCGGCTTCGCGATCAACAGCGACCCCAAGCACCTGCCGCTCGCCGTGGTGGTGATGGACCAGAGCGAGCACACGCGCAGCTTCGTGGCGGGCCTCGAGAACTCGCGCTACTTCCGCGTGTCCGAGCGACCGGCCACGGTGCAGCAGGCCGACGAGCTGCTGGCCCAGGGCGCGGTGCAGTTCTCGCTCGTGATCCCGTCCGACTTCTCGCGCCGCCTGCTGCGCGGCGAGCGGCCGCCGCTCCTGCTGGCCGCCGATGCCACCGATCCTTCGGCCACCGGCGGCGCCATCGCGGCGCTCACGCAGGTCGCCCAGCGAAGCCTGGCACGCGACCTCACCGGCCCCTTCGCCGCGCTGCGCCCCACCGAGCTGCCCTTCGACCTGCGCGTGCAGCGCCGCTACAACCCCGAGGGCGTGACCGCCTACAACGTGGTGCCCGGTCTCATCGGCGTGATCCTCACGATGACGATGGTGATGATGACCTCGCTCGCGATGACACGCGAACGTGAGCGCGGCACGATGGAGAACCTGCTCGCCACGCCCGCCACGCCGCTGGAGGTGATGCTTGGCAAGGTCGCGCCCTACATCCTCATCGGCTACGTCCAGGTGGCGGTGGTGCTGGTGGTGGCGCGGCTGCTGTTCGACGTGCCGATGGTCGGCAGCCTGGGGCTGCTCTCGGCGGTGCTCGTGCTCTTCATCGCGGCCAACCTGGCGGTAGGTTTTACCTTCTCGACCATTGCCAAGAGCCAGCTGCAGGCCATGCAGCTGACGTTCTTCTTCTTCCTGCCCTCGATGCTGCTGACGGGCTTCATGTTCCCGTTCCGCGGCATGCCTGGCTGGGCCCAGGCCATCGGCGAGGCCCTGCCGCTCACGCACTTCCTGCGCGTCGTGCGCGGCATCCTGCTCAAGGGCAACGACGCGGCACAGATCCTGCCTCAGCTGTGGCCGATCGCCCTCTTCATGCTCGTGGCCGGGGCGGTGGCGCTGGCGCGCTACCGCCAGACGCTGGATTGAGTGCTACGCCAAAACGAACGACCGTTCGCTTCCGTTATCATGCCGCCCGCTGTCCGCGGGCACCTGGTTTTCAGAAGGTGCGGCACCACCAACAACACCAACGAGGGTTCCAAGCATGCATCGGATCGTGATCGTGGGTGGCGGGGCGGGAGGCCTCGCGCTCGCCACACAGCTCGGCAAGAAGCTCGGGCGCAAGAAGCTCGCAGAGATCACGCTGGTCGATGCCGCCCGCACCCATGTGTGGAAGCCGCTCCTCCACCAGCTGGCCGCCGGCAGCTACGACACGCACGCCGAAGAGATCGAGTTCCTCGCGCAGGCGCGCTGGAATTGCTTCCGCTTCCGCCTGGGCAGCCTGGTGGGCGTGGACCGGGCGAAGAAAACGATCCAGCTCGCCGCCAGCTACGACGAAACCGGCATGGAGATCACGCCGGCCCAGGAGCTCGGCTACGACACGCTGGTGATCGCGGTCGGCAGCCAGACCAACGACTTCGGCACGCTGGGCGCGGCCGAGTACACGATCAAGCTCGACAGCCCCCAGGCGGCGAAACGCTTCAACAACCGGCTCATCAACGAATGCATCCGCGCACAGAGCGTGCCGCGCGTGCCGGGCATGGGGCGCCTCACGGTCACCATCGTCGGAGGCGGGGCCACCGGTGTGGAACTGGCGGCCGAGCTGCATGCGGCCGCCCGCGTCCTGGCCCACTTCGGCCTCGACAACATCCACCCGGAGAAAGACCTGCAGATCGTGCTGGTGGAAGCGGCCCCGCGCCTGCTCTCGCAGCTGCCCGAGCGGCTGAGCGAATCGGCGGTGCGCGAGCTGCGCAAGCTCGCGATCGAGGTGCACACCAACGAGAAGGTGGTGGAGGTCACGGCCGACACGGTCAAGATGGCCAGTGGCAAGGTGATCCGCTCCACGCTCACGGTGTGGGCGGCGGGCGTGAAAGCGGCCGACTTCCTGAAGACGCTGGGCGGCGAGCAGCCGCTCGAGACGAACCGGCTCAACCAGCTCATGGTCAACGGCAACCTGCAGACCACGCAGGACCCGGACATCTACGCCTTCGGCGATTGCGCGGCCTGCCAGCAGCCGGACGGCACCTGGGTGCCGCCGCGCGCGCAGGCGGCCTACCAGCAGGCGATGTACCTGGTGAAGGCGCTGCCGCGGCTGATGAAGGGCGAGCCGGTCTCGCCCTTCGTCTTCCGCGACCAGGGCTCGCTGGTCTCGCTTTCCGAATATTCCTCGGTGGGCAGCCTGATGGGCAGCCTCACGCGCGGCAGCCTCTTCATCGAGGGGCGGCTTGCGCAGCTGATGTACTGGTCGCTGCACAAGCAGCATCAGCTCGCGCTCGGCGGCCTGCGCAAGACGGCCATGATCACGCTGTCGGAGATGCTCGACCGCACCTACCGGCCGCGCATCAAGCTGCACTGAGCGGCTTCAACTCATCCAGCGTTTGGTCGCGTCTTCCACCACGGCCGAGAGCGGCATGCCGCCCTTGCGACGGCTGCGCAGCCATTGCGCGTCGTTGCCCTCGTGCAGGGTGTCGCGGATGAGCTGGCTCGCGTTCAGCGCCTGCAGGTCGAGTGCATGCTCGTCGACGCGTGCGAGCGTGCGCAGGATGTCGTCGCGCAGCTTCTGACGTGTCTTCGTCTTCGGGTCGACGATCTCGCCGTCGAGGCCGAAGCGGCAGGCCTGGAAGCGGTTGAAGGTGTAGACGAGGTAGTCGTCTTCCTCGGGCTCGAAGGGCTTCTCTTCGCGCAGGTAGCGGCAGATGCACTGCAGGTAGCAGGCGAGGGCCGCGGCCTTGTCGACGGTGAGGGGCGTGTCGCACACCCGCAGCTCGATGGTGCCGAACTCGGGCTTGGGGCGGATGTCCCAGTAGAAATCCTTCATCGACTGCACGACGCCGGTGCTCGTCATCTTGTCGAAGTAGACGCCGAACTCGTCCCACGAGCGCACGAACGGCGCGCGGCCCGACAGCGGGAAGGCGAAGACGGAGTTGAGGCGGGCCGAGTCGAAGCCGGTGTCCACGCCCTGCACGTAGGGCGACGAGGCCGAGAGCGCGATGAAGTGCGGCACGTAGCGCGACAGCGCATGCAGCAGCCAGAGCGCGGTGTCGCCGTTCTCGCAGCCCACGTGCACATGCTGGCCGAAGACGGTGAACTGCTTGGCCAGGTAGCCGTAGAGCTCGCTGATGTAGTGGAAGCGGTCGGTCGGGTAGATCTGCTGCTCGCTCCAGTGCTGGTAGGCATGCGTGCCGCCACCGGCGATGCCGATGTTGAGCTTGCGCGCGGCGCGGCTGAGCTGCTGGCGCAGGTCGGTCAGCTCGGCGACGAGCGGCGCGTGCTGGCGCTGGATCGAGGTGCCGATCTCGATCATGCTGCGTGTGATCTCGGGCTTCACGTCCCAGGCGCCGGTGTGGCGCTCGAGCTCGCGCAGCAGGTCGTCGGCCTGCGGCGAGAGGTCGTGGTCGTGCATGCTGACGAGCTGCAGCTCGAGCTCGACGCCGAGCGTCAGCGCTTCGGAGGTGGTGAATTCGGCCAGTGACATGTCAGCTTCCCTTGGCTGCGGGTTGCGGGCACTCGTCGGCGAGCGACTGCAGCGACCACTTGGTGAGCACCGGGCCGACCAGGTGCGACAGCGTGGTGGCGATGAGCAAGGCCTGCAGCACGCCGCCGGCCACACCCGGGAATTGCGAGGCCCAGCCGAAGGTGTTGCCCGCGAGCAGCACGGCGAGGCTGCTCATCGGCTGCAGGGTGAGGGTGAGCGCGGCCGCCTGGCGCCAGCTGAGGGCGCTCAGCCGGGCGAGCAGGGCCACCGCGACACCCTTGCCCACCACGCGGGCCGCGAGAATGGCGATGACCCAGGGCCACAGCGTCGAGATGCCGTCGAGCGTGAAGAGCATGCCGAGTGCGATGAAGAGCAGCACGGTGAGCACCGCGCCGGCCGAGCCGAGCTGGGGCTCCACCGTCAGCATGTGGCCCATCTTCGAGCGCGCGGCCATGCCGGCGATCAACAGCGCGAGCAGCGGCGAGAGTTTCCATTGCGCCGCCACCATCGCCGCCAGGATCACGAGCGCGATCTGCAGCACCGGTGCGGCGGCAGCGTCGCGCAGCGGCTGGTTGAGCTTGGCGAGCAGCCAGCCGGCGAAGATGCCGAGCAGGAATGAGCCGCCGATCACCACCACGGCGTCGGTGATCACCGGCACCAGCTCATTGCCGATGTTCACGCTGCCGGCGGCGGCCACCACGTTCCAGGCTTTCAGCGCCAGCATGGCGAGCGCCGTGTTGATGGCGGTGATGATGAGCAGGCGCTCGGTGACCTGGCCACGCGAGCGCACCTCGTGCACGAGCACGAGGGTGATCACCGGCGACGTCGACATCGCCACCGCGCCGGCGAGCCAGGCCGAAGGCGCAGGGGCGCCGAGCGAGACGAGGGTGGCGGCCACGCACAGGCCGGCGAGCACCCCTTCGAGCACGCAGGTGAACGCGAGCCAGGGGTTGTCGATCAGCCAGCGCGGGCGAATGCGGCTGCCGAGCTCGAACACGAGCACGCCGATGGCGAGGTCGATGATCGGCTTCCACGGGTCGAGGTCGGTGCGGTCGAGCAGGCGCAGCGCGAGGGGGCTCGCGAGTGCGCCGGTGATCATGTGGCCCAGCATGCGCGGGGCGCGCAGCTTGCGGTGGAGCAGCTCGGCCAGCGCCACGGCGGCGAGCATCACGAGGGCGAAGCCGAGCACGGGGTCGGCGCCGCGCAGGCCCTCCAGCGTCCACAACGGGGCCGCAGAACCGGGTGAGCTTGAGAGCCAGCTTTCCAATGCAGTCATGCGGACAGGGTGGCAGGCAGCAGGCCTGCTCTTATTGGAAGGAGCGGCGGATCGTAGCGGAGCCCTGCGACACGGCAGCCGGGTGTCCAAGCACAGCAAAGGGGCTTGTCTTTATGATGCCGGCCCGCTCTTGAAATCGATCGCCGCGCCCCTACGTGCTGGCGCGGCCCATCGGTCAGAACCCCAGCGTCACACTGAACATCATGGAAAAAAAGACCCTTTCCTTCCAGGCCGAGGTCAAGCAGATCCTGCACCTCGTCACGCACTCGCTCTACTCCAACAAGGAAATCTTCCTGCGCGAGCTGGTCTCCAACGCATCGGACGCGTGCGACAAGCTGCGCTTCGAGGCGCTCAACAACTCCGCCTTGTACGAAGACGCGCCCAACCTCGAGGTGCGCGTGAGCTTCGACAAGGCGGCGAAGATCATCACCATCCGCGACAACGGCATCGGCCTCTCAGCCGACGAAGCGGTGGCCAACCTCGGCACGATCGCCAAGAGCGGCACGCGCGAGTTCATGGCCAAGCTGGAGGGCGACCAGAAGAAGGACGCCCAGCTCATCGGCCAGTTCGGCGTGGGCTTCTACTCGGGCTTCATCGTGGCGGATCGCATCACGGTCGAGTCGCGCCGTGCCGGTTTGCCAGCCGACCAAGGCGTGCGCTGGAGCAGCGAGGGCAGCGGCGACTTCGAGGTCGAGACCTTCACCAAGCCGACGCGCGGCACCGACGTGATCCTGCACCTGCGCGAGGGCGAAGAAGAATTCCTCAGCAGCTGGAAGCTGCGCTCGATCATCAGCAAGTACTCCGACCACATCTCGCTGCCGGTGCTGATGCAGAAGGAGGAGTGGGACGCCGAAAAGAGCGAGCAGGTCGTCAAGGACGAGTGGGCGCCGATCAACAAGGCCGCGGCGCTGTGGACCCGCAGCAAGAGCGACATCACGCCCGAGCAGTACGAAGAGTTCTACAAGCAGATCAGCTACGACACCGAAGCGCCGCTCGCGTACACGCACAACCGCGTGGAAGGCCGCAGCGAGTACACCCAGCTCCTCTACATCCCGGCCAAGGCGCCGTTCGACCTGTGGAACCGAGACAAGCGCGGCGGCGTGAAGCTCTATGTGAAGCGCGTCTTCATCATGGACGACGCCGAAGCGCTGATGCCGGTGTACCTGCGCTTCGTGAAGGGCGTGATCGACAGCGCCGACCTGCCGCTCAACGTCAGCCGCGAGCTGCTGCAGGAAAGCCGCGACGTGAAGGCCATCCGCGAAGGCTCCACCAAGCGGGTGCTGTCGATGCTGGAAGGCCTGGCCAACAGCGAAGACGAAGCCGAGCGCACGAAGTACGCCAAGTTCTGGAAGGACTTCGGCCCGGTGATGAAGGAAGGCGTGGGTGAGGACCACGCGAACCAGGAGCGGCTGGTGAAGCTGTTCCGCTTCGCATCCACGCACGCGGACGAAGGTGTGTCGCTCGCCGACTACCTGGGCCGCATGAAGGAAGGCCAGGAGGCGATCTACTACGTGACGGCCGACACGCTGGCGGCGGCGAAGAACAGCCCGCAGCTCGAGATCTTCCGCAAGAAGGGCATCGAGGTGCTGCTGCTCACCGACCGTGTCGACGAGTGGATGCTGAGCCACGTCTACGAGTTCGAGGGCAAGCCCCTGCAGAGCGTGGCCAAGGGTGCGATCGACCTCGGCAAGCTGCAGGACGAAGCCGAGAAGAAGCAGGCCGAGGAAGTGGCGACCGCGTTCAAGCCCGTGCTCGATCGGCTGAAGGACGTGTTGAAGGACCGCGCGAAGGATGTGCGTGTGACCACGCGCCTCGTCGATTCACCGGCCTGCCTGGTGGTGGAAGAGGGCGACATCAGCGGTCACCTCGCGCGCATGTTGAAGCAGGCGGGCCAGAACGCGCCGGCGCAGCAGCCGACCCTGGAGGTCAATGCCGACCACGCGCTGGTGAAGCGCCTGGAAGGCAGCGCGCATTTCGACGAGCTGGCGCACATCCTCTTCGACCAGGCGGTGCTGGCCGAAGGCGGCCATCTGGAAGATCCGGCAGCGTATGTGCGGCGTGTGAACGCCTTGCTGACGGCCTGAGTCAGAACACGGAGCCGCCGAGCGGCGGCTCCCGCATCGCGTCCAGCTGGTCGCGCAGACGGATGATCTGCTCGCTCCAGTAGTTGCGGTCGCCGAACCACGGGAAGGCGACCGGGAAGGCCGGGTCGGCCCAGCGGCGCGCGAGCCATGCGCTGTAATGGATCATGCGCAGCGCGCGCAGGGCTTCGATCATGCGCAGCTGGCGCCAATCGAAGTCCATGAAGTCTTCGTAGCCGGTGAGCAGCGCGGTGAGCTGCTGCTGCATCTGCTGGCGTTCGCCCGAGAGCAGCATCCACAGGTCTTGTACCGGCGGGCCCATCAACGCGTCGTCGAGGTCGACGAAGTGCGGGCCGGCCTCGGTCCACAGCACGTTGCCGACGTGGCAGTCGCCGTGCAGGCGGATCGGGCGGTAAGCGCCGGCGGCGTCGAAGCTGCGCTGCACCTCGTCGAGCACCTGGTCGACGGTCTGCTTCCACACCTGCTGCGTCTCGATGGCGATCAGGCCGGAGTCGAGCAGCCAGTCGCGCGGCGAGGTGCCGTGGCTGTCCAGGCTGAGCGTCAGGCGGTGCGTAAACGGCGTGCGGGCGCCGACCGAATGGATGCGTCCGATGAAGCGGCCGATCCATTCCAGCGTGGCCGGGTCCTCCAGTTCGGGTGCACGGCCGGATTGGCGGGGTGTCACGCTGAACCGATAAGCCTGGTCGTTGATCGAGAACGAGGGCAGGGTGGTGCCGTTCAACACCCGCGGTGCGACCACCGGGATCTCAGCCTCCGCGAGCTCAGCGGCGAACGCATGTTCTTCGAGGATCTGCGCGTCGCTCCAGCGGCCGGGTCGGTAGAACTTCGCGACCACGACGGGGCCGTCTTCCAGAAAAACCTGGAAGACGCGGTTCTCGTAGGAGTTGAGCTGGATCAGGCGACCATCACCACGCAAGCCCACCGTGTCGAGGGCGTCGAGCACGGCTTCCGGCGTCAGGCCGGCATAAGGGGTATCGCTGATCGTCGAGGGGGAGGGCATGGGCGCATCGTAAGCGCCTCGCCCGAGTTCAACGGCGTGAGTCGGTGCCGGTCGCAGGGCTGTCGACCACCACGCCAGCGACATCGTTTCCGCCGTTCAGCGATGACGGGCGGTCCGACAAGCCGATGAGGTCGCTGGCGGTGAAGGCGTCGAGGCGGCTGTCGGGGGCGAAGAACGAGTCCTGGAACAGCGACGAGTCTTGCCACAAGGCCGTGCGTTCGGCGCGCCGGTGGGCCACCGTGCTGGCAAGCGAGCTGCGCGCTTGGTTCAAGGTGTGCGGCGGCATCGGCTCCGGGGCGCGCGCCGCAGCGCCGCTGTGCGGCACCAGAAGCTGCAGTTCGGCCACCGAAGGCATGCGGTCGACCGGGCAACGCAGGTAGCGCACCCGGCAAGTCGACAGGACGGATTGCTTGATCTGCTGCGCGCGGTGCGAATGGCCGCGCTCGACGTCGAGGTCGACTGCGGCGAGCACACGCCCGTTGGCGCTGCACACCGCGAAGGTTACGTGGGTGGTGCCCAGCAGTTCGTACCAGTAGCGCACTTCGCTCGGGTCGGTGGGCTGGCAGAAGCGCACCAGCGGCAGCTTCGACAGGATGATGTGGTGCGGCAGCGCTTCGCGCAGCAGTCGGTAGATTCGCCGCTCGTCGGTGCTGAAGACGGGTCGGCCGGTCAAGGCCCATTCGATCGGCAGCGGCTTCGGTCGCGGTTTGCGGGCGCGCAGGACCACGACGATCAAGGCCAGAACGAGGACCGCGAGGACGCCGCCGACGGCAACAGCCCAATAAGTGTTAGGAAAATTCAGCATGACGTGTTCGGGTCATGCTAACCCTGGCCTCCGAGGGCTCCCATCCCCGACATGGGTGTGGGAATGAGCCGCAAACCCAGCAACGGCGCGGCCTGGCGGCCGATCGGTTGGATGCTTACTCCGACGCGGCGCGGTCGGTCTCTCCCATGTGAGCCTTGACTTCAGACACAGATTTCAGCCATGTGTTGAGGCGTTGCGCATGCAATTTGAGTTGGTAGTCGAACTCCGCGACCTGGTGGCCGACGAGTTCGCCGACTTGCGACGAAATGCTGTCGGGCGGCAACTTCAACCATGCTTCGGCTTCGGGGCCATCGCGTTCCACCGTGGCGCCGGCGTTGCGTGCGATCTTGAGCATGGCGGCGTTTTCGCTCAGCGCGTGGATGAACAAGCGTTCACAGCCTCGGTTGCGGGAGTGCAGCACTGCGTGCTCGAACAGGCGAGCGCCGTAGCCGCGGCCCCGCGCACGATGGATCACCGAGACCCCGAACTCAGCCGTCGCGGGAGCTTCGGGTTGCGTGGGCAGCGGCAGGTAGGCCAGGTGCGCCATGGCAATCAATTCGAGCTTGCGGTTGAAGATGCCGAACACCTCGTCGCGGTCGAAGTCGATCGACTCGACGTAGCGTTGCACCTGCTCGTCGGTCGCCGGGTAGCCGAAGCGCAGGTAGCGATCACTCTCGCTCAGACTCAGGATATGTGAAGCAATGCGCTCACGGTGCCTCTCAGCGAGCGAACGGATCGGAACCCAGGAAAGGCGATCCGGCGCGGGCGTTGCTGTCGTCTGGGAGTTGGAGGTGATGCTGGGGTCCATGCAAACCTCGTATTGGTGAAAACCCTAATTCTATCGTTCGAGAGCGGAAGCCGCCTGGAGCCTCGTCTGTCTGCCGGCTATGGCCATTCCGGTAGGGTTCCTCTTCGGATACACTAGAAGGCTTTCCCGTTCGGCTCTGGGAAGAACACCGCCGTCGATGCTTCGAGAGGCTGCCTCAATAAGCAGCACCGAGAACACTGCCGGTCAGCCATTGAGCCACATCCCGCCTCGCCTCACCAGGCAGGCACATCGAAAGATCCTCATGAAGACCTTCAGCGCCAAGCCGGCCGAAGTGACGCACGAGTGGTTTGTGATTGACGCCACCGACAAGGTGCTCGGACGTGTTGCCAGCGAAGTGGCACTCCGTTTGCGCGGCAAGCACAAGGCCATCTACACGCCTCACGTCGATACTGGTGATTTCATCGTCGTCGTCAACGCAGACAAGCTCCGTGTGACGGGCAACAAGGCCACCGACAAGGTGTACTACCGCCACTCCGGTTTCCCCGGTGGCATCTACGGCACCAAGTTCAAGGACATGCAAGCCAAGCACCCCGGCCGCGCGCTGGAAAAGGCGGTCAAGGGCATGCTGCCCAAGGGCCCGCTGGGCTACGCGATGGTGAAAAAGCTGAAGGTGTACGCCGGTGGTTCCCACCCGCACGCCGCCCAGCAACCCAAAGTGCTGGACATCTAAGGAGCGGCAATGATCGGAAATTGGAACTACGGAACCGGCCGCCGCAAGTCTTCGGTGGCTCGCGTGTTCATCAAGAAGGGCACCGGCCAGATCCTGGTCAACGGCAAGCCCGTGGACAAGTACTTCGGCCGTCAAACGTCCATCATGGTCGTGCGCCAGCCTCTCGTGCTGACCGCCAATGACGCGGCTTTCGACGTCAAGGTCAATGTGCACGGCGGTGGCGAATCCGGCCAGGCCGGTGCGGTGCGCCACGGTATTACCCGCGCCCTGATCGACTACGACGCCGCCCTGAAGCCCGAACTGAGCCGCGCCGGCTTCGTCACGCGTGACGCGCGTGAAGTGGAACGGAAGAAGGTCGGTCTGCACGGTGCCCGTCGCCGCAAACAGTTCAGCAAGCGCTGATACCTTCCCGTTCTGTGCGAAAAGGCCGCTTCCAGCGGCCTTTTTCATTGGTAGAGCTGCTTGCACACACCTGCAAGCTTTCGACACAGGCGCACCAAAAGGTGGCTCCTACAATCGCGCCTCCTCTAAACGCTCTGCCACCTAGAACAATCCCATGCGTTGGAAACTGCTAAGGCGACGGCTGTCGATCAGCGCTCCGCGCATGATCGTCCGCAGCCACCTGCCCTGGCCGTTGCGGTGGGCGGTGGTGGCGCTGGTCTTCGGCTTCTCCGCGGCGCTGTCCTTGTGGGCGTTTGAGTTCGGCAAAAGCATTGCGGGCCTGGATAAGGATGCGAAGGCGGAGCTCGCCGAACTGCGTGTCGAAGTGGCCAAGCTGCGCGAGGAGCGCGAGGGCGCCCAGTCCATCGCCAACACGGCACAGAGCCTGCTTAAGGCAGAGAAGGTTGCCCAGGAGCGCCTCGCACAGCAGATCAAGCAGGTCGAGTCCGAAAATCTGTCGCTGAAGGCGGACTTGGGGTTCTTCGAACGGCTGCTGCCGGCAAGTGCGACGGGCCTGAATGTGCGGGCCCTCCAAGCCGAGGCCTTGGCCCCAGGCCAACTGCGGTTTCAGGTGTTGATCATGCAAATAGGCAAGAATCCACCCGAGTTTGCCGGCCGTTACGACATTGTCCTGTCGGGCACACTGGGCGATAAACCTTGGACGATTTCCCAGCCCGGCGGGCCCAAGCAGTTGCAAGTGAAGCAGTCGGCCCGTCTCGAAGGCACCGTCAACTATCCGCAAGAGGCGGTCGTCAAGTCGGTGCAGGTCAAGGTGACCGACAACCAGGGCGGGGTCCGGGCGACCCAGACCGTCAAGTTGTGACCTTTCTTTCTCCGTCAATCTCCAATTTCCACCAGGAGCCATCACCATGTTTGCGAAGAAAAAGCAGCCTCCCATTCGCACCCTCATCGGCGAGGGCACGGTGATCCGCGGTGAATTGCAGTTCTCCGACGGTCTGCGCATCGATGGTGAAGTGCAAGGCGACGTGGTCGCCAGTGCGCTTGATACGAGCATCCTCGTCATCAGCGAGAAAGCCCGGGTGGTGGGCCGGGTGAAAGCCGGTCACGTCATCATCAACGGCCACGTCACTGGCCCGGTGCAAGCCGATGCGCTGCTGGAATTGCAGCCCAAGGCGGTGATCGTGGGCGATGTGAAATATGAAGCGCTTGAAATGCACCAGGGCGCCACCATTGAAGGTGAGTTGCGGCCGCTGAAGGCGGAAGAAAAGCCCGCAATGATCAAGTTGGCTGCGTCCAACGCCCAGTGAGGTCTTGCCCGGGGCGTGGATAATTGAGCCTTCGACTGGAAGGATTTCACATGAGCGCCCTGGCAAACGAAGTTCAATCCCCCGAGGCTGATGCACCGCCGGTGCCGCTGGTTTTCACCGACAGCGCGGCCAACAAGGTCAAGGAACTGGTCGACGAGGAAGGCAACCCCGACCTCAAGCTGCGCGTCTTCGTGCAAGGCGGCGGTTGCTCCGGCTTCCAGTACGGCTTCACCTTCGACGAAATCGTCAACGAAGACGACACCCAGATGAACAAGAACGGCGTCACCCTGTTGATCGACGCCATGAGCCTGCAGTACTTGGTCGGCGCCGAGATCGACTACAAGGACGACCTGCAAGGCGCCCAGTTCGTGATCAAGAACCCCAACGCGACGACGACTTGCGGCTGCGGATCGAGCTTCTCCGTCTGATCGACAGCACGTCGCGAATCCAGGCCGCCCCCGGGGCGGCCTTTTTTTTCAGGCGGGATACCAGGCGCCGAGCACGCGCGGGCCACTGGCCCCTGTCACGGCACTGAGGTTGCCCGGCAGACCGTGTGCATGGCGGTACGCGAGCCAGGCGAACGCCGCAGCCTCCACATGCTGCGCCGGCAGGCCGCGTGCATCGCTCAGCTTCACGGCCAGTCCGGGCAGGTGGTAGGCGAGGCGGCCCATCAGGTGCAGATTGAGCGCGCCTCCCCCGCAGACCAGCAATTCGGTGGCTCCCACCGCGTGGGCCTTGACCGCATCTGTACAAGTCACCGCGGTGAGCTCGCACAAGGTGGCCTGCACGTCGACGGGGTGGCACGGCCCGTGGGTGCGCAGGCGCTCCTCCAGCCAGCCCACGTTGAAGAGATCGCGTCCCGTGCTCTTGGGTGGCTGCTCTGCGAAATAGGGTTCTTGCAGCAGGAGGTCCAACAAGCCTTGTTGCACTGTGCCCTGAGCCGCCCACGCACCATCGGCATCGAAGCGCTGGCCGGTGTGTCGCAGGCACCAGAGGTCCATCAGCACGTTGGCCGGGCCGCAGTCGAAGCCGGTGGTGTCGCCGTTGGCCAGCAGGGCGGTGAGGTTGCTGATGCCGCCAAGGTTGAGCACCGCGCGCGTCTCGCCGGTCTGGCCGAAAAGCGCGCGATGGAAGGCGGCCACGAGCGGCGCGCCTTGGCCACCGGCGGCCACGTCGCGCGTGCGGAAGTCGGCCACCACAGCGATGCCGCTGCGTTCGGCGAGCAGACTCGGGTTGTTGATCTGCCACGTGTAGCCGAGACCCGGCCGGTGGCGCACGGTCTGGCCGTGGCTGCCGATCGCGCGCACCGCACGGGCGTCGAGGTTCAGGTGGGCAAGCAGCTCGGCCACTACCTCGATGTAGAGCGCCGCCAGCCGATTGGACGCCAGCGCTGAGCGGTGCAGTTCGTCCGCCCCGGAGGTGTTGAGCGCCAACAGCTCTTCGCGCAGCGCTTCGGGGAAGGCGCGGTAGGCGTGCGAGACCACCTTCGGAAAGCCGTTCGCCGAAAACTCGGCCAGCACGCCATCCACGCCATCGAGCGAGGTGCCCGACATCAGCCCTGCAAACAGTTCAGCCATGGCCGAATTGTGCAGCGCTGCGCGGCTTATTCGACCAAGGCGTAGCGCTGCGGGTTGGCCTTGGCCACGTCGAGCTGCTGGCGCAGCGACTGCGCGATGGTCATGAACCGCGCGCGCGATTCGGGTGAAAGCACCACGGCTTCGGAGGTCTTGGCGATCACCAGCGGGTCCTGGTGCTGGCCCTTGACTTTCACCTCGAAGTGCAGGTGCGGCCCCGTGGCCCAGCCGGTCGAGCCGACGGCGCCGATGCGCGTGCCCTGCTCGACACGCTGGCCCTTCTTCACGTCGATGCGGCTCAGGTGGGCGTAGAGGGTCGTGCGGTCATTGCTGTGAAGGACCTGCACCACGTTGCCGTAGCCGTTTTGCCAGCCGGCGAATTCGACGATGCCATCGCCCACGTTGCGCACCGGCGTGCCGGTCGGGGCGCCGTAGTCCACGCCCAGGTGCTGGCGCCAGACCTTGTGGATGGGATGCATGCGCATCGAGAACCCCGAGGTCACCCGCGAGAACTCCATCGGGCTCGCGAGGAACGCACGGCGCTTGCTCTCGCCGTCGAAGCCGTAATAGCCGCCCTTGGTGTGCGCGTCCTGGTACCAGACGGCCGAGTAGGAGCGGTTGTCGTTGATGAACTCGGCGGCAAGCACGCGGCCCGATGCCTGGTTCCAGGTGATGGGCTCGCCATCGGCGGTGAGCGCTTCGTAGACGACATGGAAGCTGTCGCCGCGGCGAAGCTCGCGGCGGAAGTCGATGTCGGTCGAGAACATCTCGGCCAGTTGCGTGGCCACCGGGTCGGGGATCTTGGCTTCGTCGGTGGCGGCGAAGAGTGAGCTGCGGATCGTGCCGGCGCCGGTGCGCACTTCACTCTCGAGCTTGGCGGTTTCCACGCCGGCGAGGAACTTGTCACCGATGCGGGTGATGCGCAGGCGCGAGAAGTGGGTGCCGAACTGCTCGCTGTTTTCTGCCGGATAACGGGCCACCAGTTCTTCGAGCACGCCCGATTCATCGATGCGAACCTGCACGATCTTGCCGGCGCGCCCTTCGAGCAGCTTGCGCGCCGTGCGGTCATTGCGGATGAAGGCTGCGGCCGCCACGTCGGCCACGCTCAGGCGCGACAGCAGGCTGTCGGCGGTGTCGGTGGCGCGGGTCAGGTCGTTGCGGTAGAGCTGCAGCGTGTGGCTGGCCAGGGCTTCGAGCTGCGACGAGATGTCTTCCGGTGTGACGATTTCCGTCACGATACGCCGCGGTAGGTCGGCCGCGTCGGGTGCCAGCGGGGCGATGCCGAAGGCGGTCACGCCAAAGCCCATCAGCCCGGTGACGATCAGGGACGTGAGGGTGCGCGGGTGGCGACCGATGAATTGGGTGAGGCGCGAACCGGCAGCCACCGCATCGCGCTCAAGCTTTTCCAAGGAACTCAATTTTGATCGGGGGGCACAGGGCCCCGAGCTGCAAACACCGCGTGAGGCGATGCTCTGGTTGATCTTCTCGTCCAGGGGCGTCCACTAGAATCGCGGTCGCCGTTGCGGACCCCATTCGCGGGGTGTTCCGTCGGGTGCGGCGCAGTATAAGCGGCACCCTTTTCTTACCCCGCATTGCTGACTCCCGGAAAACCCCTGAGGTTCCCTTTCTCCCATGTCTTTGTCAGAAGAAAAGACCTCCCCCCCTCCCAGGTACCCCGTCACCGACAAGGTCAAGGAGGCGCTGGCCATCAGCCGCCGCGGGTGCGATGAACTGCTTCCCGAGGCCGATTGGCTGGCCAAACTCGCCAAGTCAGAAGCAACGGGCGTGCCACTGCGCATCAAGCTCGGGCTGGACCCGACCGCGCCCGATATCCACATTGGCCACACGGTGGTGCTCAACAAGATGCGCCAGTTGCAGGACATCGGCCACCAGGTGATCTTCCTGATCGGGGACTTCACCTCCATGATCGGCGACCCCTCGGGGCGCAACACCACCCGCCCGCCGCTCACCCCCGAGCAGATCAAGGCCAACGCCGAGACGTACTACAAGCAGGCGAGCCTGGTGCTCGACCCGGCCAAGACCGAGATTCGCTACAACAGCGAATGGAGCGACCCGCTCGGCGCGCGCGGCATGATCCAGCTCGCCGCCCGTTACACGGTGGCGCGCATGATGGAGCGCAACGATTTCCACGACCGCTTCAAGGCCGGCACGCCGATCAGCGTGCACGAGTTCCTCTACCCGCTGATGCAGGGCTACGACTCGGTGGCGCTCAAGAGCGACCTCGAACTCGGCGGCACCGACCAGAAGTTCAACCTGCTGATGGGCCGCACGCTGCAGGCCGAATACGGGCAGGAGCCGCAGTGCATCCTGACGATGCCGCTGCTGGAGGGACTCGACGGCGTCGAGAAGATGTCGAAGAGCAAGAACAACTACATCGCGATCACCGAGCCGGCCAACGGCATGTTCGCGAAGATCCTGTCCATCAGCGACGAGCTGATGTGGAAGTACTTCACCTTGCTGAGCTTCAAGCCCGAGTCGGAAATCGCGAAGCTCAAGGCCGAGGTCGAGGCGGGCCGCAACCCGAAGGATGCGAAGGTGATGCTCGCCAAGGAGATCACCACGCGCTTCCACAGCGCGGCCGCGGCCGAGGCGGCCGAGGCCGACTTCAACAACCGGGCGCGTGGCGGTGTGCCCGACGAGATCCCCGAGGTGTCACTCAGTGGCGCGCCCCTGGGCATTGGTGCGCTGCTGAAGCAGTCGAACCTGGCACCGTCGACCACCGAAGCGGGCCGTCTCATCGACGGCGGCGGCGTGCGCATCGACGGCAGCGTCGTGAGCGACAAGGCCTTGAAGCTCGACGCCGGCACCTACGTCGTGCAGGTGGGCAAGCGCAAGTTTGCCCGCGTCACGCTGGCCTGATCGACATGCAGCGCCGCGCTGTCGTGTTGGGCGCACTGCTCGTCGCAGCAGGGGCCAGCGCCGCACCGAGCCCGGCCGAGCAGGCTCGCATCCAGCGTCTGATCGCCTACGTCGAAGGGCAGACCAGCGTGCGCTTCGTGCGCAACGGCTCGGCCTATTCGTCGAAGGATGCGGCCAAGTTCCTGCGCAGGAAGTTCGAGAAGATGGGCGAGCACGTCACCACGGCGCAGCAGTTCATCGACCAGATCGCCTCGAAGTCGAGCACCAGCGGCGAGATCTACCTGATCCGCTTCCCCGACGGCCGGCAGATCCCGGCCGCACGCTTCCTCGGCGACGAACTCGCCCGCATGGACCGCGGCGCATGATCGCCTTGATCCAGCGTGTGCGTGAGGCACGCGTGGAGGTGGCGGGCCGCATCACGGGCGAGATCGGGCAGGGCCTGCTCGTCTTCGTCTGCGCCGAGCCCGCCGACACCGAGGCGATCGTCGACAAGCTCGTCGCCAAGCTCCTCAAGCTGCGCGTGTTTTCCGACGAGGCCGGCAAGATGAACCGCAGCGTGACCGATGTTCAGGGCGGCCTGCTCATCGTCAGCCAGTTCACGCTGGCCGCCGACACCTCCGGCGGCAACCGCCCGAGCTTCACCAACGCCGCCCCGCCCGAGCTCGGCCGCCGCCTCTACGAGCGTGTGCTGGCCACCGCGCGCGCCCAGCACCCGACCGTGGGCGAAGGCGAGTTCGGCGCCGACATGCAGGTGCACCTGGTCAACGACGGCCCGGTCACCATTCCGATCACGCTGCGGGCCTGAAAAAGAAAGGCCGCCCGAAGGCGGCCTGGTCGCATTCAGACGGAACGATCAGTCTGCATATTGGCCATTGGCCTTGATGATCGGCGACCACTTGTTGATTTCGTCAGAGACGAACTTCTTGTGATCGGCCGGGTTCGAGCGTGCGTCGGTCACGATCACGGCGCCCAGCGACTCCTGGTTCTTGATGAAGCCGGGGTCCTTCAGCGCGACCTTGAGCGCGGCATTGACCTTGTCGATCACGGCCTTGGGCGTGCCCTTCGGTGCGTAGACACCGTGCCAGATCGTCACGTTGAAGCCCTTGAGGCCCGCTTCATCGAGCGTGGGCAGCTTGGACAGCGACGGGATGGCCAGTCGCTTGGTGGTCGTCACGGCGTAGGCCTTGATCTTGCCGCCTTCGATCTGGCCGGTGGTGTTGGTGGTCTGGTCGCACATGATGTCGACCTGGCCGCCGAGCAGGTCGTTCATCGCCGGCGCGGTGCCCTTGTACGGGACCGGCGTCATGTCGGCCTTGAGCACGCTCTGGAACAGCATGCCGCACAGGTGGGAGGCCGACCCGAGGCCTGCGTTGGCGATGTTGATCTTGCCCTTGTTGGCGTTGATCCAGGTCACCAGCTCGGCGTAGCTGTTGGCGGCGAGCGTGGGGCGGCCCACGAGCGTCATCGGCACTTCGTTGACGAGGCCTGCGAACTCGAAGTCGTCGAGCGGCTTGAACTGCAGGTTGCGGTACAGCGCCGGCGACGTGGCCATGCTCACGTGCGTGAGCAGCAGCGTGTAGCCGTCGGGCGCGGCCTTGGCGACCTTGGCGGCGCCCAGCGTGCCGCCGGCGCCGGCCACGTTGTCGATCACGATGGTGGCGTTGCCGAGCGGCTTGCGCACGGCTTCGGCGAAGTCACGCGCCACTTTGTCGGTGGGGCCTCCGGCAGCGAACGGCACGACGATGGTGACGGTCTTCTCCGGGTAGGCAAATGCACCGGTCGTTGCGAATGCCGCAGCGCAAGCGATCAGGAGCTTCTTCATGGCAGGTTCCCTTCGGGGGTTGATCGGACCCGCGAATGCTAGGAGCGCGCAGTTCTCACTGCATGGCGGGAATTACGTAGTGGTTGTACCCAGGCGCTGGGAACGTGACGCAACTCACCCGAGCTTGCGCGTGTCGTCGATCACCTTGCCGTCGTTGGGCAGGCTGCCCGGGGTGCACAGCTCCACCTCGCCGCGCAGCTTGGTCACGTCGCGGATCGCCTCGGCCAGCCGCTGGCGCAAAGACTCTTCGCGCGATGGGGTCTCCACCTTCAGCAGCATCTGGTCGTTGGCCATCTCGCCGCTCACCACCAGCCGCGCACGGCTCGCCTCCGGAAAGCGCTTGAGCACCTCGGCCACCTGGCCCGGGTGCACGAACATGCCGCGCACCTTCGCCGTCTGGTCGGCTCGGCCCATCCAGCCCTTGATGCGCGCGTTGGTGCGGCCGGTGGGGCATGGGCCGGGCAGGAAGGCCGAGAGGTCGCCGGTGCCGAAGCGCACCAGCGGGTAGTCGGCGTTGAGCACGGTGACCACCACTTCCCCGACCTCGCCGGCCGGCGCCGGGTCGCCCGTGCCCGGCCGCACGATCTCGACGATCACCCCTTCGTCGAGCACCAGGCCTTCGCGAGCCGCAGTCTCGTAGGCGATCAGGCCGACGTCGGCCGTCGCGTACGACTGGTAGGCCTCGAGGCCGCGCTCGCGCATCCAGTCGCGCAGCGCTGCCGGGAACGCTTCTCCGCTCACCATCGCCTTCTTCAGCGCGGGCAGGGAGACGCCGGTCTCGGCCGCTTTCTCGAGCGCGATGCGCAGGAAGCTCGGCGTGCCGGCGTAGCCATCGGGCTTCAGCTCCGTCATCGCCTGCAACTGCAGCTCCGTGTTGCCCACGCCGCCGGGGAACACGGTGCAGCCGATCGCATGCGCGCCGCTCTCGAGCATCGAGCCGGCGGGCGTCAGGTGGTAGCTGAAGCTGTTGTGCAGCAGGTCACCGGCGCGAAAGCCCGCGGCCCAGAGCGCACGCGCCATGCGCCAGTAGTCGCGGGCACGGCCCTCGGGTTCGTAGATCGGCCCGGGCGACTGGAAGACCCGCAAGGCCCCGCTGCCGCCACGCAGCGACCGCCAGCCAATCGCCGAGAAGCCGCCGAAGGGGTCGTGCGCGCGTTCGGCCTGCTGCCGTGCGAGCAGCTCGTGCTTGCGCGTGACGGGCAGGGCCACGAGGGCTTCGCGCGAGTTGACGGTGGCGGCGTCCACGCCGGCGAGGCGCTCGGCCAGCGCCGGCGTGCGCAGCGCTGCGGCCACCTGATGTGGCAGCGCGGCCATCAGCTGGGTTTCGCGCAGGGCCGGGTCGCGGTGCTCCAGTTCGTCGTAGAACTCAGTCATGCTCGTCACCCCAGGCGGCCAGCTGCTTCTTCAGCTCGGCCACGTAGTCGCGCAGCTCGCTGGAGGTCTTGATGAGCCGCGTGCGCCATTCCGGCGACCGCGCCGGCTTCTTCACCGTCTCGACCTTGAGCTGCGCACCGTCGACCGCGGCGCGCACGATGGCCAGGCCCCGCCGCTCGAAGGCGGCGCCGCGTGCGGTGAGGCCGGCCTCGCGCAGGTCGCGCGTCAGGCGTGCCAGCGCATCGACCGGCTTGAACGGCGGTGGCGCAAACCCCCAGCTCTCGTCGTCACTCATGCCGCTCTCCTCATGCCAGCCAGCGCTTGCGCCGCTTGTAGCTCTTCACGTCGCGGAAGCTCTTGCGCGCGTTGTCGTCCTTCGTGCCGCCCGTGCCGAGGTAGAACTCCTTCACGTCCTCGTTCTCGCGCAGCGCCTTCGCCTCGCCGTCCATCACCACACGGCCGTTTTCGAGGATGTAGCCGTAGTCGGAATACTTGAGCGCGATGTTGGTGTTCTGCTCGGCCAGGAGGAAGGTCACACGCTCCTTCGTGTTGAGGTCCTTCACGATCTCGAACACCTCGCTCACGATCTGCGGCGCAAGCCCCATCGAGGGCTCATCGAGCAGCACCATCTTCGGGTTGGCCATCAGCGCGCGGCCGATGGCGCACATCTGCTGCTCGCCGCCCGAGGTGTAGGCCGCCTGCGACGTGCGCCGCTGCTTGAGCCGCGGGAAGTAGGTGTAGACCTTCTCCAGCGTCTGCATCACCGCCGCCTTGCCGTCCTTGCGGGTGTAGGCGCCGGTGAGCAGGTTCTCCTCGATGGTGAGGTGCGCAAAGCAGTGCCGGCCTTCCATCACCTGCACCACGCCGCGGTTCACCATCTCGGCGGTCGAGAGCTTCTCGATGCGCTCGCCACGCAGCTCGATGCTCCCCTTGGTCACGTCTCCCCGCTCGCCGGCGAGCAGGTTGCTCACCGCGCGCAGCGTGGTGGTCTTGCCGGCGCCGTTGCCGCCGAGCAGGGCCACCACCTTGCCTTCGGGCACCTGCAGCGAGACGCCCTTCAGCACCAGGATCACGTGGTTGTAGATGACCTCGATGCCGTTGACGTTGAGGAGAACGCCGCTCATGCTCAGCTCTGGCAGTCTTCAGGCGTGCGGCGTGTGAGCTTCTTTTCCGCCGCGTACTTGTCGGCCGCCTGCTTGATCATCGGCTTGATGATCGACTGGTCGGCTTCGTACCAGTCGGAGCTGAAGTTCCACTTCTTGCCGTCCCAGGTGTGCAGGCGCGCCCAGACCGAGCCGCGGTGGTCGGCGCAGCTCGTGCTGATGGGGCGCATCACACCCGCGAAGCCCAGCGCGTCGAGCTTCTTCTGGTCGAGCGCCAGGTTCTCGTAGCCCCAGCGGGCCTGCTCGCCGGTCATCACCTTGCCCTTGCCGAAGCGCTCCTGCGCCCGCTTCACGCCTTCGACCGCAAGCATCGCCGCGACCAGGCCGCGCATGTAGAGCACCTGGCCGACTTCGTCCTTCGGGCCGGTGCCCTGGCCCTTGCCATGCACGTCCTTCAGGATGTCCTGCGTGATCTTGGCGTTGGGCTCGGCGCCGTGCTGCAAGGCGAGCGCGTTGTAGCCCTTGGCGCCATCGCCCACGTCGCGCACGTCGGGCTCGGCGCCGGCCCACCACACGCCGTACATCTTGTCCCGCGGGTAGCCAGTGGCCACCGCTTCCTTGAGCGCGGTGGAGTTCATCACGCCCCAGCCCCACAGGAAGATGTAGTCGGGCCGGCTCTGGCGGATCTGCAGCCAGGTGGCCTTCTGCTCCACGCCCGGGTGGGCGACCGGCAGCAGGCTCAGCTCGAAGCCGTTCATCTTGGCGCGCTCCTGCAGGAGCGCGATCGGCTCCTTGCCGAAGGGGCTGTCGTGGTAGACGAGCGCGATCTTCTTGCCCTTGAGCTTGTCGGCGCCGCCTTCCTTCTTGGCCACGTGCTGCACCAGCACGTCGGCCGCGTCCCAGTAGGTGCCGGTGAGCGGGAAGTTCCACTTGAACACCATGCCGTCGGTGCTCTCGCTGCGGCCGTAGCCGGCGGTGATGAGCGGGATCTTGTCGCCCGGCGCCTTCTCGGTGAGCGCGAAGGTGATGCCGGTCGAGAGCGGCTGGAACACGGTGGCGTTCTTGCCCTTCAGGCGCTCGTAGCACTCCACGCCCTTGTCGGTGGCGTAGCCGGTTTCGCACTCTTCGTAGCTGATCTTCACGCCGTTGATGCCGCCCTTGGCGTTGACGTATTTCAGGTAGTCGACGTAGCCGTTGGCGAAGGGCACGCCGTTGGGCGCATAGGCCCCGGTGCGGTAGACCAGCACGGGGAAGAACTGCTCCTTGGCCTGGGCGTGGGCCGGCGTGCCGGCCACGGTCGCGGCCAGCGCGGCGGCGGTGAGGGCGAGGGTCTTGAGCGTCGTCATGTCTGTCTCCAGGGGTGTGTGCACTCGGGTGCGGTTGTCGTCGGGGACTCAGTCAGCGTCAATGGGGAGTCAATGCGGGAAGGGCCAGAGCCGGAGCTTCTCTTTGGCGGTCGACCACAAGCGGGCCAGGCCATGCGGCTCCACGATCAGGAAGAACACGATCAGCGCCCCGAAGACCATGAAGGTCAGGTGCGCGGCAAGCGCGGTGTCGAAGCCCAGTGCGACCGTGAGGTTGTCGAGCACGATGGGCAGGATGACGATGAAGGCCGCGCCGAAGAAGCTGCCCATGATCGAGCCGAGTCCACCGATGATCACCATGAAGAGCAGCTGGAACGAACGGTCGATGTTGAAGGCCGCCGGCTCCCACGAGCCCAGGTGCACGAAGCCCCACAGGGCCCCGGCCACGCCCACGAAGAACGAGCTGACCGCAAACGCGGTGAGCTTGGCGTAGACCGGGCGGATGCCGATCACCGCGGCGGCCACGTCCATGTCGCGCATCGCCATCCAGCTGCGGCCGATGTGGCTGCGCACCAGGTTCTTCGCGATGAGGGCGAAGACGAGCACGAAGCCCAGGCAGAAGAGGTACTTCTGAGCCGGTGTCTCGATGGGGAAGCCGAACACGTTGAGCCCCGCGACGTTGACCGAGCCCGACGACGAGTTGTTGGTGAACCACTTGATGCGCAGGAAGGCCCAGTCGGTGAAGAACTGCGCCGCGAGCGTGGCGACCGCAAGGTACAGCCCCTTGATGCGCAGCGACGGGATGCCGAAGAGCACGCCCACCACGGTGGCGCACACGCCGCCCATCAGGATGGCCACCACCACCGGCATGCCGTCGACGCGCACGAAGAAGTTGTAGGCCGCGTAGGCGCCCACCGCCATGAAGCCGCCGGTGCCGAGCGAGATCTGCCCGCAGTAGCCGACGAGGATGTTGAGGCCGAGCGCCGCGAGCGAGAGGATGAGAAAGGGGATCAGGATCGCGCGGAAGAGGTACTCGGGCGCGACGAGCGGCACCGCCACGATCGCCAGCAGCACCAGCCCCCAGATCGCCACCCGGTCCTGCAGGATGGGGAAGACCTGCTGGTCGGCGCGGTAGCTGGTCTTGAACTGGCCGTTTTCGCGGTAGAGCATGTGGGTCTCCTTGTGCGCTCAGACGCGGTCGATGATCTTCTCGCCGAAGAGGCCTTGCGGCCTGACGAGCAACACGATCAACACGACGACATAGCCGAACCAGATCTCGATGCCGCCCCCCACCATCGGCCCGATGAACACTTCCGACAGCTTCTCGCCCACGCCGAGCAACAGCCCGCCGATGATGGCGCCCGGCACCGAGGTGAGCCCGCCGAGGATGACGACCGGCAGCGCCTTCAGCGCCAGCACCGACAGCGAGAACTGCACCCCGAGCTTGCTGCCCCAGATGATCCCGGCCACGAGCGCCACGAAGCCCGCCACGCTCCACACGATCACCCACACGCGCGAGAGCGGGATGCCGATCGACTGCGCGGCCTGGTGGTCGTCGGCCACCGCGCGCAGTGCACGGCCGGTGGCGGTGTACTGGAAGAAGATCGACAGCGCCACCACCAGCGCGGCCGCGATCACCGCCGCGTAGAGGTCTTCCTTGTTGACGAGGATGCCGCCCTGGAAGGTGCTCTCCAGCAGGAAGAGCGGGTCTTTCGGCAGGCCGACGTCGATCTTGTAGATGTCGCTGCCGAAGATGGTCTGGCCGAAGCCGTCGAGGAAGTAGGTGATGCCGAGCGTGGCCATCAGGAGCGTGATGCCTTCCTGGTTGACGAGCTTGCCCAGCACGAGTTTCTCGACCAGCCAGGCCACGAGCACCATCACCGCCATCGCCGCGACGAAGGCGATCAGGTTGGCGATGAGCTTGCTGTCCAGGCCCAGCAGCTTGGGTGCCCACTCGGAGAAGCGCGCCATCGCGAGCGCCGCAAAAAGCACCATCGCCCCCTGCGCGAAATTGAAGACGCCCGAGGCCTTGAAGATCAGCACGAAGCCGATGGCGACGAGGCCGTACAACATGCCTGACATCAGGCCGCCGATGAGTGTTTCCAGAAAGAATCCCATGGTCAGTGTCCTGCGCCGAGATATGCGTTGATGACCTCGGGATTCGCACGCACCTCGTCGGGCGTGCCGTCGCCGATCTTGCGGCCGTAGTCGAGCACGACAACGCGGTCGCTGATGTCCATCACCACGCCCATGTCGTGCTCGATCAAGACAATGGTGGTCCCGAACTCGTCGTTCACGTCGAGCACGAAGCGGCACATGTCCTGTTTCTCCTCGACGTTCATGCCGGCCATCGGCTCGTCGAGCAGCAGCACCTGCGGCTCCATCGCGAGCGCGCGGCCGAGGTCCACGCGCTTTTGCAGGCCGTAGGGCAGGCGGCCGACGGGGGTCTTGCGGTAGGCCTGGATCTCGAGGAAGTCGATGATCTTCTCGACATAGGCGCGGTGGGCGATCTCCTCGCGCTCGGCGGCGCCCCATCGCAGCGCTTGCTGGAAGAGGTTGCTCTTCATCTTGAGGTTGCGGCCCGTCATCAGGTTGTCGATGACGTTCATGCCCTTGAAGAGCGCGAGGTTCTGGAAGGTGCGCGCCACGCCCATCTCGGCCACCTGGCGCGAGTTCATGTGCCTGAACGACTGGCCGCGCAGCGTGATCGAGCCCTGCTGCGGCGTGTAGACGCCGTTGATGCAGTTGAGCATGCTGCTCTTGCCGGCGCCGTTGGGGCCGATGATGGCGCGCACCTCGTGCTCGCGCACGTCGAAGCTGATGTCGGTGAGCGCCTTCACGCCGCCGAACGACAGCGAGATGTTCTCCACCTTGAGGATCACGTCGCCGATCTTGCGAGCACTCATGTCAGGCCGCCTTCTTCATCGCCGGGAAGGTCTTCGCATCCTCGATGCGCAGCGTGGCCGAGACCGTGCCGCTGCGGCCGTCCTCGAACTTGACCGCCGTCTCGATGTACTGCTCGGTCTTGCCGCCATACAGCGCATCCACCAGCACCTGGTAGCGCTCGCCGATGTGGCCACGCCGCACCTTGCGCGTGCGGGTCAGCTCGCCGTCGTCGGCATCGAGCTCCTTGTGCAGGATGAGGAAGCGGCTGATCTGGCTGCCCGCGAGCTTGTCGTCGGCCGCCAGGTCGGCGTTGACCTGCTCGATGCAGTCGCGCACCAGCTCGTACACCTCGGGCTTCTGCGCCAGGTCGGTGTAGCCGGCATAGGGCAGGTTGCGCCGTTCGGCCCAGTTGCCCACCGCTTCCATGTCGATGTTGACGAAGGCACAGACGCGGTCGCGCTTGTCGCCGAAGGCCACCGCCTCCTTGATGAAGGGGAAGAACTTGAGCTTGTTCTCCACGTACTTGGGAGCAAACATCTCGCCGGCCAGCGTGCGGCCCACGTCCTTCGCACGGTCGATGATCTTCAGATGGCCTTGTGCATCCATGAAGCCGGCATCACCGGTGTGGTACCAGCCCTCGGCATCGAGCACCTCGGCGGTCGCCGCCTCGTTCTTGTAATAGCCCCGCAGCAGGCCCGACGAGCGCACGAGGATCTCGCCGCTGTCCTTCACCTTGATTTCCACGCCTTCGATCGGCACGCCCACGGTGTCGGCACGCGCCTGGTCGTCGGGCTGCAGGCAGACGAAGACGGCGGTCTCGGTCGAGCCATAGAGCTGCTTCAGGTTGACGCCGATCGAGCGGTAGAAGGTGAAGAGGTCGGGCCCGATCGCTTCGCCCGCGGTGTAGGCCACGCGCACGCGCGAGAGGCCGAGCGTGTTGCGCAGCGGGCCGTAGATGAAGAGGTTGCCGAGCGCGTAGCGCAGCTTGTCGAGCGCACCCACCGGCTTGCCGTCCATCAGCGCCGGGCCCACGCGGCGCGCCAGGTCCATGCAACGCTTGAAGAGCCATCGCTTGGGCGCGCTTGCGTCTTCCATGCGGATCATCACCGTGGTGAGCAGGCCTTCGAAGATGCGCGGCGGCGCGAAGTAGTAGGTGGGCCCCACTTCACGCAGGTCGATCGACACCGTGTTGGCCGACTCGGGGCAGTTGACGACGTAGCCGCAGGCCAGCCACTGCGCATACGAGAACACGTTCTGCCCGATCCATGCGAGCGGCAGGTACGCCAGCACCTCCTCGCGCTCGGTGAGCTTGTCGAAGCGGGCGCCGGCGACGGCGCGGTCGATGAGCGAGAGGTGCGTGTGCACCACGCCCTTCGGGTTGCCGGTGGTGCCCGAGGTGAAGAACATCGCGGCCACGTCGCCGGGCTGGGCCTTCGCGATCTCGGCGTCGACGAAGCCCGGGTGGGTGCTCTCATGCGCGCGACCGTCGGCGACCAGCGCATCGAGCGCTGCGAGGCCCGGCTCGCTGTAGTGGCGCAGGCCGCGCGGGTCGTCGTACCAGATGCGTTGCAGCCCGGGGCATTGCGCACGGATCTCGAGCAGCTTGTCGACCTGCTCCTGGTCCTCGACGATCGCGAAGCCGACCTCGGCGTTCACCAGCGGGAACACGAACTCCTGCGCCGCCGCATCCTGGTACAGCGGCACGGGGACGGCACCGAGCGATTGCGCCGCGAGCAGCGTGGCATAGAGGCGCGGCCGGTTGTCGCCGATCACCACCACATGCTGGCCGCGCTGCAGGCCCGCGGCGGCCAGGCCACCGGCGAGCGCGCGCACGAGCTCGGCGAGCTGCTGCCACGAGAGCGTCTGCCAGATGCCGAACTCCTTCTCGCGCAACGCGGGCGCCGAAGGCCGCTGGGCGGCATGCTGCATCAGCAAGCGCGGAAAGGTGGTGTTCGCCACGGCAACCTCGTCTCTCGCGGAGTGGGTGTGTGCCGCGAATGTAGGAGCAGGTTTGACGCCAAGATGTCGTTCTGACGACAATCCTAGGGACTCCCCCCTTGGTTCTTTCCCGCAATGGAAAAGATGCGACGTGCACCCGAGGTCTTGGCTCCCAGCTCCACGCCGCTGCACACACGCGCACGTGTGCCCACGGCTGCGGAGCTGGCCGACATCCCCTGGCTCAAGACCCTGCAAGCCGATGAACACGCGCGTGCCGTGGCCGATCTCAGGGTGGTGAACGTCGACACCGGCGAGCTGGTGAGCCGCATCGGCCGCCCGGTGACCTACTGGTTCGGCGTCATCGATGGCCTGCTCAAGATGAGCAACGACTCGGCGACCGGCATGCCCATCACCTTCACCGGCGTGCCGCCCGGCGGCTGGTTCGGCGAAGGCACGGTGCTCAAGCGCGAGCTCTACCGCTACAACATCCAGGCCTTGCGCAAGAGCGTGGTGGCCGGGATCTCGGTCGACACCTTCCACTGGCTCATCGACCGCAGCATCCCGTTCAACCGCTTCGTGATGAACCAGCTCAACGAGCGGCTCGGCCAGTTCATCGCCGCACGCGAGATCGACCGGCTGAACGACCCCGACGTGAAGGTCGCGCGCAGCCTCGCGGCGCTCTTCCATCCCACGCTGTACCCGGGCGTGGGCACGCTGCTGCGCATCACGCAGCAGGAGTTGGGCTACCTGGTGGGCCTGTCACGCCAGCGGGTGAACGAAGCCCTGCACGCGCTGCAGGCGCTCGGGCTGATCCGCATCGAATACGGCGGGCTGCGGGTGCTCGACCTCGACGGGCTGCGGCGCCAGACGCAAGGGCCGTCGGTCGACCGCGACTGACCCGTCTCACGCTCCGGCGTCCTGCAAGTTCGCCACGAACCACTGCCACACCGCGCGGACCGCTGGCTCGCGTTCGCGCCCCGGCAAGGCCACCAGGTGATAGGCGCCGGTGGCAAGCGTCGGCCCGAAGGGTTGCACCAGCGCGCCGCTGCGCAACTCGTCGGCGAGCAGCGTGGTGCTGA
Organism: Piscinibacter sp. HJYY11; assembly: GCF_016735515.1. Taxonomy (NCBI): domain Bacteria; kingdom Pseudomonadati; phylum Pseudomonadota; class Betaproteobacteria; order Burkholderiales; family Sphaerotilaceae; genus Piscinibacter; species Piscinibacter sp. HJYY11. The sequence continues at coordinate 2,431,022 of NZ_JAERQZ010000001.1, read as the reverse complement.
GCAGGCCCACGCCCTGGCCGCCCAGCACGGCTAGCACGGCGTGGGTCTCGTCCGAAAACGACAGCGTGGGTGGGGCCGACGGGCGGCGCAGGCCGGCTTCGCGGTACCAGCGCTCCCACGTGGCGGGGGCTTTCGCGTGGGGCTGCCAGTCGAAGTGCACGAGCTTGTGACGCGCCAGCTCGCCCGGCCGGCGCAGGCCGAGCAGCGGGCTGCACATCGGCGCGTAGTGCTCGAGGCGCAGGCGTTGCACCGCGAGGCGGGGCCAGCGGCCGTCGCCATAGCGGATGGCCAGGTCGGCATCGCCACGCGCCAGGTCGGCCACTGCTTCGGTGGCGTTGAGGCGCAGGTCGATGTCGGGGCAGGCGGCGCGCAGGGCCGCCATGCGTGGCAGCAGCCAGCGCGCGGCAAACGCGGTGTTGGTGGTGAGCGTGACCATCTGGCCGGCGGCCTCGCGCCGCAGTGCAGCGAGCCCGGCCGCGATGGCGTCGAGCCCTTCCGTCACCGCCTGGTGCAGGCGTTGCCCGGCCGGGGTGAGCTCGAGCCGGCGCGGCAGCCGCACGAAGAGGGCGCAGCCGAGTGTTTCTTCGAGCGACTTCACCTGGTGGCTGATCGCGGTGGGCGTGAGCGAGAGTTCGGCAGCCGCGCGCAGGAAGCTCATGTGCGCGGCGGCCGCTTCGAAGGCGCGCAGCGCGTGCAGCGACGGCAGGCGCCGGACCGGTCGGGCAACAGATGAATCAGATTCAGCCATGGCCGAAAAATCATCGTTTGTCGCGCCGCTGTCAAGCTCCTATCGTGCAGCTCATCCCCTCAACCCTGGAGCGTTCGAAGATGAACCTGATTCAGTTGATCAACCCACCCGCGCTGTACGACCCGGTGCCCAACGGCTACTCGCACGTGGCCGTTGCCGAGGGCGAGGCCTTGCGCCTCGTGCTGGCGTCGGGCCAGGGTGGTGAAGACCGCGAAGGCCGGCTGCTGCCGACGTTTCGCGAGCAGCTCCGCCAGGCCATCGACAACATGCTGGCCGCACTCGCGGCCGCCGGCGTGGCGCCGGGCGACGTGGCGCGCACGCTCGTCCTCGTGGTCGACCACACCGAGGAGAAGCTGCACATGATCGGCGAGGAATTCGACCGCGTGTGGGGCCCGGCACTCAAGCCCGCGTGCACGCTGGTGCCGGTGCCGCGGCTCGCGCTCGACGGTATGCTGATCGAGATCGAGGCCACCGCGATCCAGCGCCAGCCCGTCACCGCCTGACCGTCACTGCGTGAAGAGATCGGCGGGGCGGCCGAGCGGGCGGTAGGTGTCGATCGTGTTGAACACCTGCGGCGCAAGGCGCGTGGTGCGGCGGCGGGCGTAGACGTCGACGTCGGCCCGCGCCAGGTCGCCGAAGCCGCAGTGCGTGAGGCGCGAGAGCTCGGCTACCGTCGTCTGGTAACCCTGGATCGGCTCGGGCACGTCGTCGAACGTGGTGGCCTGCGGCTTCATGCCGCGCTTCTTGATCAGCGCGGCCACCGCTTCGTCCTGCTTCACGAGGAAGGCCAGCGAGCGCAGCGCCTGCGTGCCCGCGTCGACGACCGTCCACGCGATCACCTTCCAGAAGGCGAGCGGGATCTGCACGCCGCGGTAGAGCGGGTCCTCGTCGGTGAAGAGACAGCCCGAGAAGACCGACACCTTGTGGTCGTGCGCGTTGGCCGTCTGCAGCACGTGGTCTTCGACCTGCAGCCACCAGCCGGTGTTGAGCTCGGGCATCTGTGGCGAGCAGTTGGTCCAGTGGAAGGTGTCGGCTTCGCCGCGGCCGGATTGCGCGTCGGTCTCGCCCCAGGCCGGGTCGAGGCGGCGCACGAGGTGGCCGCGCTGGAAGCCCGAGCCCTTGTAGAAGGTGTTGCCGATCTGCAACTCGGCGGTGATCGGCGGCGTGAGGCCCTGGCGTTCGTCAAACCACCATTCGTCGGGCTGGCGCTGGCCGAGGTGGCGCTCCTGGCGTCCGTCGATGTTGACGGCGGTCCAGAAGGCCAGGCGCCGCGACGGGTTCATCAGGATGCTGAAGTGCTGGTAGGGCAGCAGCGGCACGCTCGCGAGACCCCGCATCGACGACGCAAGCGTGGGCAGTGGCACGGTCACGTCGAGGAAGCCGGCGTCGTAGCCAGGGCGGTTGCCGTAGTCGGGGTCGAGCGGGCGCCAGGACTGCGGTGTGGTCGTCATGCGGGCTGGCCCTCGAGGGCTTGGGTGGCGGCCGCGGCGAGTTGCTCGCGGCGGATGCCCAGGCGTGCAAAGGCACGCGCGGCAATCGAGAACTGCTCTTCCGCCACGGCAAGCAGGATGTCGGCGCCGGCGAGCGGCTGGCGTGCCTGGCGCCGGGGCATGTGCACCAGCCGCTGGATCAAGGCCTGGCCCGAGGGCGCAGCACGGTACAGCATGCCGCGTGCCTTGGCACTGTTTGCCACCTCGGGCTCGCTGGGCGGCACGTTCAAGCCCACGCTGCCCAGCGCGTCGGTGAACTGCGCCTGGATGGCCTCGGCAAACGCCTCGCGGCTGAGCCCCAGGCGCGCAAACACCTCGCGCGACGAGCCGTCGGGCAGCTCGAGCGAGGCGAGCACGAGGTGCTCGGAGCCCGGCTCGGCGCGGGCGATGTTTTCAGCAGCGGTGCACAGGCGCGCGATCGTGCGCATGTCCTGCCACCTGACCTTCAATGTCGTGAACATGGCGCTCCCTGCAGATGGATCAGCGATGGAGATGCGACAGGCGCCGGTGGGCCGCCTGCTTGGTGACGCCGAGCGCTTCGGCGATCTGGGCCCATGACCAACCTTGTTTCAACGCCAGCGTGACGGCACGTGCCTCGTACTGGTCGGCGAACTGCCGCAGCGCCACCACGGCGGCCAGCGCCTCGGCGACGTGATCGGGGTGGGGAAGGTGTCGGGTCAGGTCCATGTCGTCAATGATTGTTGACGCTCATCCGCCTGTCAACATATGTTGACGAGCGAGAGGCGTCTTTGTCCCGCGGCATCCTCCCCCAATGGTGTGCTGGCGGCGCTGGGAGGCGGTGGGTATCCTGCCGCCTCACATGAGGGAGAGAACAACGAGTGACCGTCCACGAGGCGGCACCGACAACGTCGCAGGGCCTGAGGCCGAGGCGCGCCAGACGATCGAGCTGCTCCAGCTCGCGCGCGGCATGGCTGCGCTCGCCGTGGCGGCATACCACCTGTCCCAGCAGATCGCCCGGGAACTGCCCGCGCTCGGCCGTCCCTTCTGGGATGTCGCGCGGCATGGGCACCTGGGTGTCCAGTTCTTCTTCGCGCTGAGCGGCTTCATCATCCTCTATGCCCATGCCGCAGACGTGGGGCGCCCCAGCCGCTTGGGCACTTATCTGCACAAGCGCGCCGTGCGCATCTACCCCCTCTACTGGATCGTGCTCGCCCTCGTGGCGGCGGGCATCCACCTGAAGGGCGCCAACGGCCTGGCCGATGTGTCGTCGGCCACCAGTTGGCTGTCGCAGGTGCTCCTGTTGAAGCTCGACACCTCGCGGTCGGTCGTGGGCCAGGCGTGGACGTTGTTCCACGAAGTGTTCTTCTACCTGCTGTTCGCGCTGGCCATCCTGCACCGCCGGCTGGGCGTCCTGGTGCTGGCGACATGGTTCCTGTGCTGTCTTTGCCTGTGGGAGATCCAGGACAACGTCCAGGGTGTGCGGGACGTGCTCCTCGGTGTCAACAACCTCTTCTTCCTGGCCGGCATGCTGGCCTTCTGGATGGCGCCGCGCCTGGGCCTCACGCTGGCGAGGTTTGCATTCGCCGGCGGCGCCGTGCTGTTCCTGTGGGGCACGACGGCATTTCCCGAGCCCGACCCGACGCGCGTCGCGGCCGAGATGACCTGGCTGCTGTCGTTCGTCCTCGTCATCGCCGGAGGCTGTGCGCTCGAGCGCCACGGTGCGTTTGGCAGGCTGCCACGGTGGATGACCTTCATCGGCGATGCCTCGTACTCCATCTACCTCATCCACTGGCACGTGCAGACCTACGCGCTGCGGTTCGCCCGAGAGCTGGGCCTGGCCGACCTCATGCCCGGCCGTGCGTTCTGGATCGTGGTGCTGGGCCTTTCGGTGCTGGTGGGCTGTGCGCTCTACGTCGCCGTCGAACGCCCGCTGCTGGGTTTTCTGAAGCGCGGGCGCCCACCAATCGCGAGGCAGTCGGCCTGGTCCTCCCGCTGACGACGAGGGGAAGGCCGCGTCGGTGAGAATGGCGGGGCCCATGAACGACCACGACCCCGCCCTGCAGCGCCTGATCGACCAGGTGCAAGCGGCCCGCCACGACGGCCGTCACCTCGACATCCGCGGCGGCGGCACCAAGAGTTTCTATGGCGAGGCCGCGCAAGGCGAGCCCTTGCACCTGCGCGAACTGAGCGGCATCTCGAGCTACGAGCCGAGCGAGCTCGTCGTCACCGCGCGGGCCGGCACGCCGCTCGCCGAACTGGAGGCCACGCTCGCCGAATGTGGCCAGTGCCTGCCTTTCGAGCCGCCGCATTTCATGGCGGGCGGCACGGTGGGCGGGATGGTGGCCGCGGGGCTCTCGGGCCCGTCGCGTGCGTCGGTGGGTGCGGTGCGCGATTACGTGCTCGGCGCTTCCATGCTCAACGGCAAGGCCGAGGTGCTCAGCTTCGGCGGCCAGGTGATGAAGAACGTGGCGGGCTACGACGTGTCGCGCCTGCTGGCGGGATCGATGGGCACGCTGGGCGTCATCCTCGAGGTCTCGCTCAAGGTGCTGCCGATCGCGCCGGCCACCGCCACGCTGCGTTTCCAGATGGACCAGGTGGCTGCGCTCGACCAGCTCAACCGCTGGGGCGCGCAGCCGCTGCCCCTCAACGCCAGCGCCTGGTGGGACGGCACG